>NZ_JAHUBR010000001.1:302756-605512 GCF_025376885.1 Pseudoruegeria sp. SHC-113
GGTCTTCGGTTTCGGTCGGGAAGCCTGCGATGATGTCGGCGCCGAAGGTCATGTCCGGGCGCAAGGCGCGCGCCTCTTCGGTGAAGCGGATGGCGTCATCGCGCAAATGGCGGCGCTTCATGCGCTTGAGGATCAGATCGTCGCCATGCTGCAGGCTGAGGTGCAGATGCGGCATCAGGCGCGGCTCGGTGGCGATGGCCTGCATGAGGTTCTCGTCCACCTCGATCGAGTCGATGGAGGAAATGCGCAGGCGCGGCAGATCGGGCACCAGCTTCAGGATGCGCATCACTAGATCGCCCAGCTTGGGCTGCGCGGGCAGATCCGCGCCCCAGCTGGTGAGATCGACACCGGTAAGCACCACCTCGTTGAAGCCCTTCTGCACCAGCCGCTTGATCTGATCCACCACGACGCCCGCAGGCACCGAGCGCGAATTGCCCCTTCCGTAGGGGATGATGCAGAAGGTGCAGCGGTGATCACAGCCGTTCTGCACCTGCACATAGGCGCGCGAGCGGGTGCCGAAGCCGTCGATCAGGTGCCCGGCGGTCTCGGTGACGCTCATGATGTCATCCACCTGCACCTTCTCCGTCTCGCCGACGAAATCGGGTCCTTTCAGGCTTTCCCAGGTGGCTGGCTGCATCTTTTCGGTGTTGCCGACGACGAGATCGACTTCATCCATGCTGGCGAAGGTGTCTGGCTCTGTTTGCGCCGCGCAGCCGGTGACGATGAGCTTGGCGTCCGGGTTTTCGCGGCGCAGCTTGCGGATTTCCTGCCGCGCCTTGCGCACGGCTTCCGCTGTGACGGCACAGGTGTTCACCACCACGGCGTTCTCGACCCCGGCTTCAGCCGAGAGGGCCTTCATAGCCTCGGTTTCATAGGCGTTCAGGCGACAGCCAAGCGTCGCGAAGACAGGGGGCTTGGCGGCCATCTCACAGGGCCTCCAGAAAGGCGCGCGAGAGCGTGGCGTCGAACACATGGGCGGTGGGGCCTGTCATCCAAACCCCATCCTCGCGCCAGTCCAGCAGCAGCCAGCCGCCGTCCACTTCCATGCGGACGGTGCGACCGGTGAGGCCGCGCCGGTGGGCGGCCACGGCAGTGGCACAGGCGCCGGAGCCGCAGGCCAGCGTGATGCCGGTGCCGCGCTCCCAGACGCGCATGCGGATCTCGCCGTCATTGCGCACCTCGGCAAATTCCACGTTGGTGGCCTGCGGGAAGAGCGGATCTGTTTCGAAACGCGCGCCGACCTTGGCCACATCCACCGCCTCGGCATCCTCCACGAAGAACACGCAATGGGGGTTGCCCATGCCCACGGCGACGGGATCGCCCGCGAGTGGCAGTTGCAGCGTGTCGGTTTCGTGCGCGAGCGGCACCTCGGCCCAGTCAAGCTGCGGATGGCCCATGTTGACGGCCACCTGCCCGGCGGCGGCGCGTTCGGCGCGCAGAAGGCCCCGGCTGGTGCGGATTGTCAGGCTGTCCTGCCCAAGTTGATCCATCATGTATTGCGCCACGCAGCGGGTGGCATTGCCACAGGCCCCGGCGCGGCTGCCGTCGCTGTTCCAGAAATCCAGATCGATGTCGGCCACGTCGCTGCTGCGGATCTCGGCCAGCTGATCAAAGCCCACGCCCCGGTGGCGATCGCCCAGCCCGCGCGCGAGGCTTTCGGTGACAACAGCCTCCCGCCCCCGTGAGTCGAGGACCACGAAGTCATTGCCCAACCCGTGCATTTTCATGAACGTCAGGGATTCGGAGGAGGCTGCGTCGCGCATGAGCTGCGATATAAGGCGCGCGGAAAAAATTTACCAGATGGCGAAAATAATCCCCCGAATCCGCTTGACCCCCCCGGACCACATGCTTAGAAGCCGCCCTCACAGAGTGGGCCGTTAGCTCAGTTGGTAGAGCAACTGACTTTTAATCAGTGGGTCGCAGGTTCGAATCCTGCACGGCTCACCACTGAACCTCCCGACAGCATGATCCTTCGGACAGCGTTCATTTCGCTGTTGTGCGCGCTGCGCAGTTGCGCGAACACTTGCGGCAAGCCTTTGCAAGACGGGAGAGCCGCATGAGCTGCCTTTTCATCCAGATCCAGTGCCGCCCCGGGACGACCTACAAGGTGGCCGAAGCCATCGCGCTGAAGGAAATCCACTCAGAGCTCTATTCCACCTCCGGGCAGTATGATCTGCTGATGAAGCTCTATGTGCCGGAAGGCCAGGACGTTGGGAAATACATCAACGGTCACCTGCTGGACATCGACGGGATCGAGCGCACCTACACCACGCAAACCTACAAAGCCTTCTAGGTGGGGGTGCTGAAATCAGCTTGAAACTAATTTTTTAGTACAAAAATTAACCTTTAAAGCAAATACTTACATGCAGCTCTAGTGCTCTACTAACTTTTTAGTTTGACACAAAGCCCCCCTCTGTGCCGAATTGTGCCTGCCGGTTACACTCCGGCGTTACAACACAATGGGAGGAGACAGGATGCGCAAGTATCTGCTCTCCGCAGTGGCGGCGTCTGCCGTTGTTGCGGGGTCGCCGGCGGCTTTTGCCGACGTGGAAGCGGCCAAGAAATGGATTGATCAGGAATTCCAGCCCTCGGTGCTCAGCAAGGACGAGCAATTGGCAGAGATGCAGTGGTTCATCGACGCCGCCGCGCCGTTCTCGGGCATGGAAATCAACGTGCTCTCGGAAGGGATTCCGACGCATGGCTATGAATCCGAAGTACTCGCCAAGGCCTTCGAGGACATCACCGGCATCAAGGTGAACCACCAGATCCTCGGCGAGGGCGAAGTGGTGCAGGCGGTGCAAACGCAGATGCAGACGCAGCGCAATCTCTATGATGCCTACGTCAACGACTCCGATCTGATCGGCACCCACTCCCGCCTGCAGCTGGCCTACAACCTGACGGACTTCATGGCCGGCGACGGTGCCGACGTGACGAACCCCGGCCTCGATCTGGATGACTTCATGGGCACCCAGTTCACCACCGGCCCGGACGGCGATCTGTACCAGTTGCCCGACCAGCAGTTCGCGAACCTCTATTGGTTCCGCAAGGACTGGTTTGATCGCGAGGATCTGCAGGCCGCCTTCAAGGAGAAATACGGCTACGATCTGGGCGTCCCGGTGAACTGGTCCGCCTATGAGGACATCGCCGAGTTCTTCTCCAACGACGTGAAGGAAATCGACGGCACCACGATCTACGGCCACATGGATTACGGCAAACGCGCGCCGGATCTTGGCTGGCGGATGACGGACGCCTGGCTCTCCATGGCGGGTGCCGGCTCCAAGGGCGAGCCCAACGGCGTGCCGATCGACGAATGGGGCATCCGGATGGAAGCCGGTTCCTGCAACCCGGCCGGCGCGTCTGTCTCCCGCGGTGGTGCCGCGAACGGCCCGGCGGCGGTTTACGCGATCCGCAAGTGGGATGAATGGCTGCGCAATTACGCTCCTCCGGGTGCGGCGTCCTATGACTTCTACCAGTCGCTCCCCGCGCTGGCGCAGGGCAACGTGGCCCAGCAGATCTTCTGGTACACCGCCTTCACTGCCGACATGGTGAAGCCGCAGTCCGAGGGCAACAACACGGTGGATGGCGACGGCAACCCGCTTTGGCGCATGGCCCCGAGCCCGCATGGCCCCTATTGGGAAGAAGGCCAGAAGGTCGGCTATCAGGACGTGGGCTCCTGGACGATCCTGAAATCCACGCCGCTGGATCGTGCCAAGGCCGCCTGGCTCTACGCGCAGTTCGTTGTGTCCAAGACGGTGGACGTGAAGAAATCCCATGTTGGCCTGACCTTCATCCGCGACTCCTCGGTGAATCACGAAAGCTTCTCCGAGCGCGCTCCGAAGCTTGGCGGCCTCGTGGAGTTCTACCGCTCCCCGGATCGCGTGGCATGGTCCCCCACGGGCATCAACGTGCCGGATTATCCGAAACTGGCCCAGATTTGGTGGCAGCAGATCGGTGACGTGAACTCCGGTGCCTTCACCCCGCAGGAAGCCATGGATCGCCTCGCCGAGGAGATGGACATCACCATGGCCCGCATGCAGCAAGCCGACGAGCGCGCCAATGTCTACGGCGGCTGCGGCCCGCGCCTGAACGAGGAAAAAGATCCCTCCGAATGGCTCGGCAAAGGCGGTGCCAAGGCGAAGCTGGAGAACGAGAAGCCCCAGGGCGAGACCGTGAACTACGACGAGCTCGTTGCCCGCTGGGCCTCGCAATAACCTCCCCGTCGGGTCCGCCTTTTTGGCGGGCCGACACATCGGCCGGGGCCCTGCATGGCCCCGGCCACTTTCCCAGATCACACCGAAAAGCCGCCGGCCCTGCGGCGCTTCGCCGGAACAGATATGGCCACAGATGACAGTTGAACTGAGACACGTAACCAAGAGCGTCGGAGGGGTGGAGCACATCAAGCCCGTCTCCCTCAGGCTCGAAACCGGGCACTTCAACGTGCTTCTGGGCGAAACCGGGGCTGGCAAGACTTCCCTGATCAAGCTCATGGCGGGGCTGGACCGTGCCGCGAGCGGAGAGATCCTGATCAACGGGCAGGATGTCACCAAGCTCACCCCGCAGAAACGCAACATCAGCCTCGTGCACCAGTTCTTCGTGAACTACCCGCATATGAGCGTCTACGACAACATCGCCTCGCCGCTGAAGATCGCCGGCATGGCGAAATCCGAGATCGCGGGGCGTGTGGAAGAAGCGGCGAAGATCCTGCAGCTCGAGCCGATGCTGAACCGCCGCCCGCAGGAGCTTTCCGGTGGCCAGCAACAGCGCTGCGCGCTCGCCCGCGCCATCGCCAAGGAAAGCACCGCCGTGTTCCTGGATGAGCCGCTGGCCAACCTCGACTACAAGCTGCGCGAGGAGCTGCGCGATCAGCTGCCCGAGCTGTTTGCCGGGCGCGGGGCCGTGGTTGTCTATGCCACATCCGAGCCGGAAGAGGCTCTGTTGCTGGGCGGCCATACCGCTCTGATGCACGACGGCCATGTGACGCAATTTGGCAAGACGGCAGAGATCTACCGGAACCCGAAGAACCTCGCCTCCGCGCGTGTCTTTTCGAACCCGCCGATCAACGCCGCGCCGATCACCAAGCAAGGCACTCAGGCCCGCTTGAACGCCAATGTGAAGTGGGAGCTGACGGGCAAGGCCGCCGATCTGGCCGATGGCGACTACACCGTCGCCGTGCGCCCGCATTATGTCTCGCCGATCCGCCATTCCGCCGCCCATGTCTCGGTCACAGGGACGGTGCAGGTGACGGAGCTCAGCGGGTCGGAAAGCAGCGCGCATTTCAGTCTTGGCTCAGAAAGCTGGGTTTCCCTCGCGCCGGGCGTGCACCCCTACAAGGTGGGCGAAGACCATGAGTTCTTCATGGACCCGTCCAAATGCTTCTACTTCGCGCCCGACGGCGCGCTCGTGGCCTGAAGAAAGGCTCTGAAATGGCTAAAATCACCCTCTCCCAGCTGCGCCACAGCTACATGCCCGCCCCGAAATCCCCGGATGACTACGCGCTCAAGCAGATCGATCTGGATTGGCAGGATGGTGGTGCCTACGCGCTGCTCGGCCCCTCGGGCTGCGGAAAATCGACCCTGCTCAACATCATTTCGGGCCTTCTGGTGCCTTCGGAAGGGCGCATCCTCTTTGACGGGCAGGACGTGACGGACCTGCCGCCGGATCAGCGCAACATCGCGCAGGTGTTCCAGTTCCCTGTGATCTACGACACGATGACCGTGCGCGAGAACCTCGCCTTCCCGCTCAAGAACCGGGGCGTTGCGCCTGCGCGCATTGCGGCCCGCGTAGCTGAGATTGCCGAGATGCTCGAAGTCACCGAGATGCTCGACCAGCGCGCGGCGGGGCTTTCGCCGGACAACAAGCAGAAGATCTCCATGGGGCGCGGCCTCGTGCGTGATGACGTGAACGTGGTGATGTTCGACGAGCCGCTCACCGTGATCGATCCGCATCTGAAATGGAAGCTGCGCTCCAAGCTCAAGGAGCTGCACCAGCGCGTCAACGCGACGATGATCTACGTGACCCACGACCAGACCGAAGCGCTCACCTTTGCCGATCAGGTGGTGGTGATGCAGCTGGGTGAGGTGGTGCAGATCGGCACACCGGTGGAGCTTTTCGAGCGCCCGGCGCATACATTCGTGGGCCATTTCATCGGCTCACCCGGCATGAACGTCCTTCCCTGTGAAGTGCGCGATGGCGGGGCGTTCTTTTTGGGCCAGAACGTCCCGCTTGAAGGCAGCATAACGCAAACCGGCAACCGCACGGAAATCGGCATTCGGCCCGAGTTCGTGACGCTTTCGCAAGAGGGGATCGCAGGCAAGGTGCGCAAGGTGGCCGACCTGGGCCATAGCGCCGTGGTGGAGGCGATCACCGGCGATGGCACACGGCTTTCGGCGGTGCTGCACAGCCATGATCTGCCCGCGCAGGGCGACACGGTACACATGCAATTCAAGCAGGAACAGACACGTTTTTACGCGGATGGCTGGCTGGCCTCCGAGGCACGGGGGGCCGCCTGATGAAAACCGAAAACCAGAAAGCATGGTTCTTCGTGCTGCCGGTTCTGCTGCTGGTGGCCTTCAACGCGCTGATCCCGATGATGACCGTCGTCAACTACTCGGTGCAGGAAACCTTCGGCGACAACGTCTTCTTTTGGGAGGGCCTCGGCTGGTTCGAGCAGATCCTGCGCTCCGAGCGCTTCCACGCGGCGCTGGGGCGGCAGTTCCTCTTCACCGGCTTGATCCTGATCATAGAGATCCCGCTGGGCGTGATCATCGCGCTTTCGATGCCCAAGAAGGGCTTCTGGGTGCCGGTCTGCCTCGTGACGATGGCGCTGCCTATGCTGATCCCGTGGAACGTGGTGGGCGCGATGTGGAACATCTTCACGCTGCCCGACATCGGCCTTCTGGGCTATTTCCTGAACCACACGCTGGGCATTGATTACAACATGACCCAAGATCCGCTGGCGGCCTGGATCACCATCATCGTGATGGATGTCTGGCACTGGACCTCGCTCGTAGTTCTGCTGAGTTATGCTGGATTGGTCTCGATTCCCGACGCCTACTACCAGGCGGCCAAAATCGACGGCGCCTCCAACTGGTCGGTGTTTCGCTACATCCAGCTGCCGAAGATGAAGCAGGTGCTCACCATCGCGATCCTGCTGCGCTTCATGGACAGCTTCAACATCTACACCGAGCCCTTCGTGCTCACCGGCGGCGGGCCGGGCAACTCCACCACGCTTCTGTCGATCGACCTCGTGAAGATCGCGCTGGGGCAGTTCGATCTTGGGCCGGCTGCCGCCATGTCGCTCATCTACTTCGCCATCACGCTTCTGGTCAGCTGGCTGTTCTACACGCTGATGACCAAAGACGATCAGAAATAAGGGCAGGACCATGAAGAAACGTACCCTGATCCCGATCCTCTACATCCTCTTTCTCATGCTGCCGATCTACTGGCTGGTGGCGATGAGCTTCAAGACGACGAACGAGATCCTGTCGGGCTTTTCGCTCTTCCCCCAGACCTTCACGCTGGAGAACTACACGACGATCTTCACCGATCCGACGTGGTACTGGGGCTATATCAACTCGATCATCTACGTGACGCTGAACACGGTGATCTCCGTCTGCGTGGCGCTGCCGGCGGCCTATGCCTTCAGCCGCTACACCTTCCTTGGCGACAAGCACCTGTTCTTCTGGTTGCTGACGAACCGCATGGCCCCGGCGGCCGTGTTCGCGCTGCCCTTCTTCCAGCTCTACTCAGCGGTGGGGCTGTTTGACACCCACCTCGCCGTGGCGCTGGCGCATTGCCTGTTCAACATCCCGCTGGCGGTGTGGATCCTTGAGGGCTTCATGTCGGGCGTGCCCAAGGAGCTGGACGAAACCGCCTATGTGGACGGCTACTCCTTCCCGCGCTTCTTCGTCTCGATCTTCCTGCCCACGATCAAGGCCGGTGTCGGCGTGGCGGCCTTCTTCTGCTTCATGTTCAGCTGGGTCGAACTGCTGCTCGCCAAGACGCTCACCGCCGTGGAGGCCAAGCCCATCGCCGCCACCATGACGAAAACCGCCTCCTCGGCGGGCTACGAGCTGGGGCTTCTGGCCGCCGCCGGGACGCTCACCATCATCCCCGGCGCGATCGTGATCTATTTTGTCCGTAACTACATTGCCAAGGGCTTTGCCCTGGGGAGGGTGTAATGCTGAGCTGGATGGCTTGGACCTGGCCGACGGCCCTTATCTTCATCGGGATCTTCTCGGCCATGGGGATCCTCACCGTGATCGAGATCAAACACCCCGGCGGGGACGAGCGCAAAGGCGCGCTCGGCCTCACCACCACGCGCGGTGATCGGCTCTTCATCACGCTTCTGGGGACGGTCTACATCTTCCTTGCGTGGCTCGGGCTCGTGGGCATGCCGCTTTGGGTGCCGCTGGGCGTGAGCATCTGCTGGGGGATCTTCTGCTTCTGGAAGGTGTAGGCGAGAATCCTCTTGGAAAAACGTAAGTTTTAGTATTTGATCTCCGCAGGGAGGAGTGCACCGGAATTTCTGGGGCCACAGGACATGCGAAAGAAGAAGAACAGCGAGTTTCTGACGGAAGTCGAACTGGAATTCATGTCCGAGCTTTGGGAGCTGGGGGAAGGATCCGTGCGCGATGTGCTTGAGCGCCTCGCGCCGGAACGCAACCTGGCCTACACATCCGGTGCCACAATCCTGCGCATACTCGAGAAAAAGGGATTCGTGAAAAGCACGAAGCAGGGCAAGACGTTCATCTACGAACCGATCCTGACCAAGGACGCTTATCAATCGAAATCCCTGAAAAATCTGTCCGAGAAGCTCTTTGACGACACCCCCGCCTCCCTCGTGGCGCGGCTGGTGGATGATTTCGAACTGTCGGACGACGATTTTGAGGAACTTCGGGCGTTGTTGGACAGGAGAATGAAAGATGGAAGTGGTCCGTCCGGTCTTTGAAGCTTTCATAGACATCAACATCGTTCTGGCGCTCGCGCTGGCGCTTTGGTTCGGCCTGAAAGTCCTGCTAGACAAAAGCCCGCTGCGCCATGCCTACGGGCTGAAGCTGCGGCTGCTCAACGGCATTGCCTTCGCCGTGGTGCTGACGCCTCTCGCTGTGCTGATCTATCTCAAGGCCAAACTGCTGTTCGGGCTGGCCCGGGATCCGCTGAACCTGAGCGATCTTCTGGTGGCGAGCTACCTGAAGGGCGATATCGCCATGAAGGCCAGCGCCTTTGAATCCCTGCTGGCGTGGCGCGGGCAGGCGACGGAGCATTTCCTGCTGCGCGACACGCCGATCTGGCTCGGGCTCTTCTCTCTGCTCATGCTTGGCGCGCTCTACTATGTGGTGCGGCTGGGCCTGCAGATCCTGCGCCTGCGCGCAACGCTGTCGCGCTGCCATGAGTGGCGTCAGTTCGGCTCGGTGTCGCTGCTGATCTCCGATCACCTCGCGGTGCCTTTCTCCACCCGCGGCCTGCGCCGCCGCTACGTGGTGCTGCCCGCTGGCTTGCTGACGCGCCCCGCTGATCTGCGGCTGGTGCTGCGCCACGAGCTGCAGCACCTGCGCCAGCGCGATGTGGAATGGGAGGTGCTGCTGGAATGCGCGCGGCCGCTGTTCTTCTGGAACCCGGCGTTCAAGCTGCTCAAACGCGAGGTGGAAGTGCTGCGCGAGCTGGCCTGCGATCAGCAGGTGGTGACGCGCAAGGGCACCGATCTGCGCGCCTATTGCGATTGCCTGCTGCGCGCCTGCCGCCGGGGCTTCTCCCAGCAGGCGCAGCCAATGGAGCTTCCCGTGGTCACCCTCGTGGAGGTGCGCCGCACATGGTTCGGCGCGGGCTCCAGCCAGCGCCTGCGGGACAGGATGCTGACGATGTTCGAACACCGCAGCTACGACAGGCGCCTCGGCCACCTGCGGCACCTCTCCCTGCTCTTCGGCGCGGCGCTGCTGGTGGTGGCCATCGGCATCCAGAAACCGGCGGACTGGAGCCACGACCGCATCATGCTCGACGCCATCGTGAACCTCGAAAAGCTCAACGCGCTCAACACCTTTGGCCGCCCGTAGGAGCTGGACTTAAGCACAGAAGCAATAGGGCGGAGCGCTGGTCCAAGCCTATGCTGCTAGTGTAAAGTTACACCAGAAGATCTCTGGGGAGGGGGGCATTGACGAGCGTTCTCACCTTAAGATTTCTTCGAGGGTGGATTCGCATTCCGACAGTAGGCCGCGGTGACCTAGTCGAAATCAAACGCAGAGCTATGATTTGAGAAAGTCTTTTTAGGAGGTTCTTGATGAGGCTTCTTGGGAAATCGATCGGGCTGGCGATCCGAGGAATTGTATCCCGGTTAGACGGTAGCCTTTCAGACAAGGGACCGGATGGAAGTAGAGGAGGCTTTCTGATGCGCAAACATTTGATTGGAGCGATATCGGCGACAGCCATGCTGACGGTCGGGGCGGCGACAGCCGAGACGGTTGATGCGGAATTCGAAACCGCCGCCGAGGAAAGCTATGTCTGGGGTCTCGGGATCGTCGCGATGTACCGTTATTACTCCGGTATGGCGATTGTCGAAGACGGGCTGAACCAGCTTGTGCACACCCGCAGCTTCCTGAAGCCGGGTGACAAGCCGGGGTCCGGTCCGAACGTCGATACCTACTATTCTTATGGGTGGTTTGATCTGAGCGACGGACCCATCGTGGTGTCTCTGCCCGCATTCGGGGAGCGGTACTATGTTTTTCAGATGAATGACATCTACGGGCGGAACTTCAAGAACGTCGGCAACGGCCTCTCGTCCGGATCGCCGCCGGAGTATGACGGACCTTTTGACTTCGTGCTGGTCCCACCTGGGTATCAGGGCGATGTGCCGGTCGAACTCGCCCGGGTGGACGCGCCAGGACGTCTGGTCAACGTTCTTTACCGTATCCGGGTTGAAAACGAGGCCCTTGAAGGGGACGAGGCGCGTGCCTTGCAGGAGGCCACGTTGACGCTTCCTCTCGCGGACTGGCTGGCCGGAGAACGCCGATCAATTCGTACACTGCCATCAGAAACACTTTCGGCGATCGAGGACGTTATTGTCTTCTCCGAAGAGGCCACCGGCGCCGATCAGCGCAATCCTGCCTTCTTCGCGCAAGTCTCAAAGGTCCTGACCTACGATCCACCGAGCGCGGAGTCCGACATCGCCTTCATGGCTGGCCCGCTTCAGGTCATCGGTTTCGACGCAGACGGAGGCTTTGCCTGGGAAAGCCGGACTGAAGCGGAACGCGCCGCGCTTCTCGACGCTCAGGAAGACGGGTTTGATCGGGTGCAGGCCTTCATCCCGGAACGCGGCGAAAAGGTCGGCAGCGCGACGTTCACCTCGGGCCATGCTGGTAATTACGGCGATGACTACCTTTTAAGGGCCGCCATGGTGCTGGCTGGGGCAATGTACCCGACGACTGAGGTCAGCCGCTATGCCGATCTCTTCGAGGATGCGAACGGCGATCCGCTCTCGGGAGCGACGACCTACACGATGACGTTCGAACCGGACCAGCTTCCGCCCGTCACTGACTTCTGGTCCCTTACGATGTACAGCCTCGGCACCTATGACCTCGTTGACAATCCAATCGACCGCTATTCCATCAGCCCGGCGACCGAAGGGCTGATACAAAATGCGGACGGTTCGGTCACTGTCACGGTGTCGAATCAAAAGCCGGAGGACCCGGCGGCAAACTGGCTTCCCGCGCCGCAGGGCGGTTTCTATGCGATGGTCCGTTTCTACGCCCCGACGCAAGACGTGCTCGACCTCAGCTACCGCTTGCCCGATCTCGTGCCACAATGAAGGTGGCGCGCTATGATACGCCCAAGTGCAACCAAGTTGCGGTTGGCATGAAATTGGAAGCACGAGCGACTCTGCTTTGAGTTCTTCCCGGTCCTTCGCAACAAGAAGGACGAACAGCAGCATACGGTTAAAGAAGCGGCCCCGTCACACATGTGACGGGGCCGTTTGTGCTCAAGAATTTCCACGCGGGCTTGGGCGCTGGGCCCCGCCCTTGGCGCACCTAGGTCAGGCCAGCGCGGCTTCGATCAGCCCGTAGAGCTTCTCGGTGTCCTTGTTGAAGTTGCGGATGCCCTCGGCCAGCTTCTCGGTGGCCATCGGGTCCTCGTTCATGGCCCAGCGGAAATCGGCCTCGGTCATCGGGATCTCGGCGACGCCGGTGGCATTGGCCGGATCCAGCTTGCGCGGCAGCGCGCCTTCGTCGGCGGCCAGTTCCTGCAGCAGGTTCGGCGAGATCGTCAGCCGGTCACAGCCCGCCAGCGCTTCGATCTGGCCGGTGTTGCGGAAGGAGGCGCCCATGACGATCGTCTTGATGCCGTTGGATTTGTAGTAATCGTAGATGCCCCGCACGGAGAGCACGCCCGGATCTTCCTCCGGCCCGTAGGTGCGGCCTTCCGCCTTGCCGTACCAATCGGTGATCCGCCCCACGAAGGGGGAGATCAGGAACACGCCCGCGTTGGCGCAGGCGATGGCCTGAGCCTGTGCGAAGATCAGCGTGAGGTTGCACTGGATGTCTTCCTGCTCCAGCACGCGGGCGGCTTCGATGCCCTCCCATGTGGCGGCAAGCTTGATCAGGATGCGATCGCGCTTGATGCCGCGCGCCTCATAGGCTGCGATGATCGCGCGGGCCTTGGCGATGGAGGCCTCGGTGTCGAAGGAGAGGCGGGCGTCCACTTCGGTGGAGACGCGGCCCGGCACCAGTTTGGACAGCTCGGCCCCCACAGTCACCGTCAGATCGTCGGCGATGGCGGTGACGGCGTTGTCCTTGCCTTTGCCAGCGGCCACGGCGGCTTTGAACGCCTCGGCGAAATCGTCGCTCTGCAGGGCTTTCAGCACGATGGAGGGGTTGGTGGTGCAATCTTCGGGATTCAGCGCGGCGACGGCGCCGACGTCGCCGGTGTCGGCAACGACGATCGTCATTTCGCGCAGTTGATCAAGCTTGCTGGCCATGTTCGGGCGTCTCCTCTGGCGGCAATGTGCGGGTTCGCCCCGCTTCTACCTCCGTTGCGCGCAACGGTCCATGCGGCGCAGGTGCAAAACCCGTGAAATCTGTGTGAAACTGCGCCCCACGGGGCCAAACCGGGGTTTCGCGACGGGCTTTAGCCGTTTTGCGGGGCGTAATCGGCTTTGTACCAGTCCACGAAAGCCTTCACGCCTTCGGTGAGTTCGGTGCGCGGAATCGGCCCGATCAGGTGGCGCAAGAGCTTGTCGTCGGCCCATGTGGCGGGCACGTCGCCGGGCTGCATCTCCATGTAGTTCTTCTCGGCCTCCTGCCCCAGCGCGGCCTCGATGGCCTCGATGAAGGTGCCAAGCGCGCTGGGCGCGCCGTTGCCGATGTTCACCACGCGCCAAGGGGCAACCGGCGAGAGGCTGTCGACTTCCGCGATGTCCTCAGCCGTAGCCGGGCGTTCGGGCGCAATATCGATCAGGCGGCGGATGCCTTCCACCAGATCGTCGATATAGGTGAAATCGCGCTGCATATTGCCGTGGTTGTAGACGTCGATCGGGCGGCCCTGCAGGATGGCGGAGGTGAATTTGAACAGCGCCATGTCGGGCCGGCCCCAGGGGCCATAGACGGTGAAGAAGCGGAACATGGTGGTCGGCAGCCCGTAGAGATGCGCGTAGGAATGGGCCATCGCCTCGGTGGACTTCTTGGTGGCCGCGTAGAAGGACATCTGCAGATCGGCCTTGTCGGTTTCCGCGTAGGGCATATCGGTGTTGGCCCCGAACACGGACGAGGTCGAGGCCAGCAGCATATGCGCGGGCGGATGGGCGCGGGCGGCTTCGAGCAGCTCGAAGGTGCCCACGAGGTTGGCCTCCACATAGGAGCGCGGCGCAACGATCGAATAGCGCACACCGGCCTGCGCGGCGAGGTGGATCACCACGTCGGGTTTGTGGGTGGCGAAGATCTCCATCAGCGCGCCGGGCTCTTCCAGCCGTTTCTCGATGGCGGTGAAGCCGGGCGTCTGCAGCAGCATGGCGTGGCGGCGGTGCTTGAGCGACACGTCGTAGTAATCCGTCATCGCGTCGAGCCCGATCACGGTGAACCCATCGGCCAGCAGGCGCTTGCAGGTGTGGAACCCGATGAACCCGGCGGACCCGGTGACGAAAGCAACGCGCGACATGGTAAACTCCTGCAACTGATCTTGGGCGCACCATAGGCAGGCGCATCGATATTCACAGCGAAAAGCCCGCAGCCTTGGGTGGGAAGGGCGCAAAACGTGGCATTCCGGCCAATGCGCGGCATTTCTGCACCTGCAAAAGGCCTGCGGGGGTGGCCTGTGAGCGCTCACGCCGGTAAACGCGGGCGCGAAACACGCGAACCGGACGGGTGCCCCGCGCGCCTGAGACGCTCCAGACCCAATGGAGATTTCCTGTGAAAGCAGACACACTTTCAACGCTCCGCCAAGATTGGCTCGGCAACATCCGCGCCGACCTTCTGGCCGGCCTCGTTGTGGCGCTGGCCCTCATCCCCGAGGCTATCGCCTTCTCGATCATCGCCGGGGTGGATCCGAAGATCGGCCTCTACGCCTCCTTCTCGATTGCCGTGATCACCGCCATCGCAGGCGGCAGGCCCGGCATGATCTCGGCGGCTACGGCGGCCACGGCGGTGCTGATGGTGACGCTGGTGAAGGATCACGGGCTGCAATACCTGCTGGCCGCCACCGTGCTGGCGGGGCTGTTGCAAATCGTCTGCGGCATGCTGAAGCTCGGCAACGTGATGCGCTTTGTCTCGAAATCGGTGATGACGGGCTTCGTGAACGCGCTAGCGATTCTGATTTTCCTCGCGCAGTTGCCCGAAATGGACATCCGCAACGAGGGCGTCACCCTGCTGACGTGGATCATGATCGCGGCAGGCCTCGCGATCATCTACCTCTTCCCGCTGCTCACCAAGGCGATCCCCAGCCCGCTGGTGACGATCATCGTTCTGACGACGCTCGCCATGGTGCTGGGGCTCGACGTGCGCACCGTAGGCGATATGGGCGAATTGCCGGATACGCTGCCGGTGTTCCTGATCCCGGATATTCCGCTGAACCTCGAAACCCTGCGCATCATCCTGCCTGTTTCCGCCGCGATTGCCGTGGTGGGCCTCTTGGAAAGCCTGATGACGGCGCAGCTGGTGGATGATCTGACGGATACGAAATCCGACAAGAACCGCGAATGTATCGGGCAGGGGCTGGCCAACACCGCCACCGGCTTTATTGGCGGCATGGCGGGCTGTGCGATGATCGGGCAATCCATGATCAACGTGAAATCTGGTGGCCGCGGGCGGCTTTCCTGCTTTGCGGCGGGCGTGTTCCTGCTGATCCTGATCGTCGGGCTGGGCGATCTGGTGGCCCAGATCCCGATGCCCGCGCTGGTCTCGATCATGATCATGGTCTCTGTCGGCACCTTCTCGTGGTCTTCCCTGAAGAACCTGAAAGAGCACCCGCGCCCTTCTTCCATCGTGATGGTGGCGACGGTGGTGGTCACCGTCTTCTCCCACAACCTCGCCATCGGTGTGCTGACGGGCGTTCTGCTCTCGGGCATCTTCTTTGCCTGGAAGATTGCCGCTGTGTTCCGCATCAAAAGCGTACTGGCGCCGGATGGCCGCAAGCGCACCTACACCGTGGAAGGGCAGCTGTTCTTCGCGACAGCACCTGACATCGCTGACGCTTTCGATTTCAACGAAGCGCTGGACGAGGTGGTGATCGACGTGAGCCGCGCCCATATCTGGGATATTTCCGCGATCTCCGCGATTGATATGGTGGTGCTGAAGTTCCGCCGCGAAGGCGCGGATGTGAGCATCATCGGCATGAACGAGGCCAGCGAGACCCTCATGGGGCGTCTGGCCGAACATGACAAGCCCGGCGCGCTCGAGCGCCTGATGGGTCACTGAGGGAGGGGCGCATGTCCAGAATCATCGCATTGGTGGATGGCTCCACCTATTCGGAAAGCGTCTGCGATTACGCCGCCTGGGTGGCGAGGCGCAAGGGCAGCTCGGTCGAGGTGCTGCATGTGCTGGGCCGTCGTGAGGGCGCGCAGAGCAACCTGTCGGGCAACATCGGGCTCGGCGCGCGCAGCAAGCTGATGGAGGAGCTCGCCGAGCTCGACATCGCCAAGGCCAAGCTCGCGCAAAAGCGCGGGCGGGCCATTCTGGAGGATGCCGAGGCGCGGATCCGGGCTGCTGGTGTGGAGGCCGTGACGACACGGCTGCGCCACGGCGATCTGGTGGAAGAAGCCACGGCCGCCGAGGAAGGCGCGGATCTGATCGTGGTCGGCAAGCGCGGCGAGGGCGCGGATTTCGCCAAGGGGCATCTGGGCAGCAATCTTGAGCGCGTGGTGCGCGCCAGCAAGATCCCGGTGCTCGTGGCCTCGCGGGCGTTCAAGCCCGTGGAACGGTTCCTGATTGCCTATGACGGCTCCGCCGCCGCCATGCGCGCGGTGGATCACATCGCGCGCTCCGACGTGTTCGGCGGGCTTGAGGCCGTGTTGCTGAACGTGGGCGAAGAGGAAACCAAGGCGCGGCGCGCGATCGAGGGCGCCGAGGCGATGCTGAAGGGCGCGGGCTATACAGTGCGCAGCGAGATCGCGACTGGCAACCCGAAGACAGTGATCACCGAACAGGTGAAGGCGCTGGAAGCGGATCTTCTGATGATGGGGGCCTATTCGGCCTCCCGGCTGCGCAGCCTGATCATCGGCTCCACCACGAGCGAGATGATCCGCTCCTGCCACGTGCCGATCCTGCTGTTCAGATAGGGTGAGGGGGCTCTGCCCCCGTCGCCTGCGGCGACTCCCCCGGGATATTTTTGCCAAGATGAATGGGGCAAAGAGAAAGGGCGGCCTGTTGGGGCCGCCCTTTTTGAGTCTTGAGACTTAGGCCGCGCGGCGTTTCTGGCGGCGTTTGCGCTGCGGTCTGCCTTGGGCGTTGGCGCCAGCCGATTTGCCGGCGGATTTCGCGAAGCCCGGCTTGCCACCGCGGCGGTGGCCGCCGCGGCCACGGCCCTTGGAGGGGGCGTCTTCTTCTTCGGGGCGTTCGCCACCGGCGACCTCGATCGAGCGCTTCATCAGCTTCTCGATGTCTTTCAGGCGGCCCAGTTCAGCGCCGCCCACCAGCGAGACAGCCTTGCCCGCCTTGCCGGCGCGCGCGGTGCGGCCGATGCGGTGGACGTAGTTTTCCGGCACTTCCGGCAGCTCGTAGTTGTAGACGAAGCGCACGCCGGGGATGTCGATTCCGCGGGCGGCCACATCGGTGGCGACGAGGATGCGGGCGTGGCCGTCCCGGAAGGAGCGGATGGCACGATCGCGCTGGCCCTGGCTCTTGTTGCCATGGATCGACTCTGCCGGGTAGCCGCGATCTTCGAGGTGCTTTTTCAGCTTCTCGGCCCCGTGTTTGGTGCGGCAGAAGACGAGCGCCAGCTCTTCGGGGTGGCCGTCCAGCATCTCTTTCAGGAGGTCGTATTTGCCCTTGGAGCCAACGAAATGCAGACTCTGGTCGATCTTCTCGGCGGCCATGCCCGGCGGGTTGACCTGCACCTTTTTAGGGCGGTCGAGATAGGCCTGGCTCAGCTCTTCCATCTGCTTGGGCATGGTGGCGGAGAACAGCATTGTCTGCCGTTCCTTGGCCAGCATCGGCGCGATCTTGCGCAGCGCGTGAATGAAGCCGAGATCGAGCATCTGGTCTGCCTCATCGAGCACGAGGAAATGCGCCGTATCGAGGCGCACCGCCTTGCGGTCGGTCAGGTCGATCAGCCGGCCCGGTGTGGCGACGAGGATGTCGGTGCCGCGCGACAGGAACTGGATCTGCTTGTTGATCGAAGCGCCGCCGACAACAGTGTGCACTTTCAGCGGCGTGCCCTGCACGTAGGTTTTCAGGTTCTCGGCGATCTGGTTCACCAGCTCGCGCGTCGGGGCCAGCACCAGCGCTTTCACGGTTTTGGGCTCGGGCTTGCCGAACTGGCCCAGCAGGTGGTTTACCAGCGGCAGGCCGAAGGCGGCGGTTTTGCCGGTGCCTGTCTGGGCGAGGCCCATCACGTCATGGCCGTTGAGCACATGGGGAATGGCCTGTGCCTGAATCGGGGTGGGTTGATCGTAGCCCGCAGCCTCGATGGCGGCGAGCAGCTTGGGCTCGAGGCCCAGCTCTTTAAACGTGGTCACGAAGACCTTCCTTTCCGGCACGCCACATGCGTGCCCGGCAAATGAACGAAATGCACCCGCTGCGCCTTTGGCGCGGGTGCCGCGTGTCGGTTGCGGTTGCGATCCTCACCCGGCCGCATCATGCGGCGGCAGGCCGATCGAACCGTCAGAACCCCGCGTGAATTGGGAACTTGGGAAGGCGCCCTTATGGAGGAGTGCCCGGGGCGCTTGGGCGGGCGGAGTGCCGACATCAACAGCGGCGGGCTGCTCACGCGGCAGCCGATCCTGTGGCGGCATATGGGGCATGGGGGCGCGGCTGTCAACGGCGCATCGCGGCTTGAGGGCCGCATTTCGCCGCGTTGCAGCATGTTTGATGCCGGATTTCTTGCGAAAGGGCTTCCCTTGCGCTAAGAGGCCGCGTCCTTCCCGGACATTGATTCAAAGGAGTCCCTGCTAATGGGTTACAAAGTCGCTGTCGTTGGCGCCACCGGTAACGTGGGCCGCGAAATGCTGAATATCCTGGCCGAGCGCCAGTTCCCCGTGGATGAGATCGTTGCGCTGGCATCGCGCAAGTCTCTGGGCACAGAGGTCAGCTTTGGCGACAAGACACTCAAGACCAAGGACCTGGACACTTTCGATTTCACCGGTTTCGACATTGCGCTGTTCGCGATCGGCTCTTCGGCCACGAAGACCTATGCGCCGCGCGCCGCGGAGGCCGGCTGCCTGGTGATCGATAACTCCTCGCTCTACCGCTACGATCCGGAAATCCCGCTGATCGTGCCGGAGGTGAACCCGCAGGCGGTCCATGACTACCGCAATAAGATGATCATCGCGAACCCCAACTGCTCCACGGCGCAGATGGTGGTGGCGCTCAAGCCGCTGCATGACCGCGCCAAGATCAAGCGCGTTGTCGTCTCCACCTACCAGTCCGTGTCCGGCGCGGGCAAAGAGGGGATGGACGAGCTGTGGGATCAGACCAAGGGCATGTATGTCCCCGGTCAGGAGCGTGATCCGTCGAAATTCACCAAGCAGATCGCTTTCAACGTGATCCCGCACATCGACGTCTTCATGGAAGACGGCACCACCAAGGAAGAGTGGAAGATGGTCGTGGAGACGAAGAAGATCGTCGATCCGGCGATCAAGGTCACGGCCACCTGTGTGCGCGTGCCGGTCTTCGTGGGCCACTCCGAGGCGATCAACATCGAGTTCGAGGAGTTCCTCGACGAGGATGAGGCCCGCGATATCCTGCGCGAAGCACCGGGCATCATGGTGATCGACAAGCGCGAGGACGGCGGCTACGTGACGCCGGTGGAATGCGTCGGCGACTTCGCGACCTTCATCAGCCGGATCCGTCAGGACGGCACCGTTGAGAACGGGCTGAACCTGTGGTGCGTCTCCGACAACCTGCGCAAGGGTGCGGCGCTGAACGCAGTGCAGATCGCCGAGCTCTACGGCCGCGAGATCTTGAAGAAGGGCTAATGTCAGCCTACATTGATGGATAACGGGGAAGGGGGCCAGTGCCCCCTTTTTCATGCGTAAATCCGCGCTAAATCGGCATCACGCTGGGGCTCAGGGCCCTGCGTTCAGCGATTGTTAAGGACGAGTCAGACAAGCCGGGCAACGGCAGAGCGCCATTGGCCCTTGTCCTATCCGGAAGAGGTAAGGCCCCCTTCCAAAGCCCCGGTTCTGCCGGGGAAGCGAAGGCCATAAGATGCTGAGCACGGCACGCTGGGGGCGTTCCCCGGCCACCCGCAGCCAGTGGCTCTGCCAAGAATACGCCTCGAATGCGGCCCGAAATGTGCCTCAATTGCAAGTGTATGAGTTGACGATGTTATATGTATCTGTTCGCCCCGCAGGCCCCGCGCCCGCCCCGATGCCACCCAGCATGCTGGATCCCGGCCAAGGCATGGAAACGGCCGCGCGCCACACCATGCCACAGTCTGGCTACGCTTACTCGGCGGCCAACATGCCCGCCGCGCCCTACAGCCCGAAGCTGCCCAAGGGCCAGCGCTGGCGGCTGCGGACCGCTGTGCCTACGCTGCCTTCAATGCCCGCCCTGCTCGCCGCGCTCGGGATCACCCGCAAACGGTCTGGCTACGCCGACGGCCCGGCGACGCGGGAAGAGCTTTCGCGCCTCTTTGAGCGGGAGCTGACGGATTTTGCCCGCGCCCGCCCCAAGCGCCGCCGTTGACACCTGCTCCGTTCAGAGGGCGACGAAGCCCTCGGCGGTGCCCCGGTATTCTTCCAGCGCGCCGTTGCCGATATCATGCCAGAGCCCGTGCAGGGCGAGGCGTTCGTCTTCCACGGCTTCCTTGACGAAAGGGAAGGTCATCAGGTTTTCGATCGAGACGAGCACCGCCTCCTTCTCAAGCGCCCGCGTGCGCTCCTCCTCGTCGGCGATCCCGGCCACGCGTTCATAGCCCGGGCGCAGGATGTCCATCCAGCGGCCCACGAAGCTGCTTTTCTCCTCCAGTTCCGGCGCTTGGCCCGAGCACATGTCGTGGCAGCCCTTCACGCCGCCGCAGCTCGAATGGCCGAGCACGAGGATATGCGCCACGTTCAGCGCGGTGACGGCATATTCCACGGCTGCCGAGGTGCCATGCGCCTCGCCATCGGGCTCATAGGGCGGCACGAGGTTGGCGATGTTGCGGTGGATGAAGAATTCGCCCTGATCCGCGCCGAAGATCGAGGTGACATGCACCCGGCTGTCACAGCAGGAAATGATCATCGCGCGCGGGCGCTGGCCTTCATCGGCAAGGCGGCGATACCAGGCCTTGTTTTCCTCGAAAGACGTCGCTTTCCAGCCGTGATAGCGTTTGGCGAAATAGGCTGGAAGCGGCTTTGCGAAGCTCATGGGGTATCTCCTCGTGTTTCGGCGGGTTGTAGCGCTGATTTTCACTGAATTCGAGAGGTTTTTCCGCGTCAACCCGGCTGGAAGAAACGCTTTGGTAGGGGCTGTTGCGCCACTCTGGGCACGGGTTCCGCAGCCGGAAGGGTGAGGTCATGGGAACAGCACAGCAGCTGGTTCAGCCCGAAAGGGAGGCGCAGGCGCAGCTGTGCGCGCAGATTGCCTGCTACACCCGCCACCACCCGGAGGAGGACGCCTGCCGCCAGCTGGCCATCGCCCTACGCGATCTGGAGGCCGCGTGGCTTCACTTCGGCAGAGGGCATTACATTCAGCTGCGCGCCGCTGTGAGAGGGATCGCAGAGGGGCTTTCGGCCCTTGGCCTCAGCCATCCGCTATTCGTGGCGCAGGCGCTTTGCGAGGTAGCGGAAGCGCGGCGCGCGGTGGAAACATCCGCCTTGCTGGAGCGCCTGGGCCGCCTGCTGCGCCACGCCGCGCTCACGGCGGCGGATCTTGCACCGGGGCATGGGTTTTAATGGGGCTCTCGCTGGCCTCTTGCACCCGCTGCGGCACGGGCTAGGGTGTACCATCAAAAGCCACGGCGCAGACACATGCGCCAAGATCAGAGCCGCACATGCCCGATTTCTTCGCCGACGCCACCGATCCCTCCCTTCCCGTTCATGCCGTGGAAGCGGCCGGAGCAGAGGCTTGCCTGTCAAACCTTGAGGCCCCGGCGCAGGCCTGGGCGCAGGCCAACGGGTTTTCCGGCGCGTTGGGCGAAACCCTCCTGTTGCCGGGCGAAAACGGCGCACCTTCGGCCGTGCTGATCGGCCTTGGCGATGCCCGGGCGCGGGCGCGCAAACGCCTCGGCGCGCTCGCCGGGCTCGGTGCCTTGCCTGCTGGCAGCTATCACCTCGCCAGCGATCTGCCCGCGCCATTGCTGGAGGAATTCACCCTCGGCTGGCTGCTGTCGGGTTACGCCTACGATCGCTACGCCGGTAAGCCCGCACCCGAACGCGCGCTGAAAGCGCCAGAGGGCGTGGATGCGGCGCGCCTGAACGCCATGGTGGTGGGGGAATTCCTGACCCGTGATCTGATCAACACCCCCGCCAATGACATGGGTCCGGAAGATCTGGAAGCCGCCGTTCATGCGCTGTCGGTGGAGTTTGATGCGGATGTCTCCGTGATCCGGGGCGAGGATCTGCTGGAGCAGAACTTCCCGATGATCCACGCCGTGGGCCGCGCCTCGCCCCGCGCCCCGCGCTTGCTGGATCTGCGCTGGGGCAGCGCGGGGCCTGCGCTGACGCTGGTCGGCAAAGGGGTGTGTTTTGACACCGGCGGGCTCAACCTGAAGCCGGGCAGTTCCATGGCCCTGATGAAGAAGGACATGGGCGGCGCGGCCACGGTGCTGGGGCTCGCCAGCATGATCATGGCGCTGAACCTGCCGCTGCGCCTGCGCGTGCTGATCCCGGCGGTGGAAAACGCCGTTGGCGGCCCCGCCTTCCGCCCCGGTGACATCCTCACGGCCCGCAACGGGCTGACGGTGGAAATCAACAACACCGATGCCGAAGGCCGCCTCGTGCTGGCCGACGCCCTGAGCCTCGCCGCCGAAGAAACGCCCGATCTGCTGATCTCCATGGCCACGCTCACCGGCGCCGCCCGCGTGGCTGTCGGCCCCGATCTTGCGCCGTTTTACGCGACGCAGCAGGGGTTTGCCGCCGCGCTGGGGAAAGGCGCGGAATTGAGCTGCGATCCGGTCTGGCAGATGCCCTTCTGGGAGCCATACGAGGCGATGATCGAGCCCGGCATCGCCGATCTGGACAACGCGCCGGGCGGGGGCTTTGCTGGCTCGATCACCGCCGCGCTCTTCCTGCGCCGCTTCACTGGTGAAGCCCCCAGCTACGCCCATTTCGACATCTACGGTTGGCAGCCTTCTGCCGCGCCCGCGCGCCCCAAAGGCGGTGCGGGGCAGGGCGCGCGGGCCATCCTTGCAGCCTTGCCCGAGGCACTGGGCCTGTGACAGACAGGCGCTTCCACCCGGAAAACGCCCGCGTGGCCCACGCTTCCCTCGGCGCGCGGGCCAAGGCGCCAAGGCGCACCGAAGGCACGCCGATGCGCTGTCAGCAGGCGGTGGCCGATCTCTGTGAAAGCCCCGGCGGCGCGCGCGACAAGCAGGTGCTTTTTGGTGAGGCCGTGCAGGTGCTGGAACAGCATGAAGGCTGGTCCTTTGTCATACATGCCGCCGACGGCTATGTCGGCTACCTGCCGGACGGGGCGCTGGCCCCGCAAACCGCGCCGCCGAGCCACAGGATCCGCGCGCGCAGCAGCCACATCTACAGCGCCGCCGACATCAAATCCCCCGACATCCAACAGCTCAGCTTCGGCGCACAGCTCACCGGCCTGCGGGAGGCCGAGGGCTTCCTCGTGCTCGAAAACGGCGGTTATGTGCCCCTGCAACACGTCACGCCGCTGTCCGCGCTCAGCCCCGATCCGGCCGCCACGGCGGAGCTTTTCCTCGGAACGCCCTATCTCTGGGGCGGCAACAGCGGCTTTGGCATCGATTGCTCCGGCCTCGTGCAGGCTGCCTTTTGGGCCGCGGGCCTCGCCTGCCCGCGCGATTCCGATCTGCAGGCCAGCCTCGGCGCGCCTGTCCAAAGCACGCATGAGCTGCAACGCGGCGATCTCGTCTGCTGGCGCGGCCATATCGGGATGATGCTCGACGCGGAGCGCCTGATCCACGCCAACGCCCACCATATGGCCGTTGCGATCGAACCTCTGGCCGCGGCACAGGCCCGCATCGCGGCTCGTGAGTTCGGTGAGATCACCGCCCTGCGCCGCCTCTCTCAGGCGCGCCCCTAACCTTTTCCTCTTGCCGAAAATACCTCGGGGGAGGCCCCGCAGGGGCCGGGGGCAGAGCCCCCAACTTCCGCCCTTATCGCTACTCCACCGACCGGATCAGCTTGCGCTCCAACACCCGCAGCACCGTGCGCAGATCATGGCCGCGTTTCAGAACAAGCCCGTCCATGCCGACCACCGCATAAAGCCCCTGTCGATTGCGCAGCTTCGGACGTTTCTCGATCCGGTAAAGCGGGTTTTCAGCCGTGCGCCGGAAGACGGAAAAAACGGCCACATCTCGCAGAGAGGAAATCCCGTAATCGCGCCACTCGCCCGCTGCCACGAACCGCCCGTAGAGCCCAAGGATAACGCCAAGCTCCTTGCGGTCGAAGGCCACGAGGTCGGGCTGTCCAAAAGGGGGGCGCGGGGGGCCGGGCTCGATGTTCATGGGGGAATCGTGGCGAAGGCCCGGCAGAAAATCAAGCCCGCCCCGCCTTTGCCCCGAAAAGACCCGCAAATCTCCCCCGCCCGGCGCGATCTTCGCCATGACCCAGCGTTAACTTTGATTTCAAGCGTTACCCGTTAGCTGGTTCACTGGTTTTCTTGCCCCCACCCGTCCCAGGAACCAGCGGTGCGCCACTTGGCCCCGTCTCCCCAGGTGACGGGGCCGATTTTTTTTGCGGCATGCCCCCTCGCCGTGCCGCAAAGGCTTCGCTAGGCTTCGCTCCAAACGCAGATAGGGAGTACGACCATGCGGCACCACCTGATTGCAGCCCTTGCCGGAGCCGCGCTCATCGGCGGTCTGTCGGCCTGTTCCACAGGTGGCAGCAGCAAAAGCCAGAAAGTTCCCGCCTACGCGAGCTACGACACGGCCGATCTCGTGCTGATCCGGGGGTTCCGCGCAGCCGGCGATCCCTGCAAGGTGACCGGCGAAACCGCATACACAAACCAGTTCCTCAGCGACGCCGCCACGCTCGTGAGCTGCCCGGCCAGCTACAGCGGCCTGCCCGCCTTCGTGCAGGAAACCGGCGCGCGCCGGGTTGGCCAGCGCGGGGATTTCCTGCTCTACAGCGTGCCGCGCCGTTAACCATCACCCAGCTTATCGCGGAATTCCGCGACGACTTTCGCGTAGAGCTCGCGCTTGAAGGGCACGATGTTCTCGATCAGCGCGTCGGGCCCGATCCAGCGCCACTCGGAGAACTCCGGGTGGTCGCCGTCGATGCGGATGTCGGCGTCGCTTCCCGTAAAGCGCAGCAGGAACCAAAGCTGTTCCTGCCCTTTGAAGCGCCCTTTCCAGATCCGCGGCACGATCTCATGCGGCAGATCATAGGCGAGCCAATCGCCGGTGCGCGCCTCAACCTCCACCAGATCCGCCGTAACGCCGGTTTCCTCCCACAGTTCGCGCAGCGCGGCCGCCTCGGGGTCCTCGCCCGCGTCGATCCCGCCCTGCGGCATCTGCCAGGCGGGCACATCGCTGTCGATCCGCTGGCCGGCAAAGATCTGGCCATCACCATTCACGAGCATCACACCCACGCAGGGGCGATAGGGCAGCTTGGCAATCTCTTCGGGGGTCATGGGGTGTCCTTGAACGATGGGGAAAACGCAGGCGGGCCGGGAAAGACCCGGCCCGCGCTAGGGAACTCTGGCTCAGCCCTTACTTGGCCGGATCGAGCGCCGAAAGGCCTTTGAGGATGTCGATCGCATAGGCGAGCTGGTAATCCTCCTCGCGCAGCTTGGCGGCTTCCTCGGCTTTCAACTCCTCGGCCTCGAACTGCTTGCGTTCGTCTTCCGAGAGCGAGTCGTTGGAGAGGCTGCCGCGCAGATCGGCCTCCGAGCGGGAGAAGTTGGCTTCCGAGCGGGGCTCGTCCTCGTTCTCTTCGTCTGCCGGGCGGCGGCGCGGCTGCTCCACGATGATGTCCGGTGCCACGCCGAGCGACTGGATCGAACGGCCCGACGGCGTGTAGTAGCGCGCGGTGGTCAAACGCATGGCGCCGTCGCCGCGCAGGGGCATGACGGTCTGCACCGAGCCCTTGCCGAAGCTCTTGGTGCCCACGACGATGGCGCGGCGGTGATCCTGCAGCGCACCGGCGACGATTTCGGACGCAGAGGCAGAGCCGCCGTTGATCAACACGACGATGGGTTTGCCCTCGGCCAGATCGCCCTCGGTCGCGTTGAAGCGCTCGCCATCCTCGGCGGCGCGGCCACGGGTCGAGACGATCTCGCCCTTGTCGAGGAAGGCGTCAGACACCTTGATCGCCTGCGTGAGCAGCCCGCCCGGGTTGTTGCGCAGGTCGATGACGAAGCCGTTGACGTTCTCCATCCCGCCCAGTTCCTCGACCTTCTCGGCCAGCTCTTCCTCGAGGTTGGGGAAGGTCTGATCGTTGAAGGTGGTGACGCGCAGCACAACGGTATCGCCCTGCACGCGGGAGCGCACGGCGGTGAGCTTGATGGTGTCGCGGATGATGGACACGTCGAAAGGCTCATCCTCGCCCTCGCGTACGATCGTCACGATGATCTCGGAGCCAACGGGCCCGCGCATCATTTCAACCGCCTCGTCCAGCGTCAGGCCAAGGATGCTTTCGCCGTCCACATGGGTGATGAAATCGCCCGCTTCGATCCCGGCGTCAAACGCAGGCGTGTCGTCCATCGGAGAGACGACCTTCACGAAGCCCTCTTCCTGCGTCACCTCGATACCAAGCCCGCCGAACTCGCCCCGTGTCTGCACGCGCATGTCGTCGAAATCTTCCGGCGCGAGGTAGCTGGAATGCGGATCGAGCGAGGTGAGCATGCCGTTGATCGCGGCCTGAATCAGTTCGCGTTCGTCCACTTCTTCCACATATTGCGCGCGCACGCGCTCGAAGATGTTGCCGAAGAGATCGAGCTGCTCATAGACCGAAGCCTTGGCGTCCGCCTCCTGTGCAATCAGCGGGCCGGCGATCTGCGTGCTGACGATCGCCCCGGCCAGGGTGCCGCCCAGTGCGGCCATCACGAGTTTCTTCATCGCATCCTATTCCTTGTTCACGGCGAACCACGCGGCGGGGTCCGTGGGCTCCTGCCCAACTCTCAACTCAATATAAAGCGTTTCTGACTGCGCTGCGCCACCACCTTGCGCGCTTTGCGCCAAAAACTCTTCGGCCACAGGCGCCGCGCCGCCCATCATCCCCACCGGCGTTCCTGCCGGGACGACATCGCCAACCGCACCATAGACCGTCTCAAGCCCGGCCAGAACCAGCAGATGGTCCTCTGCGGGCTCAAGGATCATCACGTTTCCGTAGTCCAGAAGCGGGCCCCGGTAGCGAATGGTAGAAGGCCAGGGGGCCTTGACCAGCGCCAGCGGGCGCGTGGCCATCACGAGGCCGGGGCGCGTGATGCCGCTGGCATCGGCTTCGCCGTAGCGGCGCAGGAGCGTGCCATCGGCGGGCAGGGGGAGGCTTCCGGCGGCGTCGGGGAAGCTCGCGTTGCCTTGCGGGGCGGAGTCCGGCCCGTCAACCAGCCGCAGCCCGGTGGCGAAACCTTCCAGCGTTTCGGCGTTGTTGGCCAGTTCCTTCAACTGGTGCGGATCGGAGACATAGCGGCTGGGCAGATCGCTGCGCTCCGAGATGGCCTGCGAAAGTTCGGTACGGGCCTCCTGAATGCCCTGAAGCCCGGCGGCCAGATCGTCCTTCGCGCTTTCCTGTAGGGTGCGCAGCAGGGTGACTTCTTCCAGCTGCTGGCGCAGGGCTTCCGCTTCGGCCTGCAGCGCGGGCGCGAGGGCCGAGATCACCATGCCAGAGCGCGCAGTGCCGAGCGGGCCGGAGGGGTGCATCAGGTGCAGGGCCACGGGGCCGTTCTGCAAAGCGCCCAAAGCAGCCAACAGGCGCGAGACTTCACCGCTGCGCAGCTGCCAGTCGGCCCGGATCTCCTGTTCGCGCAGGGAGGAAGCCCGCAGCCCCTCGCGCAGGGCTTCAAGCCCCTCCTCATAGGCGTGAATCGTCTCTGTTAAAGCCGAAACACGATCCCGCGCGCCACTTGCCTTCTCCAGCCGGGCGGTGGCGGCGGCCAGTTGCTGTGCCGCGAGCCGGGCGCTCTGGGCCGGATCCTGCTGCGCGCCGACAGGGGCGGCGAACAGAAGCCCGGCGCTCAAGCCGAGGGCAAGAAGGCGGGCGGGCAATGCGATCATCGCTGGATCAGGCTCTCCCCGGTCATCTCGGCCGGTTTCTGAAGCCCCATCAGATCCAGCACCGTCGGCGCGAGATCGGCCAAGCGCCCTTCGCGCAAAGTCACGCCCTGCGGCCCGCCCACGAGCACGACAGGCACGGGGTTCAGCGTATGGGCCGTATGCGGGCCGCCGGTTTCGGGGTCCTGCATCATCTCGCAGTTACCGTGATCGGCGGTGACGATCATTGCACCACCGGCCTTTTTCAGCGCTTCAACGACCTCGCCAAGCCCGGCGTCCACGGCTTCACAGGCCTTGATCGCCGCGCCCAGATCGCCGGTGTGGCCGACCATATCCGGGTTGGCGTAATTGGTGACAATCAGGTCATAGCCCTTCTCGATGGCCGCCACGAAAGCCTCCGTCACCTCGCCCGCGCTCATTTCCGGCTGCAGATCGTAAGTGGCGACCTTCGGCGATTTCGGCATGTAGCGATCTTCACCCGGCTCCGGCACTTCCTTGCCGCCGTTGAGGAAGAAGGTCACGTGGGGGTATTTCTCTGTTTCGGCGAGGCGGAACTGGGTTTTGCCTTGTTTAGAGACCCATTCGCCCAGCGTGTTGACGATCTTGCGCTTGGGGAAGAGCGTCTGCATGTAGCTGTTGTGACGGTCGGAATATTCGACCATGCCGCATACCGCGCCCCAGGACGGGCGGGCGGAGGCGTCGAACTCCGCGAAGTCGGGATCGGCCAGCGCAGCGAGGATTTCGCGTGCGCGGTCGGCGCGGAAGTTGATGAACAGAAGCCCGTCGCCATTGGCGGGCGGCTGGTAGGCGGCAAGCTTCGTGGCCTTGATGAACTCATCCGTCTCGCCCCGCGCCCAGGACTCGGAAATCGCGGATTGGGCCGTATCAGAGACATTTCCTTGCCCCGAAACCACCACGTCAAACGCCTGCTGCACGCGCTCCCAGCGATTGTCGCGGTCCAGCGCGAAGTAGCGGCCCACGAGGCTGCCGATGGTTGCGCCTTCCGGCAGGGCCTCTTCAAAGGCTTTGAGATAGCTGTCGGCGGATTTGGGCGCCACATCGCGGCCATCGGTGATGGCGTGGATCTGCGCCGGAACGCCAGCGGCAGTGATCGCTTTGGCGGCCTCGACGATATGGTTCTGATGGCTGTGCACCCCGCCCGGCGACACGAGCCCCATGATCTGCGCCGTGCCACCATTGGCTTTCAGCGTGGCGATGAAACCTTGCAGGGCCTCATTGGTGGCGAAGCTGCCGTCTTCGATGGCGAGATCGATCTGGCCAAGATCCATCGCAACCACGCGGCCCGCGCCGATGTTGGTGTGGCCCACTTCCGAGTTGCCCATCTGCCCGGTGGGCAGGCCCGCATCGGGGCCGTGGGTGGTGAGCAGGTTGTGCGGGCAGCTTGCCATGATCGCATCGAACGTGGGGGTATGGGCCTGCGCCGGGGCATTGGCCACGATTTCTTCGCGGTGGCCCCAGCCATCGAGAATGCACAGAACAACGGGTTTGGGGGTGGTCATGGTGTCTCGCCTCACTGCTTCGGGGCGGTTTTACGGGGCGGAACCCGCTTGGGCAAGGCGGGCGGCGGTGTGTGGCCAAGAAATGCTTGACGGGTGGCGGCTTTGCAGGCGTTCTGGCCGCCATGACCTCTGATCTCAGCCTCCGCCACGCCACACCCGCAGATTTCCCGGCCATCGCGCGGCTGCAGACCGCGAGCTGGGCCAGCGCCTACGCCGGGCTGCTGGACGACAGCTACATCACCGGGCGCATGGCCGAGGATCTGGCCGGGTTCTGGGCGCGCCAGACCCAAGGTGGCGTGCGGTTCCAGATCGTCGCGGAAGCGGGCGACGGGCGCCTGCTCGGCTTCATCGCCCTGCTGCCCAAACCCGATGGGCCCTATGTGGACAACCTGCACGTCTCGCCTGATGCCAAGGGCGGCGGCGTGGGCCGTGCGCTGATGGCGCGGGCCGCGCGGGAGCTGCTGGATCTGGGCGAAAACAGTCTCTATCTCACCGTGATCGACGCCAATACGGCGGCCATCGCCTTCTACGAGGCCATGGGCGGCGCGGCCTCTGGCCCCTTCCCGGATGCGGTGTTTGATCAGCCGGTGCAGGCCTATCGCTACGATTGGACAGACCTGCCCGCGTTGGCCGCAAAGGCGGGGTGAGCCCCGCCTAGCGCAGGTATTTCATCAGTTCCTTGGACGGATAGCCATCCGGCGTGATGCCGATGGAGTTCTGATAGGCGCGGATCGCGTTCACGGTGTTGGGGCCGATGATGCCGTCGATCTTGTCGTTCAGGAAGCCCGCGCGCGTCAGGCGGCGCTGCATTTCCTTTTTCTCGGTGAAGGACAGCGGCTGGTAGCCGCGCGGCCAGCTGGCCTGAATCTCCGGCCCGCCGGTGATCCTGTCAGAGAGGTGCCCCACGCCGATCACATAGGCATCGGCCTTGTTGTAGCGCTCGATCACGGCGAAATTCTTGAAGATCATGAAGGCCGCACCGCTGGCCCCGGCGGGCAGCAGGATCGAGGCCGAGCCATAGTTAGGCACGGGTTTTCCATCGATCCCCACCACGCCAAGCTTGGCCCAGTCCGAGGGCATCTTCAGCGTCTTGCGGCTGGCGAGCCCGTAGTTGAACCCGCGCGGCAGGCGCACCTCTTTGCCCCAGGGCTGGCCTTTGATCCAGCCGGAGCGCTTCAAATAGGCGGCGGTGGAGGCCAGTGCATCGGTTGGATCGTTGCTCCAGATGTCGCGCTTGCCGTCGCCGGTGAAATCCACTGCGAAGGCGAGGTAGGAGGTGGGGATGAACTGCGTGTGGCCCATGGCCCCGGCCCAGCTTCCCTTCATGTTGCGCGGGCTCGTGTCGCCGGACTGGATGATCTTGAGCGCTGCGATCAACTGGCTTTCAAAGAACTTGCCCCGGCGGCCATCAAACGCCAGCGTCGCAAGGCTTTCGATCACCGGCAGATCGCCCCTGTGCTCGCCATAGGCGCTTTCCAAACCCCAGATCGCCACCACCACATCGCGGTCCACGCCGTAGGTGGCCTCGATCTTGTCCAGCGTGCGGTCGTATTTGCGCAGGGCGGATTTGCCGTTCTTCACCCGCGTCGGGGAGGCAGCGCTGTCGAGGTAATCCCAGATCTGCTTGGTGAATTCGGACTGGTTACGATCCTTCGCGATCACCGAGGTGTTGTATTCCACGCCCTTGAAGGCGCGATCCAGCGTGGCGCGGCTGATGCCCTGCGCCTGCGCGCGGCCGTAGAAGGACTGGATCCAGCGCTCGAAGGCGAGGTTGGAACTGTTGGCCTGTGCCAGGACGATCTCTCCGCGGGCTGTGGGCCTCAGCGAGTGCTCGGGGCCGTCTTGGGTATAGGATTGCACCGCACGTTGCACCGGGCGCAGCGAGGATTCAACCGCGCCGTTGGCCGCGAAGGCTGCCGATGTGCCGGAGATCAGGGCGGCCGCCAGAAGCGCCGCGGGAACTTGGAAAATACGCATCTGCTCACACTCGTTTTTTTGAAAGCCTAGCGCGAATCCCCCTGTGTTCAAAGGGGATCCGGGATGCGTCTGGCGGGAATTGGCCGATCTTTCGCGGGAGTGCCTGAAATGGCTGGGGAAAATCAGCCGCGCCGTTTGCGCTCCACCTTGCGGGCGGTTTTCTTGCCCTTGGCGCGGGATTTGGCGAGCTTGCGCTTGGGCCCGCCCTTGCTGCGCCGGTTGCCGCTGCTGCGGGGCAGCGCCTGATCTTCGACTTTTAGCAGCTCAAGGATCAGCCCGCCGGTGAGCGCATCGGTTTCCGCGAGCCGCACGGTGACGGTCTGGCCCAGCCCCAGCGTGAGGCCGGAATGCTCGCCCGTCAGCGTCTGGGCGTCGGCGTCGAAGTGGAAGAACTCCCGCCCCAGCGAGCGCACGGGGATCAGCCCGTCCGCGCCGGTTTCCGCGAGCCGGGCGAAAGCGCCGAACTTCGCGATGCCGGAGATGCGCGCGGCAAACTCGTTGCCCATGCGCTCCGACAGGTAGGCGGCCAGATAGCGATCGGTGGTGTCGCGCTCGGCCACCATGGAGCGGCGTTCGGTGTCGGAGATCAGCTTGGCGGTCTCGTCGAGGTTTTCCACGTCCCACGGCGACAGCCCGTCCTTGCCCCAGCTATGGGCCGCGATCAGGGAGCGGTGCACGATCAGATCCGAATAGCGCCGGATGGGGGAGGTGAAATGCGCGTAGTTGCGCAGCGCAAGGCCGAAGTGGCCGAAGTTTTCCGGGCTGTAATAGGCCTGCGTCATGGAGCGTAGGGTGGCCATGTTGATCTGCTCGGCGTTCTCGCTGCCTTCGGCCTGTTTCAGCAGGCTGTTCAGGTGACGCGTGCGCAGCACTTGTCCTTTGGCGAGCGTCAGGCCGGAGGCTTCGGCGATTTCGCGCAGGGATTCGAGCTTGTCCGGGTTCGGTTCCTCGTGGACACGGAACAGCAGCGGGCTTTTGCGCGCGATCAGTTCCTCTGCAGCGCAGACATTGGCCAGCACCATGAATTCCTCGATCAGCCGGTGAGCGTCGAGGCGATCCCGGAAAGCCACCGACGTGACCTTGCCATCGGCATCCAATTCGATGCGGCGCTCCGGTAGATCCAGATCCAGCGGCTGGCGCGCCTCGCGGGCGTGTTTGGTGGCCTGATAGGCCGCATAAAGCGGCTCTAACACGGGCGAAAGCCAAGGTTCGGTGCGGTCGGTCGGGTGGCCATCCACCGCTGCCTGCACCTCGCCATAGTGCAGCGAAGCGTGGGATTTCATCATCGCGCGCGTGAAGCGATGGGCGATCTTGGCCCCTTGCGCATCGAGCACCATGCGCACTGCGATCACCGGGCGCGACACGTCCTCGTGCAGCGAACAGAGATCGCCCGACAGGTGATCGGGCAGCATTGGCACCACGCGGTCGGGGAAATAGGTGGAGTTGCCGCGCTTGCGCGCCTCGCGGTCCAGTTCCGAATTCGGCGTCACGTAATGGGCGACATCGGCGATGGCGACCCAGACGACATGGCCGCCGGGGTTCTTCGGATCGTCATCGGCATGAGCATAGACGGCATCGTCGTGGTCGCGCGCATCGGCCGGGTCGATGGTGATCAGCGGCAGCTCGCGCAGATCCTCGCGTTTTCCAAGCGGCGCAGGCTTTGCAGTGTCGGCCTCGGCCACGACGGCATCAGGGAACTGGTCGGGGATGCCGTGCTGGTGGATCGCAATCAGCGAAACGGCCTTGGGCTGGCTCGGATCCCCAAGCCGCGCGACGATGCGTGCGCTGGGCAGGCCGAGGCGGCCCTTGGGGCCCGCCTGTTCGGCTTCCACAAGCTCGCCATCCTGCGCGCCTTGGACGGCGGCACTGGCCACGCGCCATTCCTTGTCCTGTCCCTTGTCGATGGGCACGATCCGCCCGCCCTCGTGGCCTTTGCGGTAGATCCCGAGGATGCGCAGCGGGTTGTGGCCGATCTTGCGGATCAGGCGGGCCTCGTAGGTTTCGGGCTCGCCCTTCACCTTCGGCAGTTTGGTGAGCCGCCCAAGGATGCGATCACCCGCGCCGAGCGCCGGATCAGAGGCTTTTGCGACGATGAGGATCACCGGCGGTTTGCCCTCGCCCTGCCACTCAAGCGGCTTGGCAAACAGATCGCCATCGGCGTCCGGCGCTAACACCTGCAGCACGGTGACGGGCGGCAGGCTTTCCGGATCGCGATAGGTATTCTTGCGCTTCTCGAGGTGGCCCTCGGCCTCAAGCTCCTTGAGCACTTTCTTCAGCTCAATGCGGGCCGCGCCCTTTATGCCGAAGGCACGGGCGATGTCACGTTTGGCGGTGAGGGTCGGGTTGTCGGAGATCCATTGCAGAATCTCCTCCTTGGAAGGAATGCGCGTCATGCAAAGCCCCTAGCACGGGGCGAGAGGCGCGTCATGCAGATATGCGTTTGAGGTCGGCGAGCGTGTCCACGTCCTGCAGCGTGTCGATATAAGCCACATGGGGCGTGCCAAGGCTGGCCACGGTGTCTGCCATGGCGTGTTCGGACGACCAGCGCACGCCTGAAAACAGGCTCTGTTGCACCGCAAATGTGCGTTTCAGCCCGATCAGCCAGTAGCCGCCATCGGGGGCGGGGCCAAGCACGGCCTCGGCCCGCCCCAGCGCCTTGAAGGCGCGGGCGATATGCGCGGGCGTGATGCCGGGAATGTCGCCGCCGATGATCACCACCGGGCCGGGCGGCAGGCTGCGGAAGATCCGGCCCATGCGGTTGCCCAGATCGCCCGCCCCCTGCGGCACGCGCGGCAGGGCTTCGGGCCAGACCCGGCTTTGCATCCCCTCCACATCGGGCGCGACGGCAAGGATCAGATCCCAGCGCGGATCCGCGAGCCTGCGCAGGAGCCGCGCTGTTTGATGGCGGAACCACCAGGCCGCGCTGACCATGCCCAGATCCCGCCCCAGCCGCGTTTTCACGCGGCCCGGGCGCGGCTCTTTCACCATCACCACGAGCCGGCGGCGGCGCGCGGTGGGTTTCACAGCGTCATGTCCATGTCGAAATGCGGGATGTTGGCGTCCATGTATTCCGGGCCGCAGACCGTGAAGCCGAGCTTTTCGTAGAAGCCGAGCGCATGGGCCTGCGCGCCGAGTTTGGCGCGGGTGAGGCCGTCTGTTTCGCGCAAGAGCGTGATGCACTGGCGGATCAGGTCCGCGCCAAGCCCGGTGCCGCGATGCTCTTTCACCACGCAGACCCGGCCGATCTTGCCGGTCGTGCCAACAAACAAAAGCCGCGCGGTGCCGACGGGCGTGCCGTCTTCGGTGGTGGCCAGCACATGCACGGCCACATCGTCCAGATCGTCCATCTCCAGATCTTCCGGCACGTTCTGCTCGTCGATAAAAACCACCCGCCGCAGGGCGTGGCAGGCGGCGAGATCCTCGGTGCGGGCGATGGTGTAGCTCATGCGAAATAGTCTCTGAGTATGCGGGAATAGATGTTTTTTAACGCGCCAATCTGCTCCACCGACACGCGCTCGTCCACCTGGTGCATCGTCTTGCCGACAAGGCCAAACTCTACCACCGGGCAGTGATCCTTCATGAAGCGCGCATCCGACGTGCCGCCGGAAGTAGACATCTCGGGGCGGCGGCCTGTCTCGGCTTCCACGGCATCCGCCACGAGGGCCGAAAGCGGGCCCGGCGGGGTGAGGAAGCTTTCCCCCGAAACCTGCGTGCGCATGGAGATCTCGACCCCGGTTTCAGCCTGCACTTTCGCGGCTTCCTCGGTGAGCCACGCAATCAGCGCACCGGAGGAATGGGCGTCGTTGAAGCGGATGTTGACCATAGCGCGGCATTGCGCCGGGATCACGTTGTTGGCAGGGTTGCCGGTGTCGAAAGAGGCAACCGCCAGCGTGGACGGATCGAAATGCGCGGTGCCTTCGTCGAGCACATGATCGTCGAGCCGGGCGATCAGCCGCGCCAGTGCAGGCACCGGGTTCTTGGCGCGATGGGGGTAGGCCGTGTGGCCCTGAATGCCGGTGGCGGTGAAATAGGCCGTCATGCTGCCGCGCCGGCCGATCTTCATCATCTCGCCCATTTCGTTGGGGCAGGTCGGCTCGCCCACGAGGCAGGCGCTCATGGCCTCGCCTTGCTGCGCCATCCAGTCCAGCAAAGCGATGGTGCCATGCTGGGCGTCGCCTTCCTCATCGCCGGTGATGGCGAGGATCACGGCACCATCGGGCGGAGTCTGACGCACGAAATCCACAGCGGCGGCGGCAAAGGCGGCGACGCCGGATTTCATGTCGGTCGCCCCGCGCCCCCACATCTGGCCCTCACGGATTTCGGCACCGAAGGGATCGGACGTCCAGGCTGCCAGATCGCCCACCGGAACTACATCCGTGTGGCCGTTGAAGCCGAAGCTCTTCGCATGGCCCTTCTCGCCCCAGCGGGCATAAAGATTGGCGATGCCTTCGCGATCCACCCGCGTGCAGGCGAACCCGGCCCCGGCCAGAAGCTGCTCCAGCAGCCCCAGCGCACCGCCCTCTTCCGGCGTAACAGAAGGGCAGCGGATCAGATCAGCCGTCAGGGCGACGGGATCGACGGGCTCAATCATGGGGCTCTCCTTCTCGGCGGGCGGCATAGCGTGCCGGACCGGGATAAAGCCTCGCCCCTGCGCCTGCAACGCGGGATTATGTGGCTCCGGCGCATCAAAGCGGCTTTACGCGGAGGGAAGGCGGCGCGAAAGAGTTAACGCGGGATAAAAACTGTGCTGCTATGCGTTTCATAACAATGACCTGAGGCAGGGCAAACGCGGGCAGCACGGGCAAAACCTCCGGCACCCCGACGCAAGGACGAACCAGAGCACGCGACACAGCGTGCCACGAGCAGCGTTTGCGCTGCCCCGCATGAGGCAAGGGGCAGGCATGGTCACGATAAATAACACCGCTTCGGCCACCGAAATGGCCCAGGCGATCTTGGGTGACGGCGTACAGATCGTGGGCGCGAGCTACACGGGCGACAACCGTGCGTCTGGCATCCACTCCAACGCCGATACGCTTTCCCCGGGGGTGGCCCCCAGCGATAGCGGGGTGATCCTGTCGACGGGGCAGGTCAACTCCTTCATCGGGATCGATTCCAACCCCAATGACTCCGGCTCCACCACCTCGGGTTCCAGCGGGCCAAACAATGATGCAGGCTTCAACGCCATCGCCGGCACCAACACCTACGATGCCTCTTACATCGATATCGATTTCACTTCCGATCACGATCTGCTCACCCTGCAGTTCGTCTTCTCGTCAGAGGAATACCCGGAGTATGTGAACTCCATTTACAACGACATCGTCGGTGTCTGGGTGAACGGCTCGCTCGTGCCGCTTGAGATCGGCAACGGCAATACCTCCATTGGCAACCTCAACGAGAACAACAACTTCAACCTCTACGTGGACAACACGAACGACCAGTACAACACCGAAATGGACGGCTTCACCGTCACGCTGTCGCTGACCATTCCAGTGAACACGACGGCGGTGAACTCGATCCGCATCGGCATCGCCGATGTGGGCGACAACCGGTACGATTCCAACCTGCTCATTGCCGGGAACAGCCTGCAATCCGGGCTGATCGCGAATTCGGACAGTGTCACCATGGGCGTGAACGGGACGAAAACCGTTGATGTGCTGGGCAATGATTTCAACTCCGCCACCGGGGTGATCACGATCACCCATATCAACGGGATCGCGGTGTCCGCGGGCGATTCCGTGCTGCTGGCCACGAGGCAGCGGATCTGGCTGAACGCCGATGGCACCTTCACCGTCGAAACCGACGGTGACGTGGAAGCGGTGAATTTCACCTACATGATCGAGAACGACAACGGCACGACGGACACGGGTTTCGTCACCATCGACACGGTGCCCTGTTTCGTGGCGGGCACCCGGATCCGCACGCCCGATGGGGAGCGCGCGGTTGAGGCGCTGCAGCCCGGCGATCTGGTGATGACCCACGACAACGGCCCCCAGCCGGTGCGCTGGGCGGGCCGTCGCAAGGTGCCCGCGCGTGGTGCGCATGCGCCGGTTGTGATCCGTGCGGGGGCCTTTGGCAATCACGGCGAGCTGAAGGTCTCGCCCCAGCACCGGGTGCTTCTGCGCGACACGTTGGCCGAGCTTCTGTTCGGCGAGTCCGAGGTTCTGGTGGCCGCCAAGGATCTGGTGAACGATCGCGCCATCCGCAACGTGGAAGGCGGCGAGGTGGAATATGTCCACATCCTGTTCGACGAGCATCAGGTTGTCTATTCCGAGGGGCTGGCGACGGAGAGCTTCCTGCCGGGGCCACAGGCCGTGGACAGTTTCGAGCAGGACATCGTGGCGGAGATCGCCTCGATCTTCCCGGAACTGGATCCGGAAACCGGACTTGGCTACGGCGCTTCGGCCCGGCGGACGCTGAAGAAATTCGAAGCGGCGGTGCTGATGTCGCGCCGTTGGGCCGCCTGACTTGGGCCCAATGTCTGGGAAAGAAGATGTGGCCGGTCAACGGCTGCCAATAAGAAGGCACGAAGAAGAATGACATGGCGAGCCCTCATCGATTCCCGCGCGCAGGCCTTCCGCGACGCCGGCCCCGCGCTGCCCGATCCGGGGCCGCGTGGCAGCCTCGTGGTGGAGCTTGCGCTCTGTGCCTCCCGCTCTGAGCCCTTCGTGGCCCTTGCCACGCCGCAAGGCGCGCCGGGTTTTGGGCTAACGCTCACGGTGGATCCCCATGGCGTTGTCCGGCTGGAACTGCGCGACGGGCCGGAGCAGCGCATCATCGCCGCCAAGAGCGGCACCTCCAGCAGCCATCGCAGCCTGCGCATCACCTACTCCTGGTGCCTTGAGGAGTCCCTCGGGGTGCTCACCGTCGAGAACCTGCTGGACGGCTGGCTCTCGCAATCGGAGTATCGCGGCGTTCTGGCCGTGCCTGCCCGCGCATTGGCCGGGGCCGCGCGGCCGGTGATGGATGCGGATCTGGCCTTTGCCGGCGTGTCCGAGGACATGGAGCCCGTCGGCCTTGCGGCCTCCATCGCCGCCGGGGCCGCGGTGCTGACCGAACACGGCCCCCGTGCGATCGAAACCCTGCAGCCCGGTGATCGTATTGTGACGCGCGACAACGGCCTTCAGCCTGTGCGCTGGGTGGTGCGGCGCAGCGTGCCATCGGTGGGCGGCTTCCGCCCGGTGCGCCTGCGCGCGCCCCATTTCGGCCTCGCCCGCGATCTGCTCCTTGGCCCGGACCAGCGGGTGCTGTTTGAAGGGGCCTCGGTGGAATATCTGTTTGGCGAGGAGGAGATGTTCGTGGAAGCCCGCCACCTCGTGGACGGGCGCAAGGCGGTGCTGGACACCGTGGCGGCGACGGTCTGTTACCACCAGATCCTGCTCGACGACCACGAGGTGCTCACCGTGGACGGGCTGGAACTGGAGAGCCTTTTCGTCGGCGATCTGTGCGATGACCCTGCGCTCCTGCGCACGACTTTGCTTGCAGAGATCGCCCCGGATCGACTACCACGCCACGAACGCGTGGCCCGCCCACAACTCAGGGCCTATGAGGCGCCGACCCTGCGGTTCGCGCTGACAGCCTGAAACAGGCGCGCTGAGAACTGTAGAACGACGGGACTTTTTCGATGATCCGCCTGATCGCCGCCTTGATGCTTGCCACCGCGTCCCTGCTCTCGCAGGCGGTGGCGCAGGATCTGCGCGTCGCCACCGTGACGCGTCCGCCCTTCTCCATGGTGGAAAACGGGGCCGAAACGGGCTTCAGCCTCGATCTCTGGGCCGCACTCATGGCGGAGCTGGAGCAGGAGTACGAGGTCGTCCGGGTCGAAGAGTTTCAGGAGATGCTGGATCTCGTGACCACCGAGCAGGTCGATGCGGCGGTGGCCAATATCTCGATCACCGCCAGTCGCGAGATGATCATGGATTACTCGCAGCCGATCTTTGAGTCGGGCCTGCAGGTGATGGTGCCGGCGTCAAACCAGAGCAGCTTTTCTGTTTGGAACGCGATCCTGTCGCGCGATCTGCTGATCGCCGTGGCGCTGGCCTTCGGCCTTCTGCTGGGTGGCGGGATGCTGATGTGGGCCTTTGAGCGCCGCGCGCAGCCCTATTTCGACAGGCCCGCGAAAGAGGCGATCTTCCCGTCCTTCTGGTGGGCGCTGAACCTCGTGGTGAACGGCGGCTTCGAGGAGCGCATGCCGCGCACCTTCTTCGGGCGCATCTTCGGCGTGTTCCTCGTGATCTCCTCGCTGTTCATCGTCTCGATTTTCGTCGCCAACATCACCGCCGCCATGACGGTGAAGGCGATCCAGAGCTCGGTGAACTCGATCTCCGATCTGGAAGGCAAGCTTGTGGGCACCACTTCGGGCTCCACCGCCAGTGTCTTTCTGGCCGGGCGCGATCTGCGCTACATCGGCTACGAGGATCTGGACGCGCTGCTGCAGGCGTTTGAAGACGGCGAGCTTGATGCCGTTGTCTTCGACGCGCCGATCCTTGCCTATTACGTCAACACGCGCGGGCGGCGGCTGGGTGAGCTGAAAGGCGGGGTGTTCCTGCGTGAGGACTACGGCATCGCCTTCCCCACCAACAGCCCGCTGGCGGAGCCCGTGAACCAGGCGCTTCTGCGCCTCAAGGAAAACGGCACCTACGACGATCTCAGCCGCAAGTGGTTCGGCCGCACGAACTGATCCGAACCGCGATAGACGGCTCAGGCTTTTTCTTCGAAGAAGGGCGTCATCTGCGCGACGATGACGCTGTTTTCCTCCAGCGCGCGGGCCATCAGGGCCTGCTCTTCGTCGGGGATGTCATGGCCTTCGGCCAGCCGTTCCTCCAGCGTGCCGTAGCCGCTGATTTCGAGCGGGGCCAGATCGGCCTGTTTCAGGATCGCCACGGTTTCGCGCACGGCCTCGGCCTCGTCCACGCCGGAGGCATAGCACACCAGCGCCGCGCCGGTTGCGCCCTTGGGCAGCCCGTCGCCTGTCTTGCGCCCGACTTCCACGAGCAAGGTGAACACCTGCTGGCGCGAGGGCTTCTTGGGTTTCTTTTCCTTCGTCATAGGCCCGCCACTACCGCTTGCGCCTGCGCCGGTCAACAGCCCTGCAAAGACCCTGCGAGGTGGGTGCTTTCCCCATCCGCATGGATTTGACTCATACTTTCGGGAAAGACCTATCCCGAAGGCCCCGGCAGTTCAGCCTTCATTAGGCGTATCCCTCCTAGCGTGTTTTTACCCGTGTATGAGGTTGCCCCGTGGTCGCTGCGTCCGAATTGTCCATCAACACCAACGCCACCGCCGATCAGATGGCGGAAGCCATGTTTGGCTCCGGTATCGAAATCGTCGGGGCGAGCTACACCGGCGCGGGCGGGGCGTCAGGCATCTATTCCGGCGGTGATACCACGGCCCCCCAACTCACCCCCTCTGATACCGGCGTGATCCTCTCCACGGGCCGCGCCACGGATGTGACGAACAGTTCCGGCGATGCCAATACCTCCTCCGGCACCTCCACCAATTGGAACCTCGCCGGCGATTCCGACCTGAACGCCATCGCCGGTGCCCAGACGTTTGACGCCGCGATCTTCGAGGCCACCTTCATCCCGCAAGGCGACGTGCTGACGATGCAGGTGGTGTTTTCCTCGGAAGAGTATCTGGAGTACGTGAATTCCGGCTTCAATGATGCCGTGGGCATCTGGGTCAATGGCGTGAAGGCTGAGCTGACGGTTGGCGATGGCGATATCACCATCAACAACATCAACGATCAGTCGAACCAGAACCTCTATATCGACAACCCGGCTGGCCTTGATCCCGTCAACACCGAGATGGACGGGCTGACGATCACGCTCACCCTGAAAGCCAATGTAACGGCCGGGGAAGAGAACACGATCAAGATCGCCATCGCTGATGGGGGCGATGGGGTCTATGATTCCAACCTTCTGATCGCGGGGGACAGTATCCAGACGGCGCTGGTGGCCGGGGATGATGCCGTCACGCTCGATCACACCCAGCCGCAGGTGGTGGATGTTCTTGCGAACGATAATTCCACCGTGCCTGGCACCCTGACAATCACCGCCATCAACGGCACGCCTGTGGTGGCCGGGCAGACGGTCACCCTGCCCACCGGCGAAATGGTGATGCTGAACGCCGATGGCACCTTCACGATCACCTCCGATGGCGAGGAGGGCACCAACCAGTTCTCCTATGAGGTGACGGATGCGGCGGGCAACACGGATACGGCCTTTGTCAGCCTCACCACCGTGCCCTGTTTCGTGGCTGGCACCCTGATCAAGACGGTTTCTGGCGACGTGCCGGTGGAGCGACTACGCCCCGGCGATCGGGTCATCACCCGCGATCACGGGCCGCAGGCCCTGCGCTGGCTTGGCATGTCGCGCCGCAAGGCAGAAGGCAAGGACGCGCCGGTGGTCTTCGAGGCGGGGGCTCTGGGCCAGCATGAGGAGGTGGCGGTGTCGGCCAATCACCGGATGCTGCTCGTCTCGGCCCGCGCGGCGCTGCTGTTTGGCGAGCGGGAGGTGCTTGTGAAGGCCAAACACCTCGTGAACGGGCAGAGCGTGCGGGTGCAGGAGGATGGCGCACAGGTCACCTATGTGCACCTTCTGTTTGACCGCCATGAGATCATCTGGGCCAACGGTGCCCAAAGCGAAAGCTACCACCCGGGCCGCGAAACGATGGAGAGTTTCGATCCCGAAACCCGGGCGGAAATCCTGCGCCTGATGCCCACGAGCGATGCGCTCACCGGCTATGGCTACGGGCCCTCGGCCCGGGTCAGCTTGCGCGGCTACGAGAGCCGCGCGCTGTTTGGTTAGTCGCGCAGCAGCTCGTTGATGCCGGTCTTGGAGCGGGTGCGCTCGTCCACGCGCTTCACGATCACCGCGCAGTAGAGGTTGACGCCGTTTTTCGACGGCAGGGAGCCAGCTACCACCACGGAGTAGGGCGGTACTTCGCCATACATCACTTCACCGGTTTCGCGGTCCACGATCTTGGTGGATTGGCCGATGAACACGCCCATGCCCAGCACGGAGCCCTCGCGCACGATGCAGCCTTCCACCACCTCGGAGCGCGCGCCGATGAAGCAGTTGTCCTCGATGATCGTCGGCCCGGCCTGCATCGGCTCCAGCACGCCGCCAATGCCGACGCCGCCGGAGAGGTGCACGTTCTTGCCGATTTGCGCACAGGAGCCCACGGTGGCCCAGGTGTCGACCATCGTGCCCTCATCCACGTAGGCGCCGAGGTTCACGAAGGAGGGCATCAGCACCACGCCCGGCGCGATGAAGGCGGATTTGCGCACCACGGCGTTGGGCACGGCGCGGAAACCTGCGGCCTTCCACTGGTTGTCGCCCCAGCCCTTGAACTTGCTGTCGACCTTGTCCCACCAGCCAGAGCCCTGCGGCCCGCCGGATTGCTCTTCCATATCCTTGATGCGGAAGCCCAGCAGCACGGCCTTCTTGGCCCATTGGTTCACGTGCCAATCGCCGCTCGCAAGCTTCTCGGCCACGCGCAGCTGGCCGGAATCGAGCGCGTTCAGCGTGTCCTCGATGGCCTCGCGGGTTTCGCCCGTGGTAGCGGGGGTGATCTGGTCGCGCGCCTCCCAGGCGGCTTCGATGGCAGCTTCGAGCTGAGCGTTAGACATGTAAGGCCTCCAATTGTCGCGCGCCTGCTATAGGCGGTTGCCCCCTGTCGGGCAATCCCCGAGGCGTGATCGGCTGCGCGCGGATCGTCCCTTGCTGCCGTGCAGCGAGGCGGGGTAACGTGAAAAGGTAGCGAACAAGGAATTATTCATGAAAGACGAGCCCCGCGCCCATCCGTTCCGCGATTCCCATATGGATGCGGAAACGGCCAAGCACCTCCCGGATACGCCGCAGACGCGCTCTCCGGCCTATAGGCTGGCCTATGCGGATACGGATTTCATGTGCCGCGAGGAGCTGCGCCCGGTGCGGCTGCAGCTTGAACTGCTCAAGCCGCAGATGCTGCTGGACGAGCGTGGGATCAACTCCACCGTCGTGATGTTCGGCGGCGCGCGCATCCCGGAGCCGTCGAAGAAGGACACAGCCCGCACCAAGACGCTGGCGCAGCTTTCGGCCTACTACGACGAGGCGCGCGAGTTTGCCCGGCGCATCACCGAGAAATCGCTTTCGACCTACGGCAAGGAATATGTTGTTGTCACCGGCGGCGGGCCGGGCGTGATGGAGGCGGGCAACCGGGGCGCCGATGATGCCGGCGGGGCCTCTATCGGGCTCAACATCGTGCTGCCGCATGAGCAGGCGCCAAACCCCTATGTGACGCCCGAACTCAGCTTCAACTTTCACTATTTCGCGATCCGCAAGATGCATTTCCTGATGCGCGCCAAGGCGATTGCGGTGTTTCCGGGCGGGTTTGGCACGTTGGACGAGCTGTTCGAGAGCCTCACCCTGATCCAAACCCAGCGGATGGACCCGATCCCGATCCTGCTCTTTGGCAAGGAGTTCTGGCAGACGATCGTCAACTGGGAGGCACTGGCGGATGCGGGCACGATCTCGGCCGAGGATCTGGATCTCTTCCGCTTCGTGGATACCGCCGAAGAGGCCATCGCGGCGATGGAGGGCTGGGCGCAGCCCTAAACGGCCGCCTTTCCGCCACGTCGTTCGCGTTTTCGGATTTACCGCCTCCGCGCTTTTCGCCCATCCTGAGGATCAGCGATGGGGAGGCTAGGCAATGCAGCAATGGTCCAACTGGTCGGGCAGCGCGGTGGCGCGTCCCGCGCGGGTCTGCGAGGTGGCAGATGAGGCGGCTCTGTGCACCGCGATAACCGGAAGCGAAGGCCCCGTGCGGCCCGTGGGGTCTGGCCATTCCTTCTCGCCCATCGCCGCCGTGGACGGAGGCACGCTGCTGCGGCTTTCCGGTTTTGACGGGGTGGAGGCCTTGCCGGAGGCGGAGGACGGCAGCAAACGCGCTCGCATTGGGGCTGGGATCACGCTGGGCGCGCTTACTGGGCAGTTGAATGCCATGGGCCATGCGCTGGCCAATATGGGCGACATTGACGATCAAACCGTCGGCGGCGCGCTGGGCACGGCGACCCATGGCACCGGCGCGGGCTTTGGCTGCTACCCTTCGATGCTGGAAGAGCTCACGTTCGTGGACGGCACCGGCGCGCGGCGGGTGATCCACCGCGAACGCGACGCGGATCTGTTCAAGGCCATGGCGGTGGGTATCGGCACCGGCGGCGTGGTGACGGAGGCGGTGATCCGCACCGTCGCGCCCTACCGGCTGGAGCGCAGCCGCTATGCGCTGCCCATCGAGGAGATGCTTTCCGATTTCGGCCCCCGGATGCAGGCGGCGCGCAATGTGGAGTTCTACTACATCACCGGTTCGCGGCAGGCCCTGGTGATGGAGAGCCGCGCGACGGAAGATCCGCTCTTGGCGCGCCCGCCGGACAAGGATCAGGAGGGGCTGCGCCAGCTGCGGCTGGCCGCAAGGCTCACCCGCGCCGCCCCCGGATTGCGGCGTTTTGCGCTGGGTTTGGCCCTGAAAGGCCATGTGAAAGAGCATTTTATCGAGGATTGGCACCGCGCCTTCCCGACAGATCGGGACGGCATCCGTTTCAACGAAAGCGAGTATCATCTGCCTGCCGAGGCCGGGCCTGAGGCGCTGCGCCGGGTGATCGAGGTGGTGGAGCGCGACTTCCGCGATGTCTACTTCCCGATGGAGGTGCGCACGGTCGCGGCGGATGATCTCTGGCTTTCGCCCTTCTACAAGCGCCTCAGCGTCTCCATCGCCGTGCATCACGAGGCAGGCAAGCCGTTTGAGGCGCTTTTGGCCGCGATAGAGACGATTTTCGCCGAGTATGACGGCCGCCCCCATTGGGGCAAGATGCATTCGCTCAAGGCTGAAGACCTGCGCAGGCTCTACCCGATGTGGGACGCAGCTATTGAAGCACGCCGCGCGTTGGATCCTGAGGGGCGCTTCCTGACGCCCTACATGCGGGAACTGCTCGGGCAATGAGCGGCTACTTCGAAACCCTGACCAGAGCGCTTTCACTGGCCGGTGTGCATCGCCCGGCAATGGTGCTTGATACCGCACGTCTGGCGCGAAACCTGAGCGCGTTGAAACAGGCTCTGCCCAAGGGCTACCGGGTGCGGATTGCAGACAAATCCCTGCCCGCGCCCTGCCTGTTGGAGTCGGCTTTCGCAGGGCTTGGGGCGCAGGCAGTTATGTCTTTCCACCTGCCGATCACGCGGGCGGTTCTGGCGCGGTTCCCCAACACCTCCGTCCTCATGGGCAAACCCATGCCCGTGCAGGAGGTGGCGCGGTTTCTCGACGATGAACTGCGCGCTGGGCAGGTGGCATGGCTCGTGGACTCGCTGCCCCGCCTCGCGGCCTATCGTGCCTTGGCCGAGCAACGCGGGCTCAAGCTGCGCGTGGCCTTCGAGGTGGACATCGGCCTAGGGCGCGGAGGCTTGGCTGAGCCTGAGGATCTGGCGCAGGCGCTTGGGGCTTGCGGCCCCCTCCAGCCGGTGGGCGTGATGGGCTACGAGGCCCATGTGAATGCAATGCCGGGCTTGCTGGGGCGGGGGGCGAAAGCCGCCGATGCGGCGCGGGCGCGGCTGGCGGCGTTCAAGGCGTTGCTACCTGAAGGCGCGGCGGAGATCGTGAACACCGGCGGCTCCACGACGGTGCTGGACCTGCCCGAAGGTGGCCCCGCCAATGATCTGACGGTTGGCTCGCTGATCGTGAAGCCATCGGACTTCGATCAGCCGCAAAACGCCGACATAGAGCCCGCGTTGTGGATCGTGAGCCCGGTGTTGAAGACGCATCCGCACGGGTTGCCCGGCCATCCGCAACTGTCCAGACTCCTGCGGAAAACGGGAATGATCGCGCCGGAAATTGCCTTTATCTACGGTGGCAAATGGATGGCTGCGCCGATCTGGCCCGCGGGGCTGAAACAGAGCCCGTTTTTCGGGCCCTCCTCCAACCAGCAGGGCTTCACCTATCGCGGCGACGCGCCGGAGGCGGTGGTGTTGCGGCCCACGCAATCGGAGGCCGTCATTCAGCAGTTTCCAGAGCTTTGGCAGTTTGACGGGGCGCAGATCACGGGCCGCGAGAAGCCGTTTCCGATCTTGTAACGATAGGCGCGCCCAATGAGAGGAAACGCCCAACAGGCACTGTTGGGCCGCGCCGACCCGCCCCCACGGGGCGGCGCGATTGCACCACCCCTCGGGTCGGCGCTACCGTCGCACACTGCGCTGAAACCGGCTCTAACCCAGCCCGGCTTCGCTTTCGATCTGCTTGCGGCTCTTGCGGGCGCGCTCGGTTTCGCTTTTCAGCTGGCCACAGGCGGCCATGATGTCCTCGCCGCGCGGGGTGCGGATCGGGGTGGCGAAACCGCCTTGGTAGATGATGTTGGCAAAGGCGCGGATGCGGTTGTTGGACGACCGCTCGTAGGGCGCGCCGGGCCATTCGTTGAAGGGGATCAGGTTGATCTTGGCCGGCACCTTATACGTCTTGATCAGATCCAGCAGGCGGTGCGCATCCTCGTCGGAATCGTTCACGCCCTTCAGCATCACGTATTCAAAGGTGATCCGCTCGGAGTTCGAAGCCTTCGGGTAGCTCGCCAGCGCCTCCATCAGCTTCTCGATGTTCCAGCGCTTGTTGATCGGCACCAGCACGTCGCGCACCTCGTCGGTGGTGGCGTGGAAGCTGATCGCCAGCTGACAGCCGATCTCCTCGGCGGTGCGGGCCATTTCCGGCACCACGCCGGAGGTCGAGAGCGTGATGCGGCGGCGGGAGAGCGAGATTCCTTCCGGGTCCATCGCGATCTTCATCGCGTCGCGCACGTTTTCGAAATTGTAGAGCGGCTCGCCCATGCCCATCAGCACGATGTTGGAGAGAAGCCGCGTCTCGTTCTTGGGCGCACGCCCCGGTTCGGGCCATTCGCCCAGATCATCGCGCACCAGCAGCACCTGGCCCACGATCTCGCCCGCGGTCAGGTTGCGCACCAGTTTCTGCGTGCCCGTGTGGCAGAAGGAACAGGTGAGCGTGCAGCCCACTTGCGAGGACACACAAAGCGTGCCGCGATCTTCCTCGGGGATATAGACGATCTCGACCTCATGGCCGCCGGCGATGCGCACCAGATATTTGCGCGTGCCGTCCTCGCTGACGAGTTTCGTCACCAGTTCGGGGCGGGCGATGATGAAGTTCTCGTCCAGCAAAGCGCGGTAGGGTTTGGCGAGATTGGTCATCTCGTCAAAGCTCTGCACGCCCTTCTGGTAGATCCACTGCCAGACCTGCCCAACCCGCATCTTCGCCTGTTTCTCAGGCGTGCCGGCTTCGATCAGCGTGTCGCGCAGCTGCTCGCGGGTGAGGCCCACGAGATTTGTCTTGCCGCTGCCGTCAAGCTTGCGGGGGATCGTCAGAACGTCCTGCGTGATCGGTGCTTTCGCCGTCATGGTGCGTGCCTTTCGAGGAATCGAAGGAGGCTGTTACACCATTCTGGCGCAAAACGGAATGGTGCGCAAAAGGCGTCACGCGGCGTCGGGAAGATCCAGCAGTCGCAGGGCAAGGCGCGTCTCGTGGCGCTGCAACGAGGGCGCTTCGGCAGGCGAGGGCGCTTCGGTCGGGGACAGCATCTCGGGGAAGCGCAGCAGCAGCTCGCGGCGGGCGGTACGGCACAGGTGCATCGCGGCGCGCGCGGCCGGGTGGAAACACTCCGCTGCCAGCCCGTTGGCGGTGACGGTGCAGGGGGTGTCGAACAGCAGGTGCACATAGCTCACTTGCCCGAGGCGACGGGCCGCGCGGATGCCCTTCCAACCGGCAAGCTGGTCCGCCGGCACCATGACTTCTTCCCGGTCGAAAAAGGCAGGGAAATGCGCGCTTCCGAGGCAGAGGCGCTGGTTCGGCGAAACGATGAGATCATGCATCGGGGTGTTGGGGCCAAAGCTGTGGGCCGGGATACGGATCGGTTGCAGATTGTGGGCCACGGCATAGGCGGCAGAGATCGTTCGGCGGCCCACCCAACGCAACACGCGCAGGCCCTCGTCGGTGATCACCACATCGCCGCTGCGCAGCTCTTCCACCGGGCGGGGCCCGTAGGGCGTGTTCACCACCGTGCCTTCAAGGAAGCTCGGCACCAGTTCGCTGCTTTCGCCCGCGTGAATGCGGTAGGCGCGGCCATCGCCGGAGACGAGTGTTTCGCCCGTGCGGTTCACCACGCCGATGCGGCGGGAGCTGCGGCCGATGGCGGGGCCTTCCACCGCCGTTACATGGCGCTCAAAAGACAGGAAAGAAGAGACGACACCGCCAGAGGTCAGCGCCACCGCGCCGTCGCGGGAAATACCCGTGGTCGCAATATGGTGCAGATCGTAGCCGTTCACCTGCGCCACGGGGCTGCCGAGCGCGTAAATGCCGCGCATGGTGCCGTCCGGGTGGTAAACAACAAGCTGGATCCCGGCCTTCTGGCTGTCGGGGTCAACGGCGACTTCGGCGAAATCGCCGGACGCGGGCCCGGCGTAGCGAATCTCGGAGAGGAAAGGGTCTGCCATGCTGCTCTGTGCTCGTGCTCGGGGCGTGTGTCACGCCTTCTGGTGTTGTCACAAGCAGTAAGATGCAATCATGGCGAAAGTTGGGGCGAAGGCTGTTAACCTCCGCACCGTTTTGCGGCTTCCTCAAGGGCGGCGGTGAAGCCGAGCAGCGAGAAGGTGTCCTCCGTGCGGGTGCCGCGCGAGGAGCGCCCGGTGACCTTGGCTTCCGCCCCGCGCTTCATGGCGGCGACGACGGATTTGTCCTGATCCACCGAGCTCGGCCAGGCGTTTTCGCCCTGGGTCAGGAAATCGAACTTGTCGTCCCCGATTTGCACGCTGACGGTGGAGCCCGTGGCGAAAGGATAGCCGCCGGTGAAGGAGACTTCGCCTTCCACGCTGGAGCCGGGGCGGTAGGTGACGAAGAGCAGGATATCGCTGCGGCGCACGGCCACAACACGGCCATCCTTGGTGTTCACCGTTTCCTTGGGGCTCGACACGGCCCAGCATTCGGTGGGATCGTCTTCAACGAAAACGCTCCAGTCGGTTTTCGCGGCCACGCGATTGGTGGATTCGGACGTTTCCTGAGCCGATGCGCCAACGGCAAAACAAGCCAGTGCCGCCGCGCCAAGCCCGCGTGCTACGATCGATGTCATGTGTGTGCTGCCTCCAGCTGACGTTGCCTCTAGTGCGCGCCTTCAGAGCCGGTTGTTTTGGCTTTTCAAAGGCTCGCGCATTCTTTACCCGATTGCGCGGACAATAGCTTGAAATCGGGCCGCGATGAAAGGCCTGTTGGCGGAAAATCGCGCAAAGCGGAAGGAGAATGGCATGGCTGATCCGGTAGATATGGTGGAGCTCTGGCGCGGGCCGTTCCTTGAGTCGGTTCACCGGGGGCATGCTGTGGTTTGCGACGGGTCTGGTCAGATCTTGCACGCTTGGGGCGATCCCGATCAGCTGATCTATCCGCGCTCCTCCTGCAAGATGATTCAGGCGCTGCCCCTGATCGAAAGCGGTGCGGCGGCGGCCCATGGGCTGCGGCAGGAGCATCTGGCCTTGGCCTGTGCCTCCCACAATGGCGCGGCGATCCACACCGATCGTGTCAACGCCTGGCTGGCCGATCTGGGCATGGCCGATGCCAACCTGCGCTGTGGCCCTCAGGTGCCCGACGACAAGGACGCCAAATTCGCTCTGATCCGCGCCCATGAGGAACCCTGCCAGGTGCACAACAACTGCTCCGGCAAACACGCGGGCTTCCTGACCTTCGGCAAGCACATGGGCTGGGGGCCGGAATACACCGAGGTGGACCACCCCATGCAGCAGGAAATCCGCACCACCTTCTCAGAAGTGACGGGGCTGGAAACACCGGGCTACGGGATCGACGGCTGTTCCGCCCCCAACTTCGCCACCACCGTGCACGGGCTGGCCTGTGCCATGGCCTTCTTTGCCACGGCACAGGCCGATGGGGCCAGCGCGCGGGAGAAGGCGGCGGCGGCATTGCGCGATGCGATGGTGGCTTACCCGGAGCTTGTGGCCGGTGAAGGCCGTGCCTGCACCGAGCTGATGCGAGCGATGGGAGGCAAAGTGGCGATCAAGACAGGCGCAGAGGCTGTGTTCACCGCAATCCTGCCGGAACTTGGTCTGGGTATTGCCCTGAAGATCGTCGATGGCACCACCCGCGCTTCGGAATGCGCGATTGCCGCGATCCTCGTGAAACTGGGCGTGCTGGACCCGGAGCACCCGGCGACGCGCAAGCGGATGAACGCCATCCAATACAGCCGCCGCGGGCTTGAGGCCGGGATCATCAAGCCCGCCGTCGCGCTGGCCTGACGGGCATTCGCTGTGGGTGTGGCCTAGAACCACTCCCACATCAGCCGGATCGCCAGCGCCGAAGAGGAAAGCACCAAGAGCGGCTTGATCAGCTTCGCGCCCTTTTTCTGCGCGAGGCTCGAGCCGACCTTCGCCCCGGCAATCTGCGCCGCGCCCATGGCAAGCCCGGTGGCCCACCACGGGGTGGCCACGAAGGCAAACACAACGATCGCGCCCGCGTTAGAGGCGAAATTCAGAAGCTTGGTGCGGGCGGTGGCTTTCAGGATGCCTGCGCCGCCCAGCGTGACGAAGGCGAGCATGAAAAAGCTGCCGGTGCCGGGGCCGAGGACGCCATCGTAGAAGGCCAGCAAGGGCACCATCGTCAGGCTGAACACCATCGGCGTGAGCCGTTCGTGGCGGTCGGTGTCATCAAGCCCCTTTTTCAGCGCGAAATAAAGCGCGATGGCGATCATCAGGAAGGGCAGCGCGTAGGTGATCCATTCGGTGGGAATCCAGCTCACCACCAAAGCGCCGCACATCGAGGCGGCGAAGGCGATGGCGGCGGGCAGCGCCTGACGGCGCAGGCTCACGTGGCCGCCTGCGGCATAGGCCCAGGCGGCAGTGGCGGTGCCGAACATCCCCTGCAGCTTGTTGGTGGCCAGTGCGGTGACAGGCGGCGCGCCCGCCAGCAGAAGCGCGGGCAGAGCGATCAGCCCGCCGCCGCCCGCGATGGAATCCAGAAACCCGGCGAAGAAGGCTGCGCCCAGCAGGAGCAGCAGCACCTCAAGGCTGACTTCGAACACGCTAGTTGCCTGCGAAATCGGCCACGCTGTAGCCTTGCAGATAAAGAAGCGCGGTCAGATCGCCGAAGTTGATGCGCAGGTCGCATTGCGCGGCGACGGAAGGCTTGGCGTGTAGCGCCACGCCCGCCCCGGCGCGGTCCAACATGCCCAGATCATTGGCCCCATCGCCCACGGCGATCACATCGGCCTCACGGATGCCAAGGCGCGCGGTGATCTCCTCCAACGCTTGCACCTTGGCTTCGCGGCCAAGGATCGGCATCCCGACGGTGCCCGTCAGAGTGCCGTTCTCGATATGCAGCGTGTTGGCGCGGTTCTCGTCAAAGCCCAGCTCGCCCGCCACTTTGGCGGTGAAGGCGGTGAAGCCGCCCGAGACAAGCGCCGCGTGGCCGCCGTTGGCCTTCATCGTGGCCAGCAGCACCCGCCCGCCCGGCATGAAGGTGATGCGCTCGGCCAGCACCTTGCCGATGACCGATTCGGGCAGGCCTTTCAGCAGGCCAACGCGCTCTTTCAAGGCGCCTTCGAAATCCAGCTCGCCATTCATCGCCCGCGCCGTGATCTCGGCCACGCGGGGGCCGACCCCGGCTTCGGCGGCCAGTTCGTCGATGCATTCCTGCTCGATCATCGTGCTGTCCATATCCGCCAGCAGCATCTTCTTGCGGCGGTTTTCGGCGGGTTGCACAGCCATGTCGATGCCCAGATCCTGCATCTCCGCCCAGACATCCCAGCGATTGCCGGGCACGGATTCAATAGGAAATTCAGCGGCTTCATCGGGGTTAAGCCAGGTTGCCGTGCCACCGCCCCAGGCGTTGCGCAGAGCTTCGATCGTGGGGCCGGTGAGCGCGCCGGAGCCGGGCGCGGCAAGCAGGGTGACGATAAACATGGGCAGGTTTCCGATAGTGGACGCGGGCGTGGCGGATTTGTTCTCAGGCGGCGCTTTAGCGCAGAAAAGCGTCTTGCGCCATCCCCGCGCTTGGGCGTATTCGGGCGGCGGGACACCCCTCCCCAACGAGGGGCGCTTATCTGGAAGGATACCAGCAATGGTTACCGAGACTCCGGCCGTTCGCCCGGCCAACCCGCGTTTCTCCTCTGGCCCCTGTGCCAAACCTGCCTCATGGACAGTTGATGCTCTTGCCGACGCCCCGCTGGGCCGCAGCCACCGTGCTGCCGTGGGCAAAGCCAAGCTCCTCGCCGCGATCGAAGAGACGCGCGAGATTCTGGGCATCCCCGCAGACTACAAGATCGGCATCGTGCCGGCGTCCGACACCGGCGCCGTCGAGATGGCGATGTGGAGCCTCCTGGGCGCGCGCCCGGTCGAGATGCTCGCATGGGAAAGCTTCGGCTCCGGCTGGGTGACCGATGTGGTCAAACAGCTCAAGCTCGACGCCATCGTCAAGACCGCCGACTACGGTGAGATCGTGGATCTCGCCAGCGTCGATTTCGCCCGTGATGTGGTCTTCACCTGGAACGGCACCACCTCCGGTGTGCGCGTCCCGAACGGCGATTTCTTTCCGGCCGACCGCGAAGGCCTCACCATCTGCGACGCCACCTCGGCCGCCTTCGCGATGGATCTGCCGTGGGACAAACTCGATGTCACCACCTTCTCCTGGCAGAAGGTGCTGGGCGGTGAAGCGGCCCACGGGATGCTGATCCTGTCGCCGCGCGCCGTGGAGCGGCTGGAAAGCTACACCCCGGCCTGGCCGATGCCCAAGATCTTCCGCCTGACCAAGGGCGGCAAGCTGATCGACGGCATCTTCCGCGGAGAAACCATCAACACGCCGTCGATGCTCTGCGTCGAGGATTATCTCTTCGCCCTGAACTGGGCGCGGGAGCAGGGCGGGCTGCAGGGGCTGATCGCCCGGGCCGATGCCAACACGGCGGAAGTGGCCAAGTTCGTTGAAGCTCACGATTGGATCGCCTTCCTCGCCGAGGATCCGGCCATCCGCTCCAACACCTCGGTGTGCCTGAAGTTCACCGATCCGCGCATCACCGATGGTGCAGCTTTCGCCAAAGCCGTGGCCAAGCGGCTTGAGGCCGAAGGCGTGGCGCTGGACGTTGGCGCTTACCGCGATGCACCGGCTGGCCTGCGCATCTGGTGTGGCGGCACGGTGGAAACCGCCGATGTGGCCGCGCTGATGCCCTGGCTGAACTGGGCCTTCGAGGCCGAGATCGCCGCGCTGGCTCAGGCCGCCTGATCCCAAGTATGAACGCCCGGCGGTAACGCCGGGCAGCGCCCGCCCCGCCCCATGGGCGGGCGCTCCGCCCCCACCCCGGGACGGGCGCTGCCCTTTGCACTCCGCGCACGCCGTCCGCCTTCAAAAGGACCAAACCCATGGCCCCCAAAGTTCTCGTTTCCGATTCGCTTTCTGAAACCGCCGTCCAGATCTTCCGTGACCGCGGGATCGACGTGGATTTCATGCCCCAGCTGGGCAAGGACAAGGAAAAGCTCGCCGAGGTGATCGGCCAGTATGACGGCCTTGCCATCCGCTCCGCCACGAAAGTCACCCCGACGATCCTCGAAGCCGCCACGAAGCTGAAAGTGGTGGGCCGCGCCGGGATCGGCACCGACAACGTGGACAAGGAAGCCGCCTCCAAGAAGGGCGTGATCGTGATGAACACGCCCTTTGGCAACATGATCACCACCGCCGAACACGCCATCGCGATGATGTTCGCCGTGGCGCGCCAGATCCCCGAGGCCTCTGCCTCCACCCATGCCGGGAAGTGGGAGAAATCCAAGTTCATGGGCGTTGAGCTCACCGGCAAGACGCTGGGCGTCATCGGCGCAGGCAACATCGGCGGCATCGTCTGCGATCGCGCCCGTGGCCTGAAGATGAAGGTCATCGCCTATGATCCCTTCCTCTCTGAGGAGAAGGCCAAGAAGATGGGCGTGGAGAAGGTCGAGCTGGAAGAGCTGCTGCCGCGTGCCGATTTCATCACGCTGCACGTGCCGCTGACCGACACGACGAAGAACATCCTGTCGGCCGAGAACCTCGCCAAGACGAAGAAGGGCGTGCGGATCATCAACTGTGCCCGTGGCGGCCTTGTGGATGAAGCCGCGCTCGCCGAGCTGCTGAAATCCGGCCATGTCGCCGGTGCGGCCTTCGACGTGTTCTCCGTGGAACCGGCCACCGACAACCCGCTGTTCAACCTGCCCAACGTCGTCTGCACCCCGCACCTTGGCGCTGCCACCACGGAAGCGCAGGAGAACGTGGCGCTGCAGGTGGCCGAGCAGATGGCCAACTACCTGCTCACCGGTGCCGTGGAAAACGCGCTCAACATGCCCTCCGTCACCGCCGAGGAAGCCCGCATCATGGGCCCCTGGATCAAGCTGGCCGATCATCTTGGGGCCTTTGCAGGCCAGATGACGGATGAGCCGATCAAGGCGATCAACATCCTGTACGATGGTGTCGTCTCCGAGATGAACCTCGAAGCGCTGAACTGCTCGGTGATCGCCGGGATCATGAAGAAGGCCAACCCGGACGTGAACATGGTCTCCGCTCCCGTGGTCGCCAAGGAGCGTGGCATCCAGATCTCCACCACCAATCAGGACAAATCCGGCTCCTTCGACGGCTACGTCAAGATCACCGTCGTGACCGAGAAAATGGAGCGCTCTGTTGCAGGCACCGTCTTCTCTGACGGAAAGCCGCGCTTCATCCAGATCAAGGGCATCAACATCGACGCCGAAGTGGGCGCGCATATGCTCTACACCACCAACGACGACGTGCCGGGCATCATCGGCACGCTGGGTCAGACGATGGGCGAGAACGGCGTGAACATCGCAAACTTCACCCTCGGCCGCTCCGATATCGGTGGTGGTGCAATCGCGCTGCTTTACGTGGATGCCCCGGTGCCCGCGCCGGTGATCAAGAAGCTCTGCGATACCGGCAAGTTCCGCCAGGTGAAGCCGCTGGCGTTTGACGTCGCTTGAGGCATTTTATGCTTAGTTAGAGCCTATTTGCACCCCGGCCCACGCGCCGGGGTGTTTCGTTTACGTGTTACACGGCCTATGTAGGCCGGGATTGAAACCAAGGTTTTTCAGGAAGCTTTCATGCGCTATTACGCGATTGGCGATATTCACGGCCACCTCGATGCGCTGAAACAGGCCCACGCCCTGATCCGCGCCGACATCGCGCGCTCTGGCCAGCCTGCGCCAATCATCCATCTGGGCGATCTGATCGACCGTGGCCCCAATAGCCGGGGCGTGATCGAGTACCTCATGGCCGGGCTTGCGGCGGGCGAGGACTGGCACGTGCTGAAGGGCAACCATGATCGCTATCTGGAGCGCTTCTACCGCAAGCGTATCACGCTGGATCCCAATACGCGCACCGGGCTGATCTGGTTTGACTACCGCCTTGGCGGGGCCGAAACGCTGGCCTCTTACGGTGTTGCGGCGAGCGAGAAGGGTGATCCGATCGAGATCCAGCGCGAGGTGCATGCGAAAGTGCCCGAGGCCCACATCCACTTCATCGAAAGCCTGCCGCTCTACAAGCAGACCGAGCATGTGATCTTCGTCCATGCGGGCATCCGCCCCGGTGTGGCGATGGATGCGCAGCAGGAGGATGATCTTCTCTGGATTCGCGAAGGTTTTCTGGAGGATGACACCGATCACGGCCCCCTCATCGTCCACGGCCATACCGCGCTGGAGGCCCCGGCGCATTTCGGCAACCGCGTGGATCTGGACGGCGGCACCGGTTACGGGCGACCGCTTGTTCCGGCACTGTTTGAGGGCCGCGACGCCTGGCTGTTGCGGGAAGAGGGGCGCGAGGCGCTTCTGCCGTCTGAAGCCTGAAGCCCGCACAGGGGGTGCTGGGGCACCCGCATAAGGCGAGCCCTATTGCAACACTTGAGGCCGACTTCGGCGGCTGTTGGTCAAGTCTCTGGATTTATTCCAACAATCCTCTAGCCTGCCGTCATTCTTCGATAGGAAGGGACGGAAGAATGACCGCAACAGAGACAAAATCGGCTAAATCCCCCTCTTGGATCTGGCTTCTCATCCTTGGCCTGCTGCTCACCGTTGGTGGCATCATGTGCCTCTTCAACCCGCTGGCCTCCACGTTCACGGCCCTGATCCTCGCAGGGGCGACGTTCATGGCAGCCGGCATCATCCAACTGATCGCCGCCGTCGCCGACAAGGAAGACAGCACCGGCAGCCGCATCCTCGGGGCGATCCTCGGCCTCGTGCTGATCGTCTTCGCCATTTCGCTCATGCGTCACCCGCTGGCAGGCATCGTATCGCTCACCGTTCTGGTGGCGATCCTGTTCCTGATCTCGGGCCTCGTGCGCGTGATCCTCGGCTTCCAGCTGCGCCCGACCTCGGGCTGGATCTTCGTGCTGATCTCCGGGATCATCTCCATTGTGCTGGCCTTCATGGTGTTCAACAACATGCCGGAAATCGCGGCTGGCCTGCTGGGCATCCTGCTCGGCGTGGATCTGCTCTCCTCCGGGATCACCACGCTTCTGATGGCCTTCGGTGTGCGTTCGCTCACCAAGGGCTGAACGTGACTTTCGGCCAGTTGCGCCGAAACAGAGCCTGATATGAGGAAGCCCCGGCACATTGGCCGGGGCTTTTTCTATGTCCAGTCCAGCACGACCTTGCCACTCTTGCCGGATTTCATCGCTGCGAAGCCTTCACGGAACTCGTCGACCTTGAAGCGGTGCGTGATCACCTTGCTCACGTCGAGCCCGTTCTGCAGCATGGCGATCATCTTGTACCAGGTTTCGAACATCTCGCGGCCATAGACGCCCTTGATCGTGATCGCCTTGAAGACGATGCGGCTCCAGTCAACCGGGGATTTGCCCGGCGGAATGCCGAGAAGGGCGATCTTGCCGCCCATGACCATGGCTTCCACCATCTGATCCAGCGCCGCCTGATTGCCCGACATCTCAAGCCCCACGTCAAAACCTTCCTTCATACCCAGCTCGTGGATCACGTCCTGCAGATCCTCCTGCGCCACGTTCACCGTGCGCAGCTTGGGGACGACCGCCTGCGCCAGCGCCAGCCGGTCGGGGTTCACGTCGGTGATCACCACCCGCCGCGCACTGGCGTGCCGCGCCACGGCGGCGGCCATGATCCCGATGGGTCCGGCGCCGGTGATCAGCACGTCCTCGCCCAGCAGATCGAAGCTGAGCGCCGTGTGCGCGGCATTGCCTAGCGGATCGAGGATCGCGCCGATCTCGTCGGGGATGTCATCAGGCAGTGGCACCACATTGAAGGCGGGCAGGCGCAGGTATTGTGCGAAAGCCCCCTGCACGTTCACGCCAATGCCGCGCGTGCCGGGATCAAGGTGGAATTTTCCGGCCCGGCTCTGGCGGCTCTCGGTGCCGATCAGATGGCCTTCGCCTGAGCAGCGCTGGCCGACGACAAGCCCCGTCACATCGCGGCCCACTTCCACGATCTCTCCGGCGAACTCATGCCCGGTGATCATCGGCACAGGCACGGTATGCGCGGCCCAGTCGTCCCAGTTCCAGATGTGAATATCGGTGCCGCAGATCCCGGTTTTGTTGACCTTGATCAGCACGTCATCCGGCCCGATTTCCGGCACCGGGGCGTCGACCTTCCAGAGCCCTTCTTTAGGGTGGGATTTCTCAAGGGCAATCATCGTGTTCTTGCGCATCAGAGTGCCCCCACTTTGCGGCCAGCGGTTTCAAACGCGGCGAGCGCATGGTCCAGATCGGCCTGTGTTAGAGCCGGATTCATCTGGGTCCGGATCCGCGCGGTGCCACGCGGCACCACCGGGAAGAAGAAGCCCGCCACATAGACGCCCTCCTCATAGAGCGTGCTGGCCATCTGCTGGCTGAGCCGCGCATCGCCGAGCATCACCGGCACGATCGGGTGTTCGCCGGGGAGCAATTCGAAGCCGAGCTTTTCCAGCCCCGCGCGCCAGTAGGCGGTGTTCTCAAACAGCTGCGACCGCAGCGCGTCGCCCTCTTCTACCAGCTTCAGCGCCGTCAGGCCCGCGGCCACCACGGAGGGCGGCAGCGCGTTGGAGAAGAGATAGGGCCGCGCGCGCTGGCGCAGCAGGTCGATCACCGGTTGCGGCCCGGCGATATAGCCGCCGATGGCCCCGCCAAGCGCCTTGCCAAGCGTTCCGGTGAGGATGTCCACCTTGTCGGCCACGCCCGCGTGATGCGGCGTACCCGCGCCCTTCGGGCCCATGAAGCCCGTCGCGTGGCAATCATCCACCATCACCACCGCCTCGTAGCGCTCCGCCAGAGCGGTGATCTCGGGCAGCTTCGCAAGGTAGCCATCCATCGAGAAAACGCCATCGGTGGCGATCATCACATGCCGCGCCCCATCGGCGCGCGCCTGATTCAGCGCGTCCTCCAGCGCCTGCATGTCGGAGTTCGCATAACGGTAGCGCTTGGCCTTGCAGAGCCGGATGCCGTCGATGATCGAGGCGTGGTTCAGCGCATCCGAGATGACAGCATCTTCAGGCCCCAAAAGCGGCTCGAACAAAGCGCCATTGGCGTCAAAACAGGCGGCGAAGAGGATGGAATCATCCTTGCCCAGAAAGCGCGCCAGCGCCTGTTCGAGCGTGCGGTGCAGATCCTGCGTGCCGCAGATGAAGCGCACCGAGGCCATGCCGAAACCGTGGCTGTCCATCCCGGCCTTCGCGGCGGCGATCAGCTCGGGGTGGTCCGCAAGGCCGAGGTAGTTGTTGGCACAAAGGTTCACCACGCGCCGGCCGCCCTCCACGGTGATCGTGCCCCCCTGCGGCGACAGGATCGGGCGTTCGTGCTTGGTGAGCCCCTCGGCATCGATCTCGGCGAGGGTCTGGCGCAGGGCAGTGAGGAAGGATTCGGGCATGGGCGGCTCTCTTTCGGTTCGGGGGGCAGTGTGGCGCAAGCGTGGCCGCCTGTGGGCTTTCAGCGGCGACTCGCGCGTGACGTTTTCGCTCTAATCCTCCGGCAGCAGGCGGAAATCAACCCGCGCGCGGGAACCTGTGGCGTCGATTACGGTGAGCGCGTGGAAGCCGGGGCCATCCAGCGGGATCTCGGCATGGCGCGCACGGGTGGGAGGCAGCGGGCGGCCATTGGCGAGCCATGTGAAGGGCGGCTCGCCATGCTGCAGCCGGGCTATCAAGGGGAGGCCGGGCAGCAGCGCGGCGTCCTGCGGCGGGAAAGCAAAGCGCATCTCGGGGCCCTGCCGCGCCTCGGCCCCGGCGGCATAGCGCAGGGCTTCAGGCAGTTGGGCGGTGTTGAGCATCAGCGCGCCCGGCGGCGGGGGCGGGAAGGGCGTGCGGCGGGGCGCGATCCGGGCGAAGGCCTCGAACAGCACTGGCGCGGCCAGATCGCCACCGAAGGCACCGGGCACAGGCGTCGCATCGGGCCGCCCCATCCAGACACCGATGGTATGCGCCCCGTCATAGCCAATGGCCCAGGCGTCGCGATGGCCGTAGGATGTCCCGGTTTTATAAGCGATATCGCCTTGTTTAGAGCCTTCCGGCGGAGGCAGGCCACGCAGGATGTCGGTGACATAGAAGGCCGGGACGGGGCCAAGAAAGCGCGTTTTGCCGTGTTCTGGCGGGGGGCCTTCCTGCCAGTACAGAGGCCGTGCGATGCCGCCCGAGGCGATGCCGGCGTAAAGCGCTACAAGATCCTCCAGCGAAACGCCCACGCCGCCAAGCGCCAGCGCCAGCCCCGGCGTGCCACCGGGCAGCGCGGGGGCCATCCCGGCCTGCCGCATCGCCTGCAACAGCCGCGCCGGGCCGATCTCGTCGGTGAGCGCCACGACAGGTGTGTTGAGCGAAAGCTGCAGCGCCTCGCGCACGGGCAGGCGGCCACGGTACAGACCGTCGAAGTTCTGCGGCGCGTAGGTGCCGAAGCGGATGGGGTGATCGTCGATCAGGCTTTCGGGGTGCGCCCGGCCTGCGTCAAACGCCAACCCGTAGACCAGCGGTTTCAACGTTGAGCCGGGCGAGCGCAGGGCGCGCGTCATGTCCACGAAGCCGGCGCGCGGCCCGGTGATCCCGGCCGATCCCACCGAGGCCACGATCCGCCCCGTCTGCGTCTCAACGGCGAGGAGGGCGATCTGCATCTCGGCAGGCTGGGCGGCAAGGCTCCGGCGGGCCAGATCCTGCAGGGCCGTTTGGGCCGCCGGATCAAGGCTCAGCCGATGGGTTGCGGCCTCCGGAGCGAGGGCAAGGGCGCGATCGGCAAGATGGGGGGCATGGGCAGGAAAGGCGTGGCGCTTGGCCAAAACAGGCTCTGACTCGGCCCGATCATGGTCTGCAGGCGTCAGGAGGCCCGCCGCCAGCGCCCGGGCAAGCACCCTGTCGCGCGCGGCTTTTGCCCGGGCAGGGTTTTCATCGGGTTTGCGCGCCTCCGGCGATTGCGGCAGGGCCACCAGCAGCGCAGCCTCGCCGTGGCTGAGGCGGCGGCAGGGTTTGGCGAACCATGCGTGGCAGGCCGAGGCGAGGCCCTCCAGATTGCCGCCAAAGGGCGCGCGCTGCAGATAAAGCCCAAGGATGGCGGATTTCGAAAGACGCTGTTCCAGCGCCAGCGCCAGCCGCACCTGTGCGGCTTTGGCCTGCCAACGGCGCGTCGGCTGCCTCATCAGAAGCCGCGCCGTCTGCATCGTCAGCGTCGATGCACCGCTGCGGATCTCCCCATGGCGCAGCGCCTGCCCGGCGGCGCGCAGCGCGGCGCGCGAATCCACCCCGCCGTGGCTGTAGAACCGCTTGTCTTCATAGGCCATGAGCATGGCGAGGTAGAGCGGATCCACCTCGGCAGCGCGGGTGGGCAAGCGCCAGTAGCCGTCCGATGTCAGGTAGGCGCGCAGCAACTGCCCGTCTTTCGCGGTGACCTCGACCGAAGTTTCCACCAGCAGCGGCGGCACCGGGGCCGTGGCCAGCCAGTCCCGAAGGGCATCCGCCCCCAGCGCCGCGACCCAGAGCGCGGCGACCGGGGCAAAGACCCAGCCGCGCCGCCTCATCGGGTGCCTGTGACATGGATCCGGCTCGCTTCCGTCTGAGCGCGGTAGGCGGGGCGGTACATGTCCTCCACATGGGCTGCGGGATGGTGATAGCTGCCGGGCCGCACCGCGCGGACGGTATAGGCCAGCGTGAAGGGCGCGTCGCCCTCCCAATCCACGGCGGCGAGGAAGCGATCGCTGCGGAACTCGGCCATTTCAGGCTCTGTAACGGCAGAAATCCAGTCCAATGCGCCAATCTCACCCGATTGCAGAAGGGCGGGATTCTCGATCTCGAGCCCAGCGGGCAGCGGGTCATCGACCATCAGCCGCGCGGCCCGGCCACTGAACGGGTGCACCGTGAGCACGGCAACGGCGCGCGTGCCTGTCTGGATCTGGCGAATGTCCAGCGGATCGCCCTCAGGGGTGAAATAGGCGCGCTCGATGGCGTAGCCATTGCCCCCGGCTAGGGCAGGCGCGTCCGGCACGCCGAAACGGGTGAGGGTCAGTTCCACCGGTTCGCTGCCGCTGTTGGTGAACCGGGTTTCGCCTTTCGCTCCCCCTGCGCGGAACCGCACGAGCGGGCCCTCGGCGGGCAGGCCGTCAACAAGTATGGCGCTGTCAGGGGCTTCGTGCAGTGCATGGGCGGCAAGCAAGGTCCAACTTAGCTCCTGCGTTGACGCCAGTGACAGCCCATCAGGCGGGGTGATCGCCGCAAGAAGCGCCGGGAGCGCAACCGCCTCGCTGCCGCTTTCCACCGCGAGCGCGAGCAGCGCCGCGCTGTCGCGCCGGGCGCTGCCGAAATCGGGTCGCAGGAAGGAGGCTTCCTCGGGATCGCCGCCCGAAATACGGCTCTGTGCAATGGCAAACAGCCGATCCGCGCGCGGTTGATCACCGTATTGCGCAAGGGCTGCGCCCAGTTGCGCCAGCGCCAGAGGGGTGGCGAAATTGCCCGCTTTGGTGTCGGCGTAATAGCGCAGATCGCTCATCGCCGCGGCACCTTCACGCGCCAAAACGTGGAGCGCATAGGCAAGGCCCTCACCGCCCAGATCAAAGTCCGCCGCGTAGTTCACCTGATTGCGCAGATTGTCCAGCGCCGCACGCCAGGCCACTGCGGGCACGGTGTAACCCTGACTTTGCGCCCGCGACAGGAAATCGCTCACATAGGCATCGAGCCAGAGATCGCTGCTTTCGGCGCGCCAGAGGCCAAAACCGCCCCCGGCCGTCTGCCGCGCCAGCACGCGGGCAATCGCGGCATCCACGGCCGCGCCGCCAACGGAAGGCGCGGGCAGGCCGCTTTCACGCGCCACATCAGAAAGATACAGCAGCGGCAGCGCCTGCGAGGTGATCTGTTCGGTGCAGCCATAGGGGTAGTGTGCGAGCCCGGCGAGCAGGGCCGGCGCATCGAGTCGGGCCAAAGCGCCGAGGCTGACGGTGGCCGAGGCGGAGGCGGGTCGGAAGCCTGCGAAGACCTCCTCGTCGAACACAAAGGTCTTGCCGGGATCGAGCGTGAACCGGCTGCGGCTGGAAATGGCGGGATCGTTTTGCAGAACCTCGATCTGCAGGTCACGCCGCAGGATTTCGCCGGAGGGCAGGGTGATCGCGAGCGAGAGCGCCGTCATGCCCGGTGCGCGTGCCGTGAGCGGGATGTCCAGCCGCGCGGTGCCTGCTTCGGGCAAGGGAATTGCGTCACCCACGAAGGGGCCGATTTCAAGGTTTTCTGCCGAAACAGAGACGGAAACCGCGCCCGCTGGCCCGCTGGTATGCGCCAGTTCCAGCGCAAGACTCGTGGCGTCGCCGGGGGCGAGGAAACGGGGCAGGCTTGGCGTGACCACCACAGGATCACGGACCAGCAGGTCCTGCGTGGCCGCTCCGACACCTTCGCCGGACCAAAGCACGGCATCGAGCCGGACCGTGCCGTTGAAAGGCGGCAGATCGAGAGTCATGCGGAACGTCCCGTCGGCATCGGCCGTCAGCGGGCCTGAGAAACGCGCCAACAGCTCTTCGGTGGGCGGGGGGGATTGCATCCGCAGGGCATTGCCCGCATCGCCGCCAGAGCGCAGCCGCCCTTCGGCCCCGGATGCGCCGTCGATCAGCCGCCCGTAGAGATCGCGCAGGTCCACGCCCAGCTTGCGCTGGCCGAAGTAGTGCCCAGCGGGATCCGGGGAGGGGTGCGCGGTTATATTGAGGATGCCCAGATCCACGGCAGAGATCGTTGCGTAGACGGGCTGCGAGGGCTCATGGCCCTGAAGCGAAAGCACCACGTCAATGGGGCCACCGGGGCGCACTTCTTGTGGCGTATCAAACTGCGCCGAAAGCGCCCGCTTGCCGGGATCGACCGGGGCGTAAGCGATACCCAACTGGCGGGCAGGCAGCGGTGTATTTCGAGACTGCGCTGGCGCAATCAGCGTTGCGTTCACGTAGACGCCCGCGCCCCAATCATCGGTCACAGGCAGGGTAATCTCGTTTTCGCCCTCCACGAGCTGGGCGGTTTCCATAGCGATCACGCGGTCCGCCAGAACCGTGATCAGCGCCTCGCCTGCCATGCGCGGGGTGATCTTGAGGCGGGCCGTCTCCCCGATCTTGTAGCCAGGCTTATCAAGCGCGATCGAAAGCACATCCGGCGTCGTGCTGGTGTCGGCAGGGGCGTACCAGCCCGCGTGGAAACGATGCGACGTGGCGGTGTAGGGGCCGCTTTCTGTTTCCAGCACCAGCTCGTATTCGCCCCATTCCACCGGCACCGCCAGTTCGCTGGCGGAAACGCCGGTTTCCAACTGCCCCTCCGCCACGCGGCTGCGCGTGGTGACGGGCTCCCACTCCCAGTCGCCATAAAGCTGATACCATTGGTAGCGGGTTTCGAGGCGGTTCAGCACCCAGCGCAGCGCGCGGGGGGATTGGCTGCCATCAGGCGCAACCGAGATCACCCGGAAGCTGGCTTCGCCGTTCTCCGGAGCCACGTCCTCAAAGCCGGGCTTTACGCCGATCACGTCCCGTTCCGGCGGCAGGGCGACTTCGAGGCTGCGCTCCACGGGGCGGCCAGACCCCTCGGAAACACGCAGGGTGAAGCGGGCGGTGAGCAGATCGGATTCTGTCTCTAAATTGGGGAAATCGGCCTGAACTTGCGCAAATCCGGCGTCATCCGTCAGAGGCGTGTCCTCGATATAGCGCCGCGTTGTGCGGCCGGGCAGATCGTAAAGGCCGAAGACATAGCCCTCGTAGCCTTCAAGGCTGCGCTTCGGCGTGAGGGCGACGTCGCCTTCCACCGGAAGGCCGGCTGCGGGCGTGCCAAAAAGGTAGCGCGCGTTGATGTTGAGCAGGGCGGGAGCGTCCCTTCGCAGGGGGCTATCGGCGGCGGCAATGGTGAAATCGATGCGCTCGGGCAGGAAATCCTCCACCAGCACACGGGCGCGGGCCAGTGCGGGGGCGTCAACATCGGCATAAAGGCTCAGCTGCCACGTGCCGCGCGGGGCATCAGATGCCACGGGGAAGGCAAAGCTATGCCCGCCCGCCAGCGGATCGGAGGAAAGGCGGCGGCTGTATTCCACCCCGTCCGGGCGGGTCAGGATGGCGGTTGCGGGCAGGTCGGGCAGCGCTTGCGCGCGGGCGTCGCGCAGGAGAGCGGTGGCGTGAATCGTGTCCCCCGCCCGGTAGGCGCCTCGGTCGGTGGCAAGAAAGCCGTCGATCGGGCCCGGTGCGGTGCGGCCTTCCACGCCACGATCCGAGAGGTCAAACGCCGGTTCGGTGAGCGACAGAAAGTTCGCATCTTCCGGCCCGGATTGCACGAAGACCATCGCAGGTGCATTTGCCCCGGAGCCGCGAGTCAGGCCTGCGTTGAAATGGGCAATACCTGTCGAATCCGTCTCTATTTCGGCCAAAATCGCGTTGCCACGGCTCACAAGCTGTACCTTGGCACCTACCACCGGTGCTGCGGTTTGCAGGCTGCGAACAACCACGTGTAGCCCGTCCGTCCCGCCCATCGTGGCAAGCCCCAGGTCGCTGCGCACGAACCACTGCAGCGCAGGCTGGGCCTCGTAGGGATCCGCGCCGGGGATGCTGGCCTCCAGCGCGTAGATCCCGGCAGGCTGGCCGGCGATTAACTCGCCCACCGGCAAACGCGTGGTGGTGGCGCGGTTGAGATCCATCCGCACCTCGCCCTGCCCCTCCCAGACGGGCGCGGCGATGCGGCTGGCGAACTCGCCCTGCCGGTAGGGGGCTAGCCCTTGAGCGAAGAAATCTTCCTGCACCGCGCGCAGCAGGTTGCGATCGCTCATGCGGAAGAGCTTCAGATCCACCACCGTTGCGTTGACCGTTTCCACCGGCAGCGTCGCGGGGCCATGCAGCGGCAGCACATAGGCACGGCCTGGAAAGCGAGCCGAGGGGCTGCGGTCCCGCACGTAGAGCGCGATGTCGACCGTTGCCGCGAGAGACTCGCCGCTTTCCGCCGGAAGCCCCTCGCGGAAGCGCAGCTGGTAGCGGGTGCCATGGCTCAGCCCGCCAACGCAGATGCGCCGGTCCTCAGCTTCGACGGTCAGCCCCGGTTCCGGGAGCACGACGAAGGACGTGTAATCCTGACCCTTGGCGAGCGTTTCCGAGAATTCGGCACAAATACGGGGGGATTCAAGCTCGTTCTCTGCATCATGGGAGAGGATGCGGAAGCCATATTGGCCGATCGCGGCGTCAAGGCGCGCGGCTCCGTCGGCGGAAGGAGCTTCGGCCTGTGCCAGCCGCAAGGCGGGGATGGTGGCCTTGCCGCGCCCCGCTTCATCCAGCCCGCGTGCGATCAGCCGCAGGCTCGCGGCGGCGTCTTCTGCCGTTGCGGCCCGCAGGAAGGCGTTGACGGCAGCCGAAAGCGCGCTCTCGCGCATCCGGCGCATGGCGGAGCGATCTTCGGGCGTGATTTTCAGCCCCAGCCTTGCATAGGCCTGCCAGAGCGCGCTGGTGTCGGCCACGGTGGCGGCGGAGCCATAGAAGCGCTGGGCGGAAACGAGATCGCCCTCGGCTTCCCGCTCGCGGGCGGCGCGCGCCAGATCTTCGGCTGGCCATTGGCCGGCAGGATGGCGTAATCCGAGGAATTTTGCCTGTGTTAGAGCCTGTTCCAGGTCCTCGGGGCGCAGGAAATCCAACTGTGCCGCACGGGCTTCAGCGCGGCGGAGCGTGGCGCCCTCGGTGACCGCCACACGGCCAGAAATCGCGCCTGCATAGGCGGCGGGCGCGCCGGGGTTGGATTTGGGGAAGCAGCTGGCAGACCGGCTGTTGAAGGTGAGCGCCGTGCAGGAGGGATCGGCGAAACAAGCGGCCTGGCAGGACTCAAAAGTGGTGTCGAAATAGCTGCCGATGTCCCCGCCCGGCAGATCCACGTCACGTTCGGTAATCAGCCGCCGTTCGGGGATTGGCTGCGCCGCGATGGGGCCGGACAGGCCAGCGGCGAAAGCGATTGCAATGAGACCAGAAATCAACAGGCGCATGACGGGCCCTCCCTAATGGTGAAAGGCTGTCACACGCCGCCTGTTATGGCAACGTCAAGCGGTCAGGAAGCGCGCTTGGTTTGGGCCGGTTCGGGGTAATCTCGCAGGAAGACGAGCCGCCCGTCGCTGCTCTCGCTCTGCGAGAGCCGGTAGCCGCCATAGGTGAAATCGCGCAGCCCTTCGGGCCGGGTGACGCGCTGGTCGATGATGAAGCGCGCCATGGAGCCGCGCGCCTTCTTGGCGAAGAAGCTCACGATCTTGGCGCTGCCGTCCCGTTCCTCCAGAAAAACAGGCTCTATTACGGCAATTTTCAGCGCATTTCGGTCCACCGCACCGAAGTATTCCTGCGAGGCGCAGTTCACAAGCGTCCCGGTGCCTGCCTCTTGCGCGGCTGCGTTCAGGGCCTCGGCGATCTTGCTGCCCCAGTACTCATAAAGCGACTTGCCGCGCTTCGTGGCCAGACGGCTGCCCATTTCCAGCCGGTAGGGCTGGATCAGGTCGAGCGGGCGCAACAGGCCATAGAGGCCGGAGAGGATGCGCAGGTGAGTTTGCGCGAAGGTGAAATCCTCCGCCGAGAGGCTCTGGGCATCGAGGCCGGTGTAGGTGTCGCCATTGAAGATGAGCGCCGCCTGTTTGGCTTTCTCAAGGCTCGACTCCGGCTCAAAAGCCGCAAAACGGCCCGCGTTGAGCCGGGCGAGGCTGTCGGAGAGTTTCATCAGCTTGCCAAGCTTCGCGGCCCCCAGCGCATCGGCGGCCTTTGCGAGTTCGCGGGCTTCGGCCTGAAAATCGGGCAGCGTGTGGGGCAGGCCTTGTGCGGGCGTTTCGTCGAGCTTCTTGGCGGGGGAGATAACGGTGAGCATCGGGGCTTTCGGCTTTCGGTCAGGCGTTTTGTAGCACGTCGTAGAAGGCAGGGGCGAAACGTTCGGCGCGCTTGCTGCCCAGGAGCCGCTCCAGCGTGCCCATGTCCGCGTCACGTAGGGCGGCGACCTTGGCGAGCAAGCCCGCCGGGCAGGACATCGGCTTGTCCATCCCGTCAGGGCCACGAGCCAGATCGGCCTGCACGCGCAGAAGCTGGTCATAGACCTCCCCCGCTGCTCGGCCTGAGAGCGCGCGGCGGGCGGGGTGATCATGGGCCGGGGCCTCGCCGGTGATCACCGAGAGGAAATCGTCGCCATATTTTTCCAGCTTGGTGGCCCCGACGCCAGTGATGCGCGCCATGGCATCGCGGCTATCCGGGCGCTTCTCGGCCATCTCGATCAAGGTGCGATCGTTGAAAACCATATAGGCCGGGAAACCCGCCGCCTCGGCCAGCGCGCGGCGCTTGGCCTTGAGGGCCGACAGCAGCGGCGCATCTTCCTCGCTCACCAGCATCTTGACGGCAGGGCGGCTCTTGGCGGCTTTCACGCTGTCCTTGCGCAGGGTCAGGCTCGCTTCGCCGCGCAGGATGGGGCGGGCGGGTTCCGTCATCCGCAGCGCGCCGTGGCGTTCGGGATCGGGGCGCACCAGATCCTGCGCCATCATCTGCCGGAAGATCGCCTGCCACTGGCTGCGGGTGAATTCCTTGCCGACGCCGAAAGTGGGCAGCGTGTCATGGCCGCGCTCGCGCACCTTGGCGGTTTCATTGCCCAGCAGGATGTCTGTCAGGTGGCCGGTGCCGAAATACTCACCCGTGCGCAGGATCGCCGAAAGCGCCTTGCGCACCGCCTCGGTGGCATCAAACAACTCCGGCGGAGTTTCGCAGAGATCGCAGTTGCCACAGGCCACGCCGCTTTCGCCAAAATAGGCCAGAAGGCTCTCGCGACGGCATTTCTGCGCTTCCGCCAGCCCCAGAAGCGCGTTGAGGCGGGCGTGATCGGCGGCGCGGCGCTCGGGCGGGGCGAGGCCCTCGTCGATCTGGGCGCGGCGCAGGCGGATGTCATCCGCCCCGAAGAGCGTGAGCGTTTCTGCCGGTGCGCCATCGCGGCCCGCGCGGCCGATCTCCTGATAATAGGCTTCGATGGATTTGGGCAGATCCGCATGGGCGACCCAGCGGATGTCGGGCTTGTCGACCCCCATGCCGAAGGCCACCGTTGCCACGACGATTAGGCCGTCTTCCTGCTGGAATCGAGCCTCAACGGCGCGGCGAGCGTCGGGCTCCATGCCGCCGTGATAGTGGCAGGCCGGGTGGCCATCGTCTGCGAGGGCGCGGGCGAGGCTTTCCGTCTTGGCGCGGGTGGCGCAATAGACGATACCCGATTGGCCGCGGCGGGCCTCGGCGAAGGCGAGGATCTGGCGGCGGGGGTTGTCTTTCGCGGCGAAGGCGAGGTTCAGGTTGGGGCGGTCAAACCCGTGCAGGAAGGTTTCCGGCGCTTCGCCATCAAACAGCCGCGTGACGATCTCGGCGCGGGTCTCGGCGTCGGCGGTGGCGGTGAAGGCGGCAAGCGGCACGCCGAGCGCCCGGCGCAGCTCGCCGATGCGCAGGTAATCGGGGCGGAAATCATGGCCCCATTGGGAGACGCAATGCGCCTCGTCCACGGCGATCAGCGTGGTGCCGACACGGCGCAGCAAGGGCAGGGTTCCGCCGGACGCGAGCCGCTCGGGCGCCATGTACAGGAGCTTCAGCCGGCCTTCGTTCAGCGCCGCGAAAACGGCGTCCGTCTCTTCCTCGGTGTTGCCGGAGGTCAGCGCACCGGCCTCAACGCCAGCTTCGCGCAGGGCGCGCACCTGATCGCGCATCAGGGCAATCAGGGGGGAAATGACGACCGTCACCCCCTCACGGGTGAGCGCCGGAAGCTGATAGCAGAGCGATTTGCCGCCGCCCGTGGGCATGATCGCTAGCGTGTTGCGCCCGGCCACCACGGCATCCACGATTTCCTCCTGCCCCGGCCGGAAGGCGGGGAATCCGAAGACCGAGGAAAGAAGCGTGTCCGCTGCGGGCATGGCCTGTGAGGTGCTGGCGTTTTTCGTTAAATCTGCTCTACCCTCGAATCTTTCACACTAAAGAAGTGTGAACAAGAGCCAGCTCAGAAGAAGAGCGCCGCGTTATTGGCCAGAATGATGCGCAGGGCGTAGAGGCCGAGAAGCGCGATCAGCGGGGCGAGATCCAGCCCGCCGGTATCCGGCAGGAACTGGCGGATGCGCCCATAAACCGGCTCCAGCAGGCGGTTCAGCCCGTACCAGATCTGCGAAACCAGCGGCTGGCGCAGGTTCAGAACCTGGAAATTGATCAGCCAGCTCATGATGATATGAGCGATCATGATGAACCATGCCACGTCGATCAGCAGCATCAGGATCTGGAAAAGCGAGGTCATGGAGTCTTCCTTCGTCGTCTCGGGCTCCAAACACCTAAGGCCCCCTTGAGCGCAAGGCAAGAAGCTGCCGCGACGTTTCCCTTGTGCACCGCTTTCCGTGGCGAAAGGGTGCGGGCAAATGGCCTCATCCCCGAGCCAAACCTTACCGGAGCCGCGCATGTACCCCGTCATTCGCATGATGAAGGAAATCCTCATCGCCCGCCGTCGCCCGCCGATGGGCATTCTCGAAGTCAACGAGACGCAGCACATCTGTTGGCCGTGGGACATCGACATCTTCATGGAGCTCAACAACGGCCGCACGCTGACGCTTTATGATCTCGGCCGTATCCCGATGGCGATCCGCATGGGGTTCGACAAGGCTCTGAAGCATGAGAAATGGGGCCTGACCATCGCCGGCTCCTCCGTGCGCTACCGCCGCCGCATCCGCATGTTCCAGCGGTTCACGATGAAAACCCGCGTGATCGGCTGGGATGCCCGCTTCATCTACATTGACCAATCCATGTGGCGTAACGGGGAATGCACCAGCCAGGCCCTGCTGCGCTCGGCCATCACCGATCGAAACGGCATTGTCGCACCGCAAAAATTTTGCGCCGTGGTTGGAGCGGATCCGGAGAGCCCACAACTGCCGGGCTGGGTTTCGGCATGGATTGCGGCTGAAGATACAAGGGTTTGGCCGCCTGTCCTGCCGGGCTGACAAGAGCCTAATTCAGCCGGACTCTCCCTTAAGGCGAGCAGATCAGCCCTTGCCCGATCCGAACGAATGGGTTTAGCTCACTTTGGGCAAGCGGCCTCTCTTGGCTGTGCATTGGCAGGATCCGAAAAGGACCGATCAGGGGACGGCGATGACGGAAAACGTGGCGAAACGCCGGGTTTGGGGATGGATGATGTTCGACTGGGCCAGCCAGCCGTACGCCACCCTGCTGCTGACCTTCATCTTCGGCCCTTATTTCGCGGAAGTCGTGACCCAATCCCTGATGGACGGCGGGCTGGAGCGCCCGGCGGCCGCTGCGCAGGCGCAGGCCTATTGGGGCTATGGGCTGACCATCACCGGCCTTGCGATTGCCTTTCTCGCCCCCGTTCTGGGCGCATTGGCCGACGGCGCAGGGCGCAGAATGCCGTGGATCCGGCTTTTTTCGGTTTTCTACGTGGTTGGGGCGGCGGGGCTCTGGTTCACCGCGCCGGAAAACTTCAGCGTTCCCGTGGCTCTGCTGTTCTTCGGGATCGGCCTGTTTGGGGCCGAATTCGCCACGATCTTCACCAATGCCCTGTTGCCGACCCTTGGCCCCCGCGATCAGATCGGGCGGATTTCCGGCTCCGGCTGGGCGCTTGGCTATTCCGGCGGCGTGATCGCGCTGGCGCTGATGCTGCTTTTCCTTGCCGAAAACGCCGATGGCGTCACGCTGCTGGGCAATCCGCCCGCGCTGGGGCTGGATGCGGCGGCGCGCGAAGGCACGCGGTCTGTCGGCCCGCTTACGGCTGTCTGGTATGCCGTTTTCATGATCCCCTTCTTCCTCTGGGTAAAGGAACCACCCGTGGCGCAGGAGACCCGCATCCGCCTTGGCGATGCCCTGCGCGATCTCTGGAAAACGCTTTCCTCCCTGCCCAACAACCCGAGCTTCCTCGCCTATCTCACCTCGTCGATGTTCTACCGCGACGCGCTGAACGGCCTTTACACGTTCGGCGGAATTTACGCGCTGGGCGTGCTGGGCTGGTCCGTTGTCGAGATCGGCGTTTTCGGCATCATGGCGGCTATCACCGGGGCCATCTTCGCCTGGATCGGCGGGCGGGCGGATCAGCGCTTCGGGCCGCGCCCGGTGATCATCACCAGCATCATCGCGCATCTGATCGTCTGTGCGCTGATCGTCTCCATCTCGCGGGAAAGCGTGATGGGCATCCCCGTACCTGAAGGCTCTAACCTGCCCGATATCCTGTTTTTCGTCTCTGGCGGCGTGATCGGCGCGGCCGGTGGTGCACTGCAATCGGCGAGCCGCACCATGCTCGTGCTGCAGGCCAATCCGGCGCGGATGACGGAAGGCTTTGGCCTTTATGCGCTGGCAGGGAAGGCCACATCCTTCCTCGCCCCGGCGGCCATCGCCGTGGCCTCGGATTTGAGCGGATCGCAACGCGTTGGCATCCTGCCCCTGATCGCCCTCTTCCTTATCGGGCTCATTCTGCTACGCTGGGTGAAAATAGAAAAACACTGACCTACCCGGTATCGATAGAGAAAGAGCAGCCTCATGTTACGCCTGATGATCGGCGCGCTGTTTGCCCTCTGTCTGGCAACAAGTGCGCAGGCGGACACAGCGGCCAAGCAATACTTCGGCAAGGCAGCCGAAGGATCCCAACAGAAAGCCTCCCCCTATGGCAGCTACGCGAAGGGCTGCCTTGCCGGAGGCGTCGAACTGCCGGAAACCGGCCCCCGCTGGCAGGCCATGCGCCTGAGCCGCAACCGCAACTGGGGCCACCCGGAGACCATCGAATTCATTGAACGCCTGAGCAAGAAAGCCGCCGCCCAGCCCGGCTGGAAAGGGCTCTACATCGGCGATATTTCTCAGCCGCGCGGCGGGCCGATGCTCTCGGGGCACCGCTCGCACCAGATCGGGCTCGACATCGACATCTGGATGCTGCCGGCCACGGATCTCTCGCTTTCCCGGCGAGAGCGAGAGAATATCTCGTCGGTCTCCCTACGCCGTAATGAAGGCGCCTTTGTGAACAGCAAATGGACAAAGGCCCATCACGAGATCATCAAGGCCGCCGCGAGCGACAAGGCCACAGCGCGGATTTTCGTGTTCCCCGGTGCCAAGGTGCAGATGTGCAAGGATGAAAAGGGCAATCGCGCTTACCTGCGCAAGATCCGCCCATGGTGGGGGCATCACTACCATTTCCATGTGCGCCTGAACTGCCCGCGTGGGGCAAAAGGCTGCGTCGATCAGGCCGCGCCGCCCAAGGGCGACGGCTGCGCCGAGGCACAACAATGGGTGAACAACATCCTCAACCCGCCGCCGCCCAAACCGCGCGACCCCAATGCGCCTGCTCCCAAACCAAGGCGTGAGCTGACGCTCGCGGATCTGCCCCAACAATGCACCTCCGTCTTGCGCTCGCGCTGATTGTCCTCTTGGGCTGGGCCTTCGGGCCCGCCTTCGCGGAGCCCCGCCTCGAACTGATGAGCCGCACCACCTGGCGCGATTCCGATCCCCGTTTCGGCGGTTTCTCGGGCTTGCACGTCTATCCGGGCGGCCAACGCTTTCTGACAGTCTCCGACAGGGGCAGCATCGCGCAGGGCCATTTCCTGCGCGAAGACGGGCGGATCACGGGCGCGAAATTGGATGCGCTCGCCCCGCTGCGTGATCCCGACGGCCGGCCCGCGCCGGGCAAGGCGGGCGATGCCGAGGGGCTCGCCGTGCGCGCCGACGGGCGGATCTACGTCTCCTTCGAGGGCCAGCACCGGGTCTGGACCTACAGCAGTTTTGGCGGCGAGGCGGCCTGGCTGCCGCGCCATGATGATTTTCGTGGCATGCAGAACAACTCCTCGCTGGAGGCGCTGGCGATCGACCGAAAAGGCACGCTCTATACGCTGCCTGAACGCTCTGGTCGGCTGGACCGGCCCTTCCCTGTCTATCGATACAGGAAGGGGGGGTGGAGCCAGCCCTTCGCCCTTCCGCGCCACGGTCCGCATCTTCCGGTTGGGGCCGATTTCGGGCCGGACGGCAAATTTTATCTGCTGGAGCGTAACCTGAGCGGGCTACTGGGCTTTGAGACCCGACTGCGCCGGTTTTCGTTCCGGGGGCCTGTGCTGGGTGCCGAGGAAATCCTGCTCTCCACCCGCGCGGGCACGCATGACAACCTCGAAGGGCTCTCCGTCTGGCGCGATTCCGAGGGCCACCTGCGCATAACGATGATCTCGGACGACAACTTCAAAGCCTTCCAGCGCACCGAGTTCGTGGAATACCGTATTCACGAATAGCTTGCTATTCTTTGCCAGCGCCGTTAAACGCGCGCCCTTAGCGCCTGAAACGCGGCGCCCCAAGTCTCCGCGACCTTGTAAAAAACGGACAAAAGCAAATGCAACGTGCCCTTATCCCCGGCGTTCTCGCCATGGCCGCCATCGTGGTGGCCTCCAACATCCTGGTGCAGTTCCTGTTCGGCAACTGGCTCACTTGGGGTGCCTTTACCTATCCGCTCGCCTTCCTCGTCACCGATGTAATGAACCGTGTCTACGGTGCCGCCACCGCCCGCAAGGTGGTGTTCGCCGGTTTCGTGACCGGTATCCTCTGCTCCTTCATCGGCACGCAGATCATGGGCGAGTTCGGCCCGCTGGTGACCCTGCGCATCGCGCTAGCCTCTGGCCTCGCCTTCCTCACCGCCCAGTTGATGGACGTCGCCATCTTCGACCGCCTGCGCGAGGGCCGCTGGTGGCGTGCGCCGCTGGCCTCGACGCTGATCGGCTCCACGCTCGATACGGTGATCTTCTTCACCATCGCCTTCTCGGCCACGCTCACCTTCCTTGAGCCGGCCAATGACGTCTCTTGGGCCGGTGAGATGCTTCCGATCCTCGGGGTTGGCCCTGTTGCGCCGCTCTGGGTCTCTCTCGCGATTGCCGACTGGATGGTCAAACTTTCGCTGGCTTTGCTCGCTTTGGTGCCGTTTCGCGCAATCGTGCACAGATTGATGCCAGATGCTGCGTAAAATGTTTTGACAAACACCAGATCTGTGGCACGCTTCAAGTACGGACAAGTTAACCAGAAAGGAGGTGCCAATGATCATTGGGAAACAGGAGCAGCTGGTGAAGGTTACGAGCGAGGTGAAGGTTTAGGGGGCAGCCCCTCTACTCAATCCCTGGCTTCGGGCTCTGCGATCTAGGAGTACCGCTTGCCACCTCCAATTCTCGAGAGGAGCCCCCGCGCAGATGCCGCGGGGGCTCTTTCATTTTGGCCGGTCGGGGGGTGTGCTCAACATCGCATCCGGCCTAGCTGCCTGAGAAAATGTAATACCTCCCCGGGTCTATACATCTGGAAGCCACCCGCGCCCGCGGCTAGGGTGCGCCCATGTTGCGGATCAACGACGATATCACCCTTGCTGACTGGGAGCTGACCGAAAGCTTCAGCCGCTCCTCCGGGCCGGGGGGGCAGAATGTCAACAAGGTCTCCACCGCGGTGGAACTGCGCTTCGAGGCGGAGCGCAGCCCCAATCTGCCGCCCCACGCCAAGGCGCGGCTGCGGCGCATCGCAGGGCGGAAGTGGACCAGCGACGGCGCCATCGTGATCCGCGTGGAAGACACCCGTAGTCAGGCCCGCAACCGCGAGATCGCGCAAGAGCGGCTGGCCGAGATGATCCGCCAATCCCTGATCCGCCCCAAGCCGCGCATCAAGACGCGGCCCACGCTGGCCTCCAAGCGCCGCCGGGTGGATACGAAGGTCAAACGCGGGCAGGTGAAGGCCCTGCGCGGCAAGGTGAGCAAGGACGAATGACAGAAGATCTGCAGACGCGGCGCCAGCGCGCCATGGGCCGCCACGTGACGACATTCTACCGCGAGCCCGTGCATGTTGTGCGCGGTGAAGGCGTGTGGCTCTGGGATGCGCAAGGGCGCAAGTATCTGGATTGCTACAACAATGTGCCCCACGTGGGCCATTGTCACCCCAAGGTGGTGGAGGCCATCGCGGCGCAAGCGGCGACGCTCAACGTGCACACCCGCTACATGAACGCCCGCGTGGTGGACTACTTGGAAGCGCTGTTTGCAAAGTTCGATCACGGGCTTTCCAGCGCGATCATGGTCTGCTCCGGCTCCGAGGCCAATGATCTTGCTCTGCGGTTTGCGCAGGCCGTCACCGGCAAGACGGGGCTGATCGGAACCGACAACACCTACCACGGCAATACCGCGGCCGTGAGCCAGCTCAATGCCTCCAAAGTGCCCATAGGTGGCTATGCCGATCACGTGCGCAAGGTGCCCGCGCCGGACAACCTCGCGCCGGTCGGCGGCAGTCGCGAAGGGCAGGGCGCGGCTTTCGCGGCCCATGTGAAAACGGCCATCGCGGAGCTTCAGGCCAGCGGTCACGGTGTGTCGGCGCTGATCATCTGCCCCTATTTCGCCAATGAAGGCTTCCCGACGCTGGAGCGCGGTTTTCTGGACGAGGCCATCGCCGCCGTGCGCGCGGCGGGCGGGCTGATCATCGCTGATGAGGTGCAGCCCGGGTTCGGGCGGCTGGGCAGTGATTGGTGGGGCCATGAGAAGCTCGGTTTCGCGCCCGACATCGTGACGCTCGGCAAGCCCATGGCCAATGGCCATCCGGTGGCCGCAGCCGTCACCCGGCCTGAAATCCTTGAGGCTTTTCAGGAGTCTTTCAAGTATTTCAACACCTTCGGTGGAAACCCGGTATCGGCCGCCGCCGCCCACGCGACGCTTGAGGTGATCGAGGAGGAAGGTATTCGCGAGAACGCCGAAAGCACCGGGGCCTATGCGCTTTCGCTCCTGCGCGAGCTGGCCGCACAGCACGATTGCATCGCCGATGTGCGCGGCTCGGGCCTGTTCTTCGGTGCAGAACTGGTGGTCGATGATGCCCCGGCGACGGCGCTCTGCGATGGCGTCATCAACGAGATGCGCGCGCGCGGCGTGCTGCTGCACAGCGAAGGGCGGCACGACAACATCCTGAAAGTCCGCCCTCCTTGCGTCTTCTCCCGCGAGAACGCCGATCTGCTGGTGGACACCATGGACAATGCCCTCACCTCGGTACGGGCGCTGGCATGAAGGACGCAGAGGCCATCGCCTTCGCCGAAGCCGCGCTAAAGGCTTGGGAGGCCCCGGTTCAAACCCCGCGCCTGATCAAGAACCGCGAAAACGCGGTTTTTGAGGTACACGGCCATCAGGGCACGAAAGCCGCCCTGCGCCTGCACCGCCCCGGCTACCAATCCGAGGCCGCGATCCTGTCGGAGCTTCTCTGGACGCAATCGCTCGCCCGCGAAGGCCTGCGCGTGCCGCGTCCGATCCCCACGCGCAGCGGCGCGCTTTGCACGCACGTGCCGGAGGCCGGGCGGCTGGCCAGCATGGTCAGCTGGATGGAGGGCGCGCAATTGGGCGAAGGCGGTGCGCCGCTTAAAGGCTCGGCTCAAACGCAGGTGGACCGTTTCACCGCACTGGGGCGGGAGCTTGGACAGTTGCACCGGATCAGCGACGGGCTGGAACTGCCGCCAACCTTCACCCGCCCCCGCTTCGATGCCGACGGCCTGCTGGGCGAGGATCCGCTCTGGGGCCGTTTCTGGGAGAACCCGGCGCTTGCACCGGATGAGGCCGAGGCGCTGAACGCCTTGCGGCCCGCCTTGCGCGAGGCCATCGAAGAGGCCTCCGACATGCCCGGCGGCTTTGGCCTGATCCATGCCGATGCGCTGCGCGAAAACGTGTTTGTCGCCGGTGACACGCTCTGCCTGATCGATTTCGATGACGGCGCTTTCGGCCCCCGGCTTTACGAGCTCGGCGTAGCGATGTCCCAGAACTGGGAGCTGCCCAATGCCGCGGCTCTGGCCGCAGCGCTCTGCGCAGGCTACCGGGAGGAGATGCCGCTTTCCGCACGCGCCGAAGCGCTGCTGCCGGCCTTCACCGTGCTGCGCTGCATGGCTTCCTGCGGCTGGGTGATTGGCCGCTACGCGCCGCAGGCCCCCGAAACCAAAGCCTATGCCGCGCGGGCCATTCGCGCACTGCGGGCCTTTGAAAGCGGGGATTTCTTCGGCGCGGCGGCTTAAACCACCACCTCGAAACGCTCCTGATCGGCCACGCCGAAGACACGCTTGTACCGGGCGACCTCGTCGGCCGGGCCCATCGCCTTGTTGGGATTGTCCGACAGTTTCACCGTGGGGCGGCCATCTGCGCTGACCGCTTTGCAGACGAGCGAGAAGGGCGCGAGGGCGTCATTTTCGGTGAGACCGCGGAAATCATTCGTCATCAAGGTGCCCCAGCCGAAGGACACGCGGGCGCGGCCTGCAAACTGCGCCGCAAGCTCCGCGATCTTGTCCACGTCCAGCCCGTCGGAAAAAATGATCAGCTTCTGGCGCGGATCCTCGCCGCGCGATTGCCACCAGCGGATCGCCGTTTCCGCACCCTTCGCCGGATCGCCGGAATCGATGCGGATCCCCGTCCACCCGGCCAGCCAATCCGGTGCGTCGCGCAGGAAGCCCTCGGTGCCGTAAGTGTCGGGCAGGATAATGCGCAGGTTGCCGGAGTGCTCCTCGTGCCAGTCGGCGAGCACATCATAGGGCGCTTGTTTGAGCGCGGCGTCGCCTTCGGCCAGCGCGGAATAGACCATCGGCAGTTCATGGGCGTTGGTGCCGATCGCCTCCACCTCGCGGCGCATGGCGATGAGGCAGTTGGAGGTACCGATGAACTTGTCGCCCAGCCCTTCCAGCATCGCCTGCACGCACCAATCCTGCCACAGGAAGCTGTGCCGCCGCCGGGTGCCGAAATCCGCAAGCCGCAGATCGGGCACCTCGCGCAGGCGCTCGACCTTCTCCCAAAGCTTCGTCATCGCGCGTGCATAAAGCACCTGCAGCTCAAACCGTCCCATCGGGGCCAGCACGGCGCGGGAGCGCAGCTCCATCAGCACCGAAAGCGCCGGGATTTCCCAGAGCATCACCTCGGGCCAGCGGCCCTCGAACGTCAGCTCATACTGCCCATCGCGCTTTTCCAGATGATAGGGCGGGAGGCGCAGCGCTTCGAACCATTCCATGAAATCGGAGCGAAACATCTGGCGCTTGCCATAAAACGTATTGCCGCGCAGCCATGTGCTTTCCCCGCGCGACAGCGACAGCGAGCGGATGTGATCGAGCTGTTCGCGCAGCTCGCCCTCGTCGATCAGCTCGGCGAGCCGGATGTCTTTGCTGCGGTTGATCAGGCTGAAGGTGACCTGCGTTTCGGGCTTGTTGCGAAACACCGATTGGCACATCAGCAGCTTGTAGAAATCGGTGTCGATCAGCGAGCGGACGATCGGATCGATCTTCCACTTGTGATTGTAGACGCGCGTCGCGATATCGACCAAGGCCCTGCCTTTCATTGCGTTTTCGCCACCTTCGGTATCGCAGCCCGGTGGCGGGGACGCAAGTTTGGCTTTCGCGGCGGCCAGCAGGAGCGGGCTAGATGTGGCGGGCGATTTCGGTGAAGAGCGTGTCGCGCTTGATCGGCTTGGTCAGGAAGCCGTTCATCCCGGCGGCCTCGCAGGCGGCGCGATCGGAGTCAAAGGCATTGGCGGTGAGCGCGACGATGGGCGTGGCGGGCTGCGTGCCGCCCGCCTCCTCGGCGCGGATGGCCTCGGTGGCTTCGATACCGGTGCATTCGGGCATCGACAGATCCATCAGGATCAGATCGGGGCGCGAGATCCGCCATTTCTCAATCGCCTCGCGCCCGTTCTCGGCGAACTCGGGCGCAAGCCCGCCGCTTTCCAGCATTTTGCGGATCAGCAGGCGATTGGTGCGATTGTCCTCCGCGACGAGCACTTGCAGCCCGCTTGGCAGGTTGCCGGGGCAAGCGGGCTTGGGCGGCAGCGAGGGGCCATCGGAGGCCGCCGCGGGCAAGGGGAGATCCAACGAAAAAGTGCTGCCCTGCCCCGGTTCAGAGGTGGCCGAGAGCGCCCCGCCCATGGCCTGCGCCAGCGTGCGGCAGATCGCCAGGCCAAGCCCCACACCGCCCTGTGTACGGCGCTGTGGTGCGGACGCCGTCTGAAAGGGCTGGAACAGTCGCCGAAGCTGCCCGGCGCTCAATCCGGGGCCGGTATCGCGCACGGTGATCCGGCTGTAGCCATCGGGCAAAGCTTCAAGCGCGACGGCAATGCAGCCTGCCTCGGTAAACTTCACGGCGTTTGAGAGCAAGTTCACAAGGATCTGGCGGATCCGCCCGGCATCGCCGGTGACATGGATCGCCCCCGGCGGCACATCCCAGGCGAGGGCAAGCCCCTTCTGGCGGGCGGCGGGCTGCAGCAGCAGGCAGGTTTCGGCGACACAGGCCGCCAGATCGAACTCGGCCGGGGTGATGCGCACTTGCCCCGCTTCCAGCTGCGTATAATCCAGAATGTCCGAGATGATTTCGAGCAGGGCGTCGCCAGATGTCTGGATTGCCTGGGTGTATCCCGCCTGCTCCTCTGAAAGGTCCGTCCGCTGGAGCATGTCGGCCATGCCGATGATCCCATTCATCGGCGTGCGCAGCTCGTGGCTCATCATGGCGAGGAAATCCGACTTGGCCCGGTTGGCGGCTTCGGCGGCCTGTTTGGCGCGCGCGAGCTCCTCTGCGTGTTCGCGCGCCTCTGTCACGTCGCGCTCGATGGCGATGCTCATCAGCACGTTGCCCTCGCCGTCCAGCAGGGGGGAGATCGAGGTTTCCATCCAGATCAGCGTGCCGTCCTTGCGCTTGTTGCGGATCTCGGTGCGGATCGGCTTTTTCTCCTGCGCGGCCCGGATGATGGCGGACAGCGTTTCAGGATCCGTGCTGCGCGCGTTCAGCAGCTCCCCCGGGGTGCGGCCGATGGCATCTTCCGCGCTGTAACCGGTGATCCGCGTGAAGGTTTCGTTGACCCATTCGATGCGCCCCTCCGGATCGCTGATGATCACGCTGTCATTGGCCTTCTCGGCCACATGGGCCAGCCGCAGCGCGTGGCGCGATTGTTCTTCAAGCGCGCGGGCGGCCTCGGCCAACTGAACCTTGCCCAGCAGTGTGGCGCGTTTGTCTGCCGTGCGGGCGAAATAGCCTTGGCTGACATAGTGAAGGAAGACACCAGAGACGTAGAACAGAAGCGCGGCGGCCAGCGTGTTGAACAGCAATGTGCCGTCCCCCGGCCCGCCTGATGCCCAGGCGGCGATGAAGAAGCCCGCCACCGCTGTCAGGATAATGGCGATCCGCGATGCAGAGGCCTGGGGGCAGTGCGGCAGCACGAGCCCGGCGTTGAGCACCGCGCCCACCATGAAGGCGACCGTGAAGAACTGCGTCTGCCCGCCGGGAGCGCCAAACCATGCGAGCGCAGCGCAAAGCACGAGCGTGGTGGCCTGCAGGCAGGCCGTGAGCGTGACAAGCCGGCGCACGCGCGGGAAAGGCCAGCCTTTGGCCAGCAGCCGGTGGACTTGCATCAGAAAGAGGCAATCCACCCCTTCCCCCAGCAACGCCAGCGCCACGGCCAGCGCGCCGACTGAGGGCGAAACGAGGAAGGTAAGCGCCATACCGCCAAGCGCCGTGGGGATCTGGCGCGACAGGAATTGCTGCGCCCTGCGGGTGGCGTAGCGGCGCATCAGGCCTTCGGCGCTGTTGCGCCGTTCGAACCGCTCCAGTTGCGCGGCGGCCTCCTGTGCGGCGGCTGTTTTTGATCTGGATTCGCCCACTCCGGAATGCCCGTTAATCAATGTCGGGTCAGAGTGGCAGCACGGGATTAAGAAAAGCCTACAATTCCTATGGCCCCACCCTTATTCCGCGAGGCGCACACCCGCACCGGCCATGGATGCATTGGCTGCCGCCAGTGAACCGTCCAGATCGATGGCGCGGCAGAGGCTTAGTTCCACCGTCACGTCAAAGCCGAGCCTTGCCGCATCCAGAGCGGAGTACTGCACGCAGAAATCTGTGGCGAGGCCCACGAGCGTCACGGATGTGATCCCACGTTCGCGCAAGTAGCCTTCGAGCCCGGTGCGGGTGCTGCGGTCGTTTTCAAAAAAGGCCGAGTAGCTGTCGATCGGGGCGCGGAAGCCTTTGCGCAGGATCAGATCCGCCGGATCGGTTTGCAAACCGGGGTGAAACGCGGCGCCGGGGCTGCCCTGCACACAGTGATCCGGCCAGAGCACCTGCGGGCCGTAGGGCATCTCGATGGCCTCAAAAGGCGCTTTTCCCGTATGGCTGCTGGCAAAGGAGGAATGCCCGGCCGGGTGCCAGTCCTGCGTGAAAACCTTGGTGCGGAAATCGGCAAGCCGGGAGTTGATGCCGGGCACGATCTCATCGCCGCCGGCCACGGCGAGCGCGCCGCCGGGGCAGAAATCCACCTGCACGTCGATCACGATCAGGGCGTCTGTGTCCTTGGCCATCGCGGGCTCTCCTTTCTGGTTGCGCTTGGTCAGGCCTAGGCGGTGGCCCGCCTGCCGTCAACGGCGCTAGAGGCGTGCGGCGGCTTGGGCCTTGTGCGGACGGGCGGTTTTGCCTAGATGCGCGCCTATGTTTACCGTTGCCGCGCTCTATCACTTCACCCGTTTCCCCGACCCGGCCGCCTTACGCGCGCCGCTGCAGGCGCTCTGCGATCAGCAGGGCATCAAGGGCACGCTTCTGCTGGCGCAGGAGGGCATCAACGGCACCGTCGCCGGCCCGCGGGCAGGGATCGACGCGCTTCTGGCCCATGTGCGCGCCCTGCCGGGCTGCGCCGTGCTGGAGCACAAGGAAAGCCTTGCCGAGGAGATGCCCTTCATCCGCATGAAGGTGCGTCTGAAGAAAGAGATCGTCACCATGGGCCAGCCGGACGTGGATCCGCTGGCCGCCGTGGGCCACTACGTGGCGCCGCAGGACTGGAACGCGCTGATTTCGGCGGAAGACGTGGTGGTGATCGACACGCGCAACGATTACGAGGTGGCCATCGGCACCTTCGAGGGTGCGGTGGATCCGGAAACCAAGACCTTCGGCGAGTTTCCCGCCTGGTGGGAGGCAAACAAGGAGCGCTTCCACAACAAGCGCGTGGCGATGTTCTGCACTGGCGGCATCCGCTGTGAGAAATCCACCAACTACCTGCTCGGGCAGGGGGTGGAGGATGTGTTTCACCTGAAAGGTGGCATTCTGAAATACCTTGAGGAGGTGCCGCAGGAAGACAGCCTCTGGCAGGGGGAGTGTTTCGTTTTCGACGGGCGCGTGTCGGTGGGGCATGGGCTTGCGGAAGGGCCACATGAGTTGTGCCATGCCTGCCGCCGCCCGATCACGCCCGCAGATATGACGCGGCCGGATTACGAGGCCGGGGTCTCCTGCCGGCATTGCATCGACGAGCGCTCTGATGAGGACCGCGCACGGTTTCGCGAGCGGCAGAAGCAGATCGCTTTGGCGGCGGCGCGGGGGCGGTATCACGTGGGCCCCGAGGCGGGCTGAGCGCTGCGCCATGGGGGCGCTGCCCCCGGCCCCTGGCGGGACCTCCCCCGGGATATTTTTGCCAAGATGAAGAGGGGCGCGGAGGCTAAATCCGAAACGTTTTAGCTGCGGCCGCGGAGTTTGGACCAGGCGGACTTAGCCATAGTGCGCGCGATCATCGGCCAGGTGAACTCGCTGCGGAAGGCGGCGGCGAGGCTGGCTTCGTCGAGGCGGCGGATGCGGCGCACGGCGCGGTCCCAATCGTCGGGGCCATAGGCGGCGGCGCGGCTGTTGGTGAGGAAGCCGAACTGGTAATTTCGTTCGTAGCGTTTTGCGCTGTCGCGTTCGTAGCGGGCGAGGGCGGTTTCATTTCCGGCAACGGCTGCGCCAAGCGCGGTGCCGAGCTCGCGGCCCGAGGCGATGGCAGTGCGGATGCCTTCACCCAGCGTCGGTGTGGCCATATTGGCGCTGTCGCCGACGCGGATGACGTTGCCGTAGACGAGCTGACGCTCATAGGGCGCGGAAGGCAGGATCCCGGCGTTCACATGCATGCCGTCTCCGGGGCGCGGCAGGCCCATGCGCTCCAGCTCGCCGCTGGCGAGGAAGCCTTCCATCAGCTCTTTCGGGCTGGCAGTGCTGTCGGGCTGGATGATGCCGATGCCGAGCCGGACGGTGCCTGCGCCCGTTGGCAGGGCCCAACCGTAGGCCGAGAGCGCGTGACGGCCGAAGAAGAGCACCACGCGGTGCGGATCCATGTCTTGCAGGGGGTATTCATACTCGATTCCCACGGCGCGGCGCCGGGGCGGCTGGGCGAGGCCGAGCGATTGCAGTGCGGCGCAATGCCAGCCGGAGGCATCCACCAGGTAGCGCGCGCGGAGGGTTTTCTCGCCTTCAGGCGTGCGCAGGCGCGAGACGATCTGGCCGCCCTCGTGGCGGCTGCCGCGATATTTGGTGTTCAGGAGCAGGCGGCGCTCATGGTCCTCGGACAGGCTGGCCAGGTGGCGGTAGGTGGCGGTGACATCCAGCGCCACGACGGTGTGGGAGGTGATCTCGAAATGGGCGGTTTCGTGGTCGGAGTAGATGTCTGTCCGGTAGATCGGGTGGTAGCAGGCTTCCGGCAGGCCAAGCGCCTGCACATCCGCGAGCCAGCTGACGCCGCTGGTGCGCACGGGCAGGCCGATCTCCTTGTCCTGATGGACGATCACGCTGCGCACCTGTGGCGGCAGTGCCGAGGCGACGGAGAGCCCGGCGGGGCCGCCGCCGACGATCAGCACGTCGCAATCGGGCAGCGCCTCAGGCAGGGGTTTGGGCCGGGCATTGGGCAGGGAGCGGGGCATTGGGTGGGCAACAATTCATAGCTGCAGGGGCATGCCCCCGCGATAAAGGGTTTCTCCCCTCAGGCTAGCGCGCCCGTGCCGCTACTTCAACGGCAGCCGTGGATCGCGGACCTGCGCGGAGTCGTAAGCAGCGATCAGGAATTCGGCCCGTTTGAGCACCCTTTGCAGCCTGCAATAGATCTCCTCCATCTCGCGGTTGGCGGGGGCGAACTCCATTGCGGTGAAGGCGCAGGCGCTTTCATCGTATTTTGCCCAATCCGCCACGTAGCGCTGCAGGCGGGCGCGATGCTCTCCCGTATACGTGGTGGCCGTTCGGCGCAGGAGCCCCTCGTGAATGCCGATCCAGGCTTCGGTGAGCCGCAACAGGCAGGCACGTTGCATCCCGGGCTGCTCGCTCGTGCCCTTGGACTGATCGAGGCACAGGCTGATAAACTGCTGCGAGCAGGCCTGCGGGTCCGCCTGATCCTCGAAGCAGAGCATGATCTGCACGATGTCCCCGTCCGCCGCGCCCTGGGCAGCTGCTGCGGGGGCATGCCAGAGCGTGACCACCGCGCAGAGAAGCGCGGTGGCAAGGCTGAGGAGCCGGCCAAATATGGCGAGGGGCTTGAGAATCACGTGCCTCCTTCCATCGGTCAGGGCGCTGCTGCGCGGCCCCAACTTGCCGCCCGGAAGTGTGAGTCTGGTTAACCGTCGGGCAAGGATGGGCGCAGGTTCGCTAAAATTCTCTGCATTTTCCGGCGGGTCACAACCCGCCTACTGGCTCAGGCGGCAAAGAGGGGGAAGCCGCGCGGCGGGGGGCTGGATTTTGCATCCGGGCCCGCCACCGTCAGGATTACGGCACCCTTCCGGTGCCGCCCTTCCACATAGGCATGGGCTTCGGCCACCTCGCTGAGCGGGTACATTCTGTCGATCACCGGCCGCAGGCGGCCCTCCCAGACAAGCTCGCTCAGCGCTTCGAGATCCTCGGCGCGGTCGGGGTTTACCGCTAGCTGCAACCGGGGGCCGCCAAAAAGCCGGGCGCGAAAGGCCTGTAGCATCTCGCGAAGCGAGAAATTCAGCGGCAGGAACAGCCCGTCACGCTTCAGCACAGCGCGCGCGGCGGCCATGTCCATCGCACCGACGGTATCGAAAACCAGATCGAAGCGCTGGCCCAGTTGCGCCGGGTTTTCGGTGCGATAATCAAGCACCTGCTCCGCGCCCAGATCGCGGGCGAGCCAGGCGTTATCGGCCGAGCAGATGGCGGTGACATCCGCGCCAAGCGCCTTGGCGATCTGCACCGCATAGCTGCCCACACCGCCTGTCGCCCCGACCACCAGCACACGTTGGCCCGGCTTGAGCGCGGCGACATCCCGCAGGAACACCAGCGCGGCCAGCCCACCGAAGGGCAGGGCGGCGGCTTCGGTGAAGCTCAGGCTGGGCGGGCAGGGGGCGACACAGGCGCTTTCAGACATGGCGAGATACTCCGCGTTTGCGCCATGGCCGGAGAAGCCAAACACCGCCTCGCCGGGCTGAAACCGTGTGACCTTCGCGCCGACTTCCACGACACGGCCCGCGAACTCGCCACCGGGGATCGGGTTACGGGGGCGAACGAGCCCCATCATCAACCGCCCGGGCAGCCAGAGCGCCTTGGGAAAGGCGCTGGCCCGGATCCGCCAATCCGCCGTGGTCGCGGAACTGGCGTGCACTTTCACGAGGATCTCATCCTCGCCGATCTCGGGCAGGCGCACCTCTTTCAGGGCAAGAACTTCGGGGCCGCCGTAGCGGTGCTGTACAATCGCTTTCACCAAATCCACTCCAACTTTGTTGCTGCCCGATAAATAAATCGAAGAGGCGCACGGCAGAATTGACGGAATCTCCATATTCGTTATGCGTAATTGCATGGATTGGAGATCTGTCAGCTTCGACTGGAACCGCGCGCGGGCCTTTCTGGTGACCGCGGAGGAGGGCTCGCTCTCCGCTGCGGCGCGGGCCTTGCGGATGACTCAGCCGACGCTGGGTCGTCAGGTGGCGGCGCTGGAGGAAGAGCTGGGCGTGGCGCTGTTTGAGCGAACGGGCACGCGGTTGAGCCTGACGGCGGCGGGCCGCGATCTGGTGGAGCATGTGCGCCTTATGGGGGAGGCGGCGGCGCAGCTCTCGCTCACGGCCTCGGGGCAATCGCAATCGCTGGAGGGCGATCTCTGCATCACGGCGAGCGAGTTTTTCTCGGCCCATATTCTGCCGGAGCTCGCAGTGGCGTTCCGCGCTCAGCACCCGGGCATCCATCTGGAGATCCTCGCCGCCAACGAGGTGCGCGATCTGCGCCGGCGGGAGGCCGACATCGCGATCCGCAATGCCGAACCCACGCAGCCCGACCTGATCGCGCGCAAGCTGGGCGAAAGCACCGGTGGTTTCTATGCGGCGACATCCCTGCTGGAGGCCAAGGGGCGCCCACAGACGCCCGAGGATCTGCTGGCCATGGGCCTGATCGGCTTTGCCGACAATGCGCTGATGGTGAGCGGGCTCAATAGGCTCGGCTACCCGGTGGAGGATCGCCATTTCGTGGCAGTGAGCAACAGCCATCTCGTGCAATGGGAGCTGGCGCGGGCTGGCATGGGGGTTGGGATCTTCCCCTGCCTGCAGGGCGATGCCGATCCTTTGCTGGAGCGCGTGCTGCCTTCGGATGAGCGCCTGCGATTCCCTGTCTGGCTCGTGGCCCATCGGGAGGTGAAAACCAACCGGCGCGTGCGGCTGGCCTTCGATTTCCTCGCGGCCCACTTCCCGATCGCCTGACGGCGCTACCCCAACAAAAAAGGCCGAAGCGCGGGGCTTCGGCCTTCGATGTTTTTTTTCATGGGGCGCTTAGTCGCGCTCGTCCGCCATCTGGGCGGAGGCAGGCTCCTCGCGCGGTTCGCGCGGCGGGCGGCCGATCACTTCGCGCAGCTCGTCGAGCTCGATGAAGTTGTCGGCCTGGCGGCGTAGCTCATCGGCGATCATCGGCGGCTGCGAGCGGATCGTGGACACGACAGATACCCGCACGCCCTGGCGTTGCAGGCTTTCCACGAGCGGCCGGAAATCGCCATCCCCAGAGAACAGCACGATGTGATCCACATGCGGTGCGAGTTCCATGGCGTCTACGGTCAGCTCGATGTCCATGTTCCCCTTGACCTTGCGGCGGCCCTGAGAGTCCGTGTACTCCTTGGCCGGCTTGGTCACCATGGTGAAGCCGTTGTAGTTGAGCCAGTCCACTAGCGGGCGGATCGGCGAATAGTCGTCATTTTCCAGCAGGGCCGTATAGTAAAAAGCCCGCAGGAGTTTGCCCCGACGCATGAATTCCTGGCGAAGGAGCTTGTAATCGATGTCGAACCCAAGCGCTTTGGCTGCGGCATACAAGTTCGAACCATCGATGAACAGCGCAAGCCGTTCGTCTCGGTAGAACATCTATCTAAACCTTCCAACTATGGTTGCCGCGATCGGTTGTGAGTGATTGGTTAAAAATAAGTGATCGCGAAACCAGCTTAAAAATAGGGCATTCCCTCAAGTGTCTCAACCCTCGAACAGTCACAAAACCGAAACAATTGCCCTGATCGCCATGGGCGGTAACGTGACGTCATCCATCGGCACGCCCCTTCAGACGCTCATTCAGGCCACCGAAAGGCTTGAAGCGCAGGCGGGAACGATTCGAGCGCGGAGCCGGTTTTACGAGACCCCTTGTTTTCCTGCCGGTGCGGGGCCGGATTACGTAAACGCCGCCGTGGCGCTGGCCACTGCACTCAAACCCCGCGCGCTGCTCGATGCGCTGCACGGGATCGAGGCCGCCTTCGGGCGCGAGCGGGTGGAGCGGTGGGGACAGCGCACGTTGGATCTGGATCTATTGGCATATGGCGATCTGGTGCTGCCCGATCTCGCCACGCAGGATCGCTGGCGCAACCTGCCGCTGCAGGAGCAACGCCTGCGCGCGCCGGACGATCTTGTCCTGCCGCACCCGCGCCTGCAGGAGCGGGCCTTCGTGCTGATCCCGCTTGCCGATATTGCGCCGGACTGGCGCCACCCGGTGCTGGGCCACACCGTGCGCGAAATGCGCGAATCCCTCGATCCCGCCGATTGCGCCGGGGTCGTGGCCCTGCCCGAATCCTGAGGCGCAGCCCGCCGCGCGCGGAAATACCTTGGGTTTTCTTGGAAAAACCCCGGTGTTTGCCCCGGTTTTGCGCTTGTCAATACCCAGACAAGGGCATAGATAAGGCGCTTCGATATACCCTGCAGGAAAATGGAGTCGTCATGGCCCGCGTTACCGTAGAAGATTGCGTAGACAAGGTTCCGAACCGCTTCGAGCTCGTCATGCTCGCCGCGCATCGCGCCCGCGAAATCTCTGCCGGGGCGGCCATCACCGTGGATCGCGACAACGACAAGAACCCCGTTGTCTCCCTGCGTGAGATCGCCGACGAGACCCAATCAGCTCAGGATCTGCGCGAGCGCCTGATCGAGTCCAACCAGACCCAGATCGAGGTCGACGAACCGGAAGATGATGCGATGGCGCTCCTCATGGGAGCCGAGCAAGACAAGCCGGCGCAGGACGACATGAGCGAAGAGAAATTGCTGCGCGCGCTGATGGAAGCGCAGGGGCAGCGCTGAGGCCGGCTTTAAGGCCTCACAACCCGTGAAGGGCGCGGACCGGAGATGATCGCAGTCGAAGACCTGATCGCGCTGGTCCGCAACTACAATCCCGATACCGATGCGGAAAAGATCCGGCGGGCCTATGCCTATGGCATGCAGATGCATGAGGGGCAGTTCCGCCGGTCGGGTGAGCCTTATTTCACCCATCCCGTCGCCGTTGCCGCCATCCTGACAGAGCAACGGCTGGACGATGCGACCATCATCACCGCCCTGCTGCACGACACTATCGAAGACACCAAATCCACCTATAGCGAGGTGGCCGAGATGTTCGGCGTCGAGGTGGCGGAGCTGGTGGACGGCGTCACCAAGCTGACGAACCTGCAGCTTTCTTCCACCGGTTCCAAACAGGCCGAGAACTTCCGCAAGCTCTTCATGGCGATGAGCAAGGATCTGCGTGTGATCCTCGTGAAGCTCGCCGACCGCCTGCACAACATGCGCACGATCAAGGCGATGAACCCGGAGAAGCAGGCCCAGAAGGCCCGCGAAACCATGGACATCTTCGCCCCGCTCGCGGGCCGCATGGGGATGCACTGGATGCGCGAGGAACTGGAGGATCTGGCCTTCCGCGTGCTCAACCCGGAAGCGCGCAATTCGATCATCCGCCGCTTTATCACCCTGCAGCGCGAAACCGGCGACGTGATCCACAAGATCACCCGCGACATACGCAAGGAGTTGGACGCCGAGGGCATCGAGGCCGATGTGTTTGGCCGCGCCAAGAAGCCCTATTCGATCTGGCGCAAGATGGAGACGAAGCACATCGGTTTCTCGCGCCTGTCCGACATTTATGGCTTCCGCGTGATCACCAAGTCCGAGGCCGATTGCTACCGGGTGCTGGGCGCGATCCACCAGCGCTGGCGCGCGGTGCCGGGGCGCTTCAAGGATTACATCAGCCAGCCGAAATCCAACGGCTACCGCTCGATCCACACCACGGTTTCGGGCCGGGATGGCAAGCGCGTCGAGGTGCAGATCCGCACCCGGCAGATGCATGAAGTCGCCGAGTCCGGCGTGGCGGCCCACTGGGCCTACCGCGACGGTGTGCGCGGCGAGAACCCCTTTGCCGTGGATCCGGCGAAATGGGTCGCCGGGCTGACGGAGCGGTTTGACACCGCCGAAGACAACGATGAATTCCTCGAGCATGTGAAGCTCGAGATGTATTCCGATCAGGTCTTCTGCTTCACCCCCAAGGGCGAGGTTGTGAAACTGCCGCGCGGGGCCACTCCGCTGGATTTCGCCTATGCGATCCACACGCGGATCGGCGACAGCTGCGTGGGCGCGAAGATCGATCACATGCGCGTGCCGCTCTGGACGCGGCTGAAGAACGGCCAGTCGGTGGAGATCATCACCGCGGAAGGCCAGCGCCCGCAGGGCACTTGGCTCGACATCGTGACAACCGGACGCGCCAAGGCCGCGATCCGCAAATCCCTGCGCGAAGAGGATCGCGAGCGCTTCATAAAGCTGGGCCGCGAACTGGCCCGCGTGGCCTTCGAGCACATCGGCAAGAAGGTCACCGACAAAGCTCTGCGCACCGCTGCCGCCAACCTCCGCCTGAAGGACACGAACGAGCTGCTGGCCCGCCTCGGAAGCGCCGAGCTGAAGGCGCGCGACGTGGTGGAGACGCTTTACCCGGATCTGGCCCCTGTCGAAGGCGGCGAAATCGACGAAGCCCGTGCCGTTGTTGGCCTGTCGGAGGATCAGAGCGTCCACCGCGCGCCCTGCTGCCAACCGGTGCCCGGCGAGCGCATCGTTGGGATCACCTTCCGCGGCAAAGGCGTGGTGGTGCACGCCATCGATTGCCCGCGGCTTGGCGAATACGAGGATCAGCCGGAGCGCTGGATCGATCTGCACTGGCACTCGGGCAAGCACAAGGCGGTGCACGCGGTGACGCTCAACATCACCCTGTCCAACGATGCCGGCGTCCTGGGACGAATCTGCACATTGATCGGCGAGCAGAAGGCCAATATCTCGGACATGCACTTCAAGGACCGCAAACCGGATTTCTACCGCCTGCTGATCGACGCGGATGTGCGCGATGCGGAACATCTGCACGCCATCATCACCGCGCTGGATGCCGAAAGCGATGTGGCCAGCATTGAACGCTTGCGCGATGTCTCCGGTGACGGCAAACCCTGATCCGAACACGCCCCGCAACGCCCTGACCCCGGCAAGGATACGCCCCGTTGGTTTTCAAACGCCGAGACAGACGCCCCCCGCATCAGGCCGTGATGGACTTCGTCTATCCGCGGCGCGGCTGGGGCCGGGGCTTCAGCTACCTCAAGCACCGTCTGCGCCGTCTGCCCGACACGCCGGAAAAGATCGCGCGCGGGATCTTTGCCGGGGTATTCGTCTGCTTCACGCCGCTCTTCGGGGTCCATTTCTTCATCGCCGCCTTCATCGCCATGATCCTGCGCGGCAATATCGTGGCCTCGCTTCTGGCCACCTTCTTCGGCAACCCGGTGACCTTCCCGATCATCGCCGTTGTCTCGATGAAGACGGGCCACTTCCTGCTGGGCGAGGCCTATAGCGCGGAAGAGAGCAAGACGCTCTATCAGAACTTCAAGGGCGCGGGCGCGGATGTGAAGGACAACTTCCTCGCCATCTTCTCGGACCGCACGGCCGATTGGTCGCAGCTCAGCCAGTTTTACCACGATGTCTACCTGCCCTATCTGGTGGGCGGGCTGATCCCCGGCATCATCACCGGGCTCGTGGCCTATTACATGAGCGTGCCGGTGATCGCCGCTTACCAGAAGCGGCGCAAGGGCAAGCTGAAGAAGAAACTCGCGCAGCTGCGCGCCAAGGCCGCGAAGGCGGCTGACGAACCTGCCCAGAGCCGCTAGGTTGCGGGCCGGGACGACAGGAGACACCACCACCATGACACAAGCGCCCCTCGGCAAGCTGCGCCTCGGCGTCAACATCGATCACGTGGCCACCGTGCGCAACGCGCGCGGCGGGGCCTATCCCGATCCGCTGCGCGCCGCGCAAATCGCGCAAGAAGCCGGGGCCGATGGCATCACCGCCCACCTGCGCGAAGATCGCCGCCACATTTCGGATGCCGACATCGAAGGCCTGATGGAGGTGCTCACCGTGCCGCTGAACTTCGAGATGGCGGCCACGGAAGAAATGCAGGCCATCGCCCTGCGCCACAAGCCCCATGCCGTCTGCATCGTGCCGGAAAAGCGCGAAGAGCGCACCACGGAGGGCGGGCTCGAAGTCGCGCGGGAAGAAAACCGGCTGGCCCATTTCATTGCGCCGCTGCGCGATGCGGGCTGCCGGGTGTCGATCTTCATCGCCGCCGACAAGCGCCAGATCGAGGCGGCGCACCGGATCGGCGCCGCCGTGATCGAACTGCACACCGGTGCTTATTGCGATGCCCATGCCGAGGGCGATTTCGCCGCGCGCGACCGCGAGCTGGACGCTCTGCGCGAAATGTCGGCCTTCGCCCATTCGCTCGGGCTGGAGGTGCATGCGGGCCACGGGCTGACCTATGACACCGTGCAGCCGGTTGCGGCTTTCCCGGAAGTTATGGAGCTCAACATCGGCCATTTCCTGATCGGCGAGTCGATCTTCCGCGGCCTCACCCCGGCCATCGCCGAAATGCGCCGCCTGATGGATGAGGCGCGCGCATGAAACCAAACCTGATCCGCTACGGCGGCACCGTCATCGCCATTGTTTTCGTCATGGCCATCCTGAACGCGCTCGCGTTGCAATATGTCGGGTTCGGCATCCCGCCCGCGGCGACGATCCTGCTGCCGCTCATGCTGGCCGCCGCGCGCGAAGGGCAGATTGCGGCGCGCGCTGGGTTGGCCGCACCGGAGATGCCCGCCCTGCTGCGCGCCGCCGGGATCTGCACTGCCGTTTACGCCTTGATCGCGGCCTGTTTCTTCCTGGTCCTGCGGCTCTCCTTCGGGGAGGCCTTCGCGCTGCCCGGCGCAGGGATGGCGCGCTTTGGCCTGACGGGCTTCATCCTCGTGGTGGCCTTCGTGATCAACGCCTCCTTCCTGTCGCTCGGGCACAAGACGGAAACGAAGAAGCTGGCGCAGAAGGCGGGCAAATGATCCTCGGCATCGGCACCGATCTGGCCAATATCGAGCGGATCGAGGCCACCTTGGAGCGTTTCGGCGATCGCTTCCGCAATCGCGTTTTCACCGATCTGGAACAAGCCAAGGCCGAGCGCCGGCGCGATACGGCCGGAACCTATGCCAAGCGCTGGGCCGCCAAGGAAGCCTGTTCCAAGGCGCTGGGGACCGGCCTGAGCATGGGCATAGCCTGGAAGGACATGAGCGTCACCAACCTGCGCACGGGTCAGCCGGTGATGCATGTCACGGGCTGGGCGGCGGAGCGGCTGAAGGAAATGACGCCGGAAGGCCATGAGGCGATCATCCATGTGACGCTGACAGACGATCACCCCTGGGCGCAGGCCTTCGTGGTGATCGAGGCGCGGCCCTTGGCCGAGTGATTATGCGCGGCGAGCGGTTGCCCGGGCGGACGCGAAACGCGGCCGCCTTGGGGCGGGCAGCCGCGTGCCCGCCGCTTGCGCGACGGGCGTTCAGCGCAAGACGCCCCGCCGTCCGGGTTGACACCCCGCAGCACTGACGCCAAGACAACACGAACCAAACCCGAGCAGGAATCCCCTTTCATGGCCGCGAAAGCAGAAAAAGAAGAAGGCATCATGGAGACCGTCAAAACGGTCGTCTACGCGCTTCTGATCGCAGGCGTCTTCCGGACGCTCTTCTTCCAGCCCTTCTGGATCCCTTCGGGCTCCATGAAGGATACGCTGCTGATCGGCGATTTCCTCTTCGTCAACAAGATGGCCTATGGCTACTCGCAGCACTCCTGCCCCTTCTCCATGTGCCCGATCCCGGGCCGGATCCTCGGCAGCGAGCCCGAGCGCGGCGACGTGGTGGTGTTCCGCCACCCGGTGAACAACACCGATTTCATCAAGCGCCTGATCGGCCTGCCCGGCGACAAGATCCAGATGCAGAACGGCGTGCTGTTCATCAACGGCGAGGAAGCCGTGCAGACGCCTGATGGCACCTTCACCGAAATCTTCGAAAAGCAGGGCCCCATCGGCAACATGCCCCGTTGTACCACGCCCGTGGGCATCGGCGCGGATTGCGAGAAGGACAAATTCGTCGAGACCCTGCCCGGCGGCGTCTCGCACTCCATTCTCAACATCACCAACGCCGCGACCGACACCACCGGCGTGATCACCGTGCCCGCAGGCCACTACTTCTTCATGGGCGACAACCGTGACAACTCCACCGACAGCCGCGTGCCGCAGAGCGTCGGCGGTGTCGGCTTCGTGCCCTATGAAAACCTGATCGGCCGCGCCGACCGGGTGATGTTCTCCTCCGCCGGGCGTTCGCTGTTCTTCTTCTGGACGTGGCGCTCCGACCGTTTCTTCAAGAGGATCGAGTGAAACTTTCCGCTGACCTGAAAGCGTTCGAGGCCCGGATCGGGCACAGGTTCAAACGGCCCGAGCTTCTGCTGCGGGCCGTTACGCATTCCTCCATGTCCTCGCCCACCCGTTCGGATAACCAGCGGCTGGAGTTCCTTGGCGACCGCGTGCTGGGCCTGACGATGGCGGGCGCGCTGTTTTCTGCTGACAAGGAAGCCACCGAAGGCCAGCTCGCGCCGCGCTTCAACGCGCTGGTGCGCAAGGAGACCTGCGCCGACGTGGCACGTGAGGTCGATCTGGGCGCGGTCTTGAAACTGGGGCGCAGCGAGATGATGTCTGGCGGGCGGCGCAAGGCCGCACTGCTGGGCGACGGGATGGAAGCGGTGATCGCCGCCGTCTATCTGGACGCGGGTTTTGAAGCGGCGCAGGAAATGGTGCTTCGGCTCTGGGGCAAACGCGTGCACACCGTGGAAACCGACAGCCGCGATGCGAAAACCTCGCTGCAGGAATGGGCGCAGGCCCGCAAGCAACAACCGCCGCGCTACGCGCAGCTCAAGCGCGAGGGGCCGGATCACGCCCCGGTTTTCACCATTTCGGTGACGCTGGAGAGCGGCGAAAGTGAAATGGCCACCGCCGGATCGAAACGGCAGGCCGAACAGGCCGCCGCCAAGGCGCTGCTGGCCCGTATGGAGAGTGAAGATGAGTGAAACACGCGCCGGTTTCGTGGCCCTGATCGGGGAGCCCAACGCGGGGAAATCCACGCTGCTGAACCGCATGGTGGGGGCCAAGGTCTCGATCGTGACCCATAAGGTGCAGACCACCCGCGCCCGCATCCGCGGTGTGGCGATGGAAGGGCAGAGCCAGATTGTTTTCGTCGACACGCCCGGCCTGTTCCGCCCGCGCCGCCGGCTTGATCGCGCGATGGTCGCCGCCGCCTGGACGGGTGCAGCCGATGCTGATGTGGTGGTGATGATGGTGGAAGCCCACCGTGGCATCACCGAAGGCGTGCAGGCGATTCTTGACGGTCTGAAAGAGCGCGGCACCGGCCAGAAAGTGGCGCTGGCGATCAACAAGATCGACCGTGTCGCCTCCGAGGTGCTGCTCAAGCTCACCAAGGATCTGAACGAGGCCTATCCTTTCGCGGAGACCTTCATGATCTCCGCCGAGAAGGGCCATGGCGTGGAGCATCTGCGCAAATGGCTGGCGCAGGAAGTGCCCGCCGGGCCGTGGCTCTACCCCGAGGATCAGATCGCCGATCTGCCCATGCGCATGATCGCCGCCGAGATGACCCGCGAAAAGCTCACCCTGCGCCTGCATCAGGAACTGCCCTACCAGCTCACCGTGGAAACCGAGAACTGGGAAGAGCGCAAGGACGGCTCCGCCCGCATCGATCAGGTGATCTACGTCATGCGCGACGGTCACAAGGGCATCGTGCTCGGCAAGAAGGGCGAGACGATCAAGGGCGTCTCCACGGCCGCGCGCGCGGAACTGGAAGCCTTCCTGGATCGCCCGGTGCATCTGTTCCTGCAGGTGAAAGTGCGCCCGAACTGGCTTGAAGAGAAAGAGCGCTACTCCGAGATGGGGCTTGATTTCAAAGACGGCAACGCATGAGCCGGCTGACGGCGGAGTTCTGGGTCTCCGCCTATCTCGCGCGGCTTCGGCTGCGCGACATCCCCGCCTTCGTCACCGCCAAGGGCGATCTGACGGCCGGGGCGGTGCTGGTGAAGCTCAACACGCTGGACGGCGCGGCGCGGGCCTTCCAGCGCAGCTTCGATCTGATGACGGGCGAACGCGCCTGGGTGGTGCTCGCCGAAGGGGCTGAGGCGGAAGTGGATGCCGCTATTTCCCGCCAACGCCGCTTTGACCCGGACCTCTGGGTGATCGAGGTTGAGGACAGGGCGGGGCGGCACCTTCTGGAAGAAGAGGGGCTGGCGGGCTAAACTTTCTTGCCTCCGGCGGGGATATTTGTCCCAAGAAGAAAGGGCTTGCGCTAGGCTGACCCCATGGAATGGCGCGAAGAGGGCGTGTTGATTGCCGTGCGGCGGCACGGCGAAAGCGCCGCGATCATCGAAGTGTTTACCGAAAGCCACGGCCGCCACGCGGGCGTCGTGCGCGGCGGCGCGAGCCGCAAGATCGCCCCGGTGCTGCAACCGGGGGCGCAGCTCGATCTGACGTGGCGCGCGCGGCTTGAAGATCACATCGGTGCTTTCACGGTGGAGCCGCGTAGGAGCCGGGCCGGATTGCTATCAGAGCGGGCCCCGTTGGCCGGGCTGAACGCGCTCTGCGCGATGCTGGCTTTTGCCTTGCCCGAGCGCGAGCCGCACCCGCGCCTTTATGCCCAGACGCAGACGGTGCTCGATCTGCTCGGCGAGAGCGATCTCTGGCCCTATGCCTATCTGCAGTGGGAATTGGCCCTTCTGCGCGCCTTAGGCTTTCCGCTTTCCCTTGATGCCTGCGCGGTGACGGGGGCGCAAACCGGCCTGATCTACGTCTCCCCCAAGACAGGCCGCGCCGTCAGTGCGGAAGGCGCCGGGGACTGGGCCGACAGGCTCCTGCCGCTCCCGGCTTTTCTAGCAGAAGGGCGGCCGCCGGAGGCGGGCGAAATCGCGCAAGGCTTTGCGCTCTCGGGTTTTTTCCTCACGAGCCGCATCGCGGAAGGACTGGCCGGGAAACCGCTGCCACCGGCCCGCCGGCGGCTTCTGGACCTGCTCGCGCGTCAGTCGGCCTCGGCGCGGTAAACCAGCTGCAGGCCGGCCTCATTGGACAGGATCAGCGTGTCGCCCGCCACTTCCGCAAGGCTCACGCTCATGAGCATGGCGAAATAGGTGCCTTCCAGCTCCAGATCCGGGCAGGCCGCGCGGGTGGAAACAAGATCCTGCACCGCGAACCACGGGTAAGGCACGGTCTGCGCGCCGCCATAGCTGTTGCAGGGTGCTTCGCCCGCGATCTGGCCCTCTTCGGGAAACCGCAGCGTGATGCGCGGCCCGATTGGTTGCCCTGCCGCCTCGACAAGCCGCCACGTCGTCTCGGTGCCCGCATAGCCCGAGATCGTCTCGTCTGGCTGGCAGGCGGTAAGGCCGAGGCCCAGAAGGAATACAGCGCGCATCATGCAGCATGCCTGCCACAGCTGTCGCCCGCATGCCAGCCCTTTGGAGGGAAGCCTTGCCGGACGGGCGGCGCGGATGCCAAAGCTTCGGCAAACGGAGGCTCGCCTTGGAAACCCTATGGCTCACCCGCCTGAAACGCCTGCAGGCGCTTGCCGCCACTGGCCAGCACTTCACGCGCGACGGCTTTGACCGCGAGCGCTACGAGGAAATCGATGCGCTCGCCTCGGCCATGCTCGCCGATCTCTTCACCAAAGCCCCGGTGCCGATCCCTGGCCTGCCCAAACCCGCCCACGGCTACGCCACACCCCATGTCGAGGTGCGCGGCGCGGTGATCCGGGACGGTCGCATCCTGCTGGTACGCGAAGCGATGGATGGCCTCTGGGCCCTGCCCGGCGGCTATTGCGACATCGGCCTCTCAGCGGCCGAGAACGTCGAGAAAGAGATCCAAGAGGAGGCCGGGCTCACAGCACGCGCGCGCCACCTCTATCTGATCCGCCACCGCGCCAAGGGCCCCTTCCCGCCGGATCCGAAGGATTTCTACAAGATCTACTTCCTCTGCGACGAAGACGGCCAGGTCACCCCGCGTCCCGCGCAGGAAACCACCGAAGCCGCCTTCTTCGCCCCCGACGCCCTGCCGCCCCTCTCTCCCCTGCGCGTGCATGAAAGCGACATCATGGAAGCTTTCCGCCAAGCGGCCACACCGGGCCTGCCCGTGGAGTTCGACCGCACAGCCCCCTAAAGGCCCCCCACTTTGTTCTTAAAAATTTCTCGGGGGAGGCCCGCAAGGGCCGGGGGCAGAGCCCCCATCCGCCCCTTCAGCCCTCGTCGGCCTCGGGGATTTCGCGCTCCAAGAACCGCTCGAAGGCATCAAGGTTCACCGCCTCGAACTGCCCGAAGCTCTGCATCCAGATCGAGGCATCCCGCAGCGCGTCGGGCTCCAGCTTGCACCATTTCACCCGGCCGAATTTCTCCTGGCTGATCAGCCCGGCGTTCGTGAGCACGTTTAGGTGCTTGGAGATCGCCGCGAGCGACATCTCGAAGGGCTCGGCCACATCCGTCACCGCCATATCATCCTCCAGCAGCATGGAGAGGATCTCCCGCCGGGTGGGGTCGGCCAGGGCCGCGAAGACGGTATCAAGGGGCACAGATTTGCTCACCTCTTTGCCGTAGCTGCGCGCCGCGCGCCGGTCAAGCCGTGCAGGCGAACGGCAAAGGCGCAAGACCCGGATTGGACGGCCCCTTTCCGCCTGCCACACCCGGCAGTGATGTGGGCCATCAGAAATTGCAATTGGCCTCATGGCGGCTGAACGCTTAAGCCAGCCGGGCAGGCGAAAGGACATTGGAATGCAACTGCGCTACTGGGGGCTGATTTTCCTGCTCGGCATGGGGTGGGGGTCGTCTTTTTTCTTCAATGAAATCCTGCTGCGCGAGCTTGGCCCGCTCACCGTGGCACTGGGGCGCGTCGGCATCGGGGCCTTGGGCTGCTGGCTCTGGCTCTTCGCACGCCGCGCGCCGCTGGCAATTCCACTGCGCAGCGTCGGCGTGCTCGTGCTCTTTGCCGCGATCCAATACGCGATCCCGCTCGCCGTCTTCCCGATCACCCAGCAATACATCACCTCTTCCGCCGCCGGGATCGTCAATGCCACCACGCCCGTCATGGCCGTGGCCGTGAGCCATGTCTGGCCCGGCGGCGAGCGGGCGACGTGGCTCAAATCTATCGGCGTCGGCCTTGGTTTGGCCGGCATCGTCGTACTGGTGTCGCCAGCGTTCCGGGGGCAGGGGCCGTCTGATCCCTGGGCGCTGCTGGCCACCATGATCGCGCCCTTCTGCTACGGCATCGCGCTCAACCTCATGCGCGCCTTTGACGGGATGAACCGCACGCTCCTCACAGCCTGGTCGCTGCTGATCGGCACGGCGATGCTTGCCTCCGTCGCGCTGGGGCTGGAGGGCCCCCCCCATATCGAGCGCGCCGGTACATGGGCCGCGCTCTTCGTCATCGGTTTTGCGCTGACCTCCGGTGCCTTCATCCTGCTGTTCTGGCTGATCCCGATCATCGGGGGCACGACGGCCAGCACGATCACCTTCCTCACGCCCGTCTCTGCCGTGCTGCTCGGCGTGCTGATCCTGGCAGAGCCCATTGGCCCGGCGCAGATCGCGGGCATGGCGGTGATCTTCTCGGGCCTGATCTTCATCGACGGCCGCCTGCCGAGGCGCATTTTCAAACCTCAACCAGAAGGTTGAATATCGTTTTCAGGTGGAAATGCGCGATTTCCGCCCTGCGCCGGGGTGTCGCGCCTTTGGAATGTGATTTTAAAACAGATACTTAAGTAGTAAGCCAACCCCGTTGACTCCAAGCGCCGGACTCCCTAGCAAGGCGCTTGAACCGAAAGGAGCGCCTCGCCTGTCTGAGCACGACCACAAAGAGCGTCTGGCCCGCCTCGAAGAGCGCATCCATGCGCTGAAGGGCGGCAAGCAGGAGAAGCACCATTCGGAAGAGCACTACTCGCAGGCCCAGATGGGCTGGCGCATGGTGATCGAGCTTGTGGCTGGCCTTGGGGTCGGCTTTGGCATCGGGTACGGGCTGGACAGCCTCTTCGGCACTCTGCCGATCTTCCTGGTGCTCTTTGTGTTTTTGGGCTTCGCGGCCGGGGTGAAGACGATGCTTCGCACGGCGCAGGAGTTCCAGGAGAAACAGGCGGCAGAGCCCGCCGAGGATGACGAGAGGGCATAACGTGGCAAGCGAAGCACACGGCGAAGAAGGCGGTCTGGTTTTCCACCCGATGGATCAGTTCATCGTGAAGCCCCTGTTTGGGGACGGCGCGGTGCATTGGTACACCATCACCAACGTGACGCTCTGGATGGGCTTCGCGGTGTTGGGCATCTTCCTGCTGATGGTCATCGGCACCCGCGGCCGCGCCGTCGTGCCCTCGCGTGTCCAATCCATCGCCGAACTGGCCTACGGCTTCGTTTACAAGATGGTCGAGGATGTGACGGGCAAGGATGCCGTGCGCTTCTTCCCCTATATCTTCACGCTCTTCCTCTTCATCGTCTTCGCCAACTTCCTTGGCCTGATCCCGATGAGCTTCACCACCACCTCCCACTTCGCGGTGACGGCGGTTCTGGCGCTCGCGGTCTTCATCACGGTCACGGTGCTCGGTTTCGTGCTGAACGGCACCAAGTTCCTCGGCCTCTTCTGGGTGTCCTCCGCGCCGCTGGCGCTGCGCCCGATCCTCGCCGTGATCGAGCTGATTTCCTACTTCGTGCGCCCCGTGAGCCACTGCATTCGTCTTGCAGGCAACGTGATGGCCGGCCATGCCGTGATCAAGGTTTTCGCGGGCTTCGCCGCCATCGCCGTGATCTCGCCGGTCTCCGTGCTCGCGATCACCGCCATGTATGGTCTTGAAGTGCTGGTGGCCTTCATCCAGGCCTACGTGTTCACGATCCTCACCTGCGTCTACCTGAAAGACGCGCTGCACCCCTCTCACTAAGGCAGCGGCGGGCCGTCTGCCCGCCCGCTTCCCCGAACGACACATAAGTTTCTAAAGCTTCCAACCTGTAAGGAGATATCACAATGGAAGGCGAACTCGCACACATCGGCGCTGGTCTGGCTGCAATCGGTTCTGGCGCTGCTGCCATCGGTGTTGGCAACGTGGCCGGCAACTTCCTGTCCGGCGCCCTGCGCAACCCCTCCGCCGCCGGCGGCCAAACCGCGACCCTCTTCATCGGCATCGCCTTTGCAGAAGCTCTGGGGATCTTCTCGTTCCTCGTCGCTCTGCTGCTGATGTTCGCCGTCTAAGAGCTCCGCACGATCCTTACGGTCGGGTGAGCCGCTCCACGGCTCACCCGTTCTTCCACAAGGTTCCTGGAGAACGACGAGATGGCTACCGAGACCCACGACGCCGCAACGGACGCCGCACATACCGCGGGTCACGCTGCAGAATCCGCCGGGATGCCCCAGCTGGATTTTTCTACCTATTCGAACCAGATCGTCTGGCTCGTGATCGCGCTTCTTGCGATCTACTTCATCCTGACCCGCATCGCGCTGCCGCGCGTGGCGGCGGTGCTTGCCGAACGTCAGGGGACCATTACGAATGACATCGCCGCGGCGGAAGAACTGAAGCTGAAAGCGCAGGAGGCTGAGGAAGCCTACCAGCAGGCGCTTGCCGATGCCCGCGCCGAGGCAGCCCGGATTGTGGCCGAAACCAAGGCCGAGATTCAGGGCGAACTGGATGCGGCCACCGCCAAGGCGGATGCCGAGATCGCGGCCAAGGCGGCCGAATCCGAGAAAGCCATCGCCGAGATCCGCGAAGGGGCGCTTGCTGCCGTCAAGGATGTCGCGCAGGACACCGCCTCCGAGATCGTGTCGGCGCTGGGCATGAAAGCCGACGCCGAGGCCATCACCGCCGCCGTCGCAGCGCGTGTGAAAGGGTAAGTGAGATGAAAAAACTGATCCTCGCCCTCTCCCTCGCCGGCACACCGGCTCTCGCAGCCTCCGGCCCGTTCTTCTCGCTGGGCAACACCGACTTCGTGGTGACGCTGGGCTTCCTGCTCTTCATCGGTGTGCTCTTCTACTTCAAAGTGCCCGGGATGATCGGTGGCATGCTCGACAAGCGCGCCGACGACATCAAATCCGAGCTCGACGAAGCCCGCGCCCTGCGCGAGGAAGCGCAAACGGTTCTGGCCTCCTACGAGCGCAAGCAGCGCGAAGTGCAGGAGCAGGCCGATCGCATCGTCGCACACGCCAAGGAAGAGGCCAAACTGGCCGCTGAAGCCGCGAAGAAAGATCTCGAGGCCTCCATCAAGCGCCGCCTCGCCGCCGCGCAGGACCAGATCGCTTCCGCCGAAGCCTCTGCCGTGAAGGAAGTCCGGGATACGGCTGTGAACGTGGCCGTGGCTGCCGCCGCCGAGGTCGTGGCCAAGCAGATGACCGCCGCCGACGGCAACGCGCTCATCGACGCCGCCATCAAGGACGTGTCCGCCAAGCTGCACTAAGCGCTTCGCAAACACCAAAGACGCGAAAAACCCGGCCCCAACAGCCGGGTTTTTTCATGCCCGTCCGCAAGCAAAACGGGCCCCCTTCCTCTCGCTTCAAATACCTCGGGGGGAGCCGCCCGCAGGGCGGCGGGGGGCAGCGCCCCCCAAAGCGCTCCCCAAGCCCCGCAGCTAGCGCCGGTTGCTCTCGTGCTCCAGCCGCTGGCGCGCAATCGCCTCGTTCTGATCGGCCTTCTGCTGATCCTTCAGCGCCCGCTCAACATAGCTCAGATGCGCCTCCACCGCAGCCCGCGCGCCAACCGGATCGCGCGCCTGCAGGGCGCGGTTGATCGCGCCGTGCTGCTCCAGAAGCGAATCCCGCGTGGTGCGTTGCTTGAACATGATCTGGCGATTGTAGAACACACCCTCCCGCAGCAGCCCGAACATCGAGCGCATCATGTGCAGCATCACCACGTTGTGGCTGGCCTCGATGATCGAGAGGTGAAACTCCGCGTCCAGCGCCGCCTCATCCGCCGGGTTGCGCTTGCTGTGGGCGACTTCCATCTTGCGAAAGATCGTGTCGACCACCTTCAGATCCGTGTCCGACCCTAGCCTTGCGGCGCGCTCTGCCGCGAGCCCCTCCATGTCGCGGCGGAAGTCGATATAGTCAAAAACCGCCTCGTCGTGGCTGGCAAAGAGCGTCACCAGCGCATCCGAAAAGGCCGCCTCCAGCACCTGCGCCACGAAGATCCCGGCCCCGGCCCGGGCCTCCAGCAGCCCGCGCTCCTGAAGGTCAGCGATGGCTTCGCGCAGTGAGGGGCGCGAGACCCCTAGCCGTTCGGCCAGCTCGCGCTCGGAAGGCAGCCGTTCACCGGGCCGGAGGATGCCGCGCAGGATCAGCTGTTCGATCTGGCGCACCACCGAACGGGAAAGCTTCTCGGCTTCGATCTTCTGGAAAGGCATGGTGTCTCCGCGTGAATTGGTAAGAACATATGACCACGCCTGCGCGGCGACAACGAAAAAAGCCGGGCGCGGGGCCCGGCTTCCTGCGGTGTCATGGCTGTAGCGTGCCTCAGGCCGTGGGCCGGATGATCACTTCCACGCGCCGGTTCTGTGCCTTGCCTTCCTCGGTAAGGTTGGAAGCCACGGGCTGATCCTCGCCCTTGCCGATCGGCACCAACCGGTTGGAGGGCACGCCGTTGCTGACAAGGATGTTGGACACCGATTGCGCCCGCTGCAGCGACAGCGTCTGGTTATAGGCAGCGGAGCCGGTGTTGTCGGTGTGGCCCACAACTTCGACCACGGAGTCCGGGTATTGCTTCAGGTTTGTCGCCAGCGCGCTCATATCGCCATAGATGGCGGAATTGACGGTGGCGCTATCGGTGGCAAACAGGATGCCCTGCGGCATGATCACTTTCAGCTCCGTCCCGGTGTTCACGATCTGGATGTTGCTGTTGGTGATGCTCTGGCGCAGCGCGGCTTCTTGCTGGTCGAGCCGGTTGCCGATGAAGCCGCCCGCCGCCGCACCCGCCGCCGCGCCGATGAGCGCGCTTTTGGTGGGGTTGCTGCCAGCGGTTGCCAGCCCGGCGAGGCCACCGACGACACCGCCGATGATCGCGCCTTCCTGGGTTTTCTGGGCCCCGTTCGGCAGGTTCGCCGGATCGGTACAGCCCGCAAGTGCGAACGCCCCTGCCACGGAGAGCAGGAGAATGGATTTGGTTCTGGTCATGTCAGGCCTCGATTGGTCCGCGAGGCCGTTCAGCGGTTGTTTTCTTCGGCGTTGCCCACGGCGGCACCGGCAAGGCCACCGATCAGCGCGCCGGTTGCCGCGGATTTACCGGTGTTGCTGCCCGCAGTGGCGACGCCAACCAGCGCACCAGCGGTCGCACCCTGTGCGGCGCGGCGTTCGGTCGTCGTCATGCCGTCACATGCGGCCAGAGCCAGCACACCAAGGGCCGCGGCGGCGATGGGAAGTTTTGCTCGGATCATTTTTCTGCCTCTCGAAGGGGTGATGTGGCGGCAGTATATCACCGCTTGTGAGGCTGCGAAGGCGCAAATGTCGTGCTGTCGGCGGCTTTTCGCCGTGCGCTTGTATGGGCCAGTTGTCAGGAGGCCTCCCCCTCGGCACGCGCGGCCTCATAGGCCAGCATGGCGCGCTTCACGGGCAGGCCCCAGTGATAGCCGCCCAGCCCACCGGATTTGCGCAGCGCGCGGTGGCAGGGGATCAGCCAGCCCACCGGATTGCGCCCCACCGCCGTCCCCACCGCTCGCACCGCACGCGGATGGCCCACCGCGCCCGCGATCTCGCTGTAGGTTGTCACCTGCCCGGAGGGAATGCTCAGCAGCGCTTCCCAGACCTTGATCTGGAACGGCGCGCCGATCAGGTGCAGGCGCGCCTCGCCGGTCTGGCCGAATGCTGCCTCCACCCACGGGCGCAGGGCCTCTGCATCGGCCAGATAGGTGGCTTCGGGCCACCGGGCGCGCAGATCCTCCTGTGCCGCCGCTTCGCCGATCTCATCGGTAAAGGCCAACCCGCAGAGCCCCTTTTCGGTGCCCATCGCCAGCACCAGGCCGAAGGGGCTCTCGAATGTGCCATAGCGGATCACGAGCCCGGCCCCTTTGCGGGCATATTCGCCGGGGCTCATCGCCTCCCAACGCAGGAAGAGATCGTGCAGCCGCCCGTTACCGCTCAGGCCCAACTCGTTCACCGCATCAAGCGTGGTGAAATTCTCGTGCAACATGCGCTTGGCGTGGCCCAGCGTCAGATACTGCTGCACCCGTTTCGGCGAAACCCCGGCCCAGCGGCTGAACAGGCGCTGGAAATGCGCCGGGCTCATGTGCATCCGCGCCGCCAGATCGTCGAGCGAAAGCACCTCCCCGCCCTGCGCGTCGATCTCGGCGATGGCGCGCTTCATAACACCGTAGTGGTAGCCGTCTTCGAGGTTCTGCATGATCTGTCTCCTTGGCCCTGACCCTAGGCACTCCGACGCTTTCAAGCGATCCGAAAGCTGCGCCAAGCGCCGCTCAGGTCTTCAGGTCTTCAGGGCAAACACAAGATCCACGCCCACCACGCCGAGGAACGCATAGCCTTTTGCCAGCATCAGATCGACGATCCGCTGGGCGTGATTGTTGGCTTCGATCGTCCAGGCGGTGATCCTGAACTCGGAGAAGGGAAAGCCCTCAAGCACCCCCAGTTCCGCGCCTTCAATGTCGAGCGAAAGGTAATCGATCTTGTACAGACCCTGTTCGCGCAGCACATCCGCAAGCCGTCGGGCCGGCACGGTGATCGTCTCGGTCCGGGAACGCGGATCGGCCTCAATGGCGGCTTTTTCCCGCGCGCCAAGGCTGTCGACGATGCCGCCCATCTGCGTGTAGCCTGCGCTCACCGACAGGAAGGAGACCTCGCCCGCCTCCGCCGCGATGGCGGTTTGCAGGCAGGGCTGGCTCCGGCTGGCGCGGACCTTGGCGCAGAGCGCCGGGTCGGCTTCGATCAGCAGCCCCGTCCAGCCGCGCAGCAGCTCGAAGAACAGCCCGTTGGAGCCGCTCACCCCGTCATAGGCGCCCACTTCCACGAAGACCCCGCCGCGCTTGCCGCGAAACACATGCTCTTCGAGGAAATGATCCTGCCCGGCTTGCGAGAAATAGCCGGAGGCAGGCGCAAGCATCTGCTGCAGGCCCCAGGCCTGCTGCCGCATGCGCCCTTTCTGCAGGCCTTCCGGCAGCGCCCGGATCTGCGCGGTCGCGTCCGCAAGGCGGGTTTCCAGCGCTTGGCGGGTCTGGCTGGTGAACTGGGCAAGATCGGTTTCGGTCATCGAAAGGGCCTTCGGCAAAAGGGTGTGGCCGCAGTTAGCCATGCAGGACGGCAAAAGCCAAGGAAGCCAGCTTTGCCTTGCAAAACCCAAGGCGCATCGGCAGGGTCTGCCGCCATGAGCACGATGAGCAAACAGTTGGATTTTAACGCGCTGCGCCAGATCTTCGCCCGCTTCCACGCACAGGAGCCGGAGCCGAAGGGCGAGCTTGAGCATGTGAACGTCTATACCCTCGTGGTGGCGGTGGCGCTTTCGGCGCAGGCCACGGATGCGGGGGTGAACAAGGCCACCCGCGGCCTCTTCAAAGTGGCGGACACGCCGCAGAAGATGCTGGACCTCGGCGAAGAGGGGTTGATCGACCACATCAAGACGATCGGCCTTTACAAGCAGAAGGCCAAGAACGTGATGAAGATGAGCCGCATCCTCGTGGAGGACTACGGCGGCGAGGTGCCCTCCTCCCGCGCGGCGCTCCAAAGCCTGCCGGGGGTGGGCCGCAAGACAGCCAATGTCGTGCTCAACATGTGGTGGGGCGTGCCCGCGCAGGCGGTGGACACTCATATCTTCCGCGTCGGTAACCGCACCGGCATCGCACCGGGAAAGAATGTTGACGTTGTGGAACGGGCTATTGAAGACAACATTCCCGCCGAGTATCAGCAGCACGCGCATCACTGGCTGATCCTGCATGGCCGCTACACCTGCAAGGCCCGCAAGCCGATGTGCGGCAACTGCATCATCCGCGACCTCTGCCCCTACGAGGACAAGACCCTATGAGCAAGACCTACAAGGTTGTCGGTATCGGCAACGCCATCGTCGACGTGCTGACCCAATCCGATGACTCCTTCCTCGATCTCATGGGGATCGAAAAGGGCATCATGCAGCTTGTGGAGCGCGAGCGGGGCGAATTGCTCTATGGCGCCATGACAGAGCGCACCCAGGCTGCAGGCGGCTCCGTGGCCAACACGCTGGCCGGCCTTGGGCATCTGGGCCTGTCCACCGCCTTCATCGGCCGCGTGCATGACGACGCGCTGGGGCGCTTCTACGCGCAGACGATGGAAAGCGAAGGCACCGCCTTCGTGAACCCGCCCGTGGAGGGTGGCGAGCTGCCGACCTCGCGTTCGATGATCTTCGTGTCACCTGATGGCGAGCGTTCGATGAACACCTACCTCGGCATCTCCGCCGAGCTGGGGCCTGAGGATGTCTCCGAAGATGTGGCCGGGCAGGCCGAGATCCTGTTCCTTGAGGGCTACCTCTACGACAAGGACAAGGGCAAGCAGGCCTTTGAACGGGCCGCGAAGGTGTGCCAGCAGAACGGCGGCAAGGCCGGCATCGCGCTGTCTGATCCCTTTTGCGTGGATCGCCACCGGGAGGATTTCCGCCGCCTCGTGCGCGAGCTGGACTACGTGATCGGCAACGAACACGAATGGACGAGCCTCTACCAGACGGACGATCTGGGCGCGGCTCTGGAACAGGCGGCCTCTGAAAGCGGGCTGGTTGTCTGCACCCGGTCCGGCGATGAGGTGGTGCTGGTGCAAGGCGAGCAGACCGTCACTGTGCCCGTGAATCGCGTGGTGCCTGTGGATGCCACCGGCGCGGGCGATCAGTTCGCCGCCGGGTTCCTCTATGGCTACGCCACCGGGCAATCGCTGGAGGTTTCGGGCCGCATGGGCTGCATCGCGGCGGCGGAAGTGATCGGCCACATCGGCCCGCGCCCGCAGGCCGACATCAAGGCGCTCTTTGCCAAGGCTGGCTTGATCTGAAGCGTTCCGGGTTTAACCGGACATTTGGTGCATCGCTTTAGCGCTTCTCATCCTCGCGCAGCGCCGCCCCGCCGAGGGCGACGTTGAGGTTCACGTAGTCCACCGCAAGGTTGCGCTTGTCGAGCGCTCTTGCGTTCTGGGCTGAGAGGAACGCCCGTTCGGCGTCCAGTACCTGCAGGAAGTTGATCTTGCGCGCCGCATAGGCCTTGCGCGCAATCGACAACACATCCGCCGCCGCCACCACGGCCTCTTCCGAAGCGGCCACGGCCTCGGTGTGTTTGCTGAGCCCGATGAGGGCGCGTTGAACCTCTTCCACGCCCACAAGCACCACCCGTTCCCATTCCAAGCGCAACTCATCTGCGCGGGCCTTCTGGTAGGCGAGGCGCGCGCGCCGCTTGCCTCTGTCGAACACAGGGATGTCCACAGCACCCCGGAAGAAGCTGCCGATCGGATCGAAACCAGAGTCGGTATAGCCGAGGTTGATGTTGCCGGTCAGCGTCAGGCTCGGATAGAGGTCGGCCTCGGCCACGCCCGTTAGCGCCACGGCTTCCGCATAGCGGCGCTCGGCTTTTCGCACATCGGGGCGGTTGCGCAGCAGGTCTGCGGGGACACCTGTGCGGATGCCGGAGAACTGGGCTGTCGGCTGCGGTGCCTGTTTGTCAAACTTTTCCCGAAAGTCCTGCAGCGGCTCAGCGACCAGCGTGAATATCCTTTGGATCGCGCCTACGAGCAGGATCTCCACCTCGGGCAATTCGGCCTTGGTTTGCGCAACAAGCGCCCGCGACTGTGCGACTTCCAGATCAGAAACCTCGCCGCGCGCTTCAAGCTCCTGCGTCAACTCAAAGGTTCTCTCGCGCGATTTCAGCACTTTGAGGTTGGTACGGATCAGCTCTTGGTAGAACCGCATGTCGATATAGGCGGTTGCGATCTGTGACAGGTAAAACAGCCTTTGCACATCCGCCTCGGCGTATTCGGTATCGATCCGGTAGCCGGCCGCCTCGCGCTCCCGGCGCAGCTCGCCGAAGAGATCGACGATCCAAAGCGATTCAATCCGTGCAAACCCTGAGCCGGAGGCATCTTCGCCGCCGCCAATATCGCGCTTGCCCTCAACCTTGCCGAAAATCGATCCGGGTTGCCCCAACCCGAAGCCAAGCGCCTGCGCCTGTTCGATCCGCGCAAGCGCCTTGCGGATGTCGAGGTTCTGCTTGAAGCCGAGCGCGATCAGATCGTTCAGCAGCGGATCCTTGTAATCCAGCCACCAGCGGTAGCCGTCCCGCACCTGCGGCGTTGCGCCGGTGATGAAGCTGTAGCTGCCGGGCAGATCGGTCTTGGGCGGGGTGAAATCTTCCCCCACCGTGCAGCTCGCCAGCAAGGCGAGGCTCAGCCATCCCGCAAGGGCCTGTCGTCTCAAAAGCGCCTCTCGCCCGTTTGCAGCCGCTATCACTGCGGCCTTTGCGCAAGTCTACGCGCCCGGACACCCCGCAATCAATGCGGGCGCAGGCTTTCAGCGTAAACGTGGCACGACGGACTCACACCTCGGCTATACGCCGAGCTTGGCGTGCACCTCGTCCAGATCGATCTCCCCGATGGGGAATTTGTTCCCGGGGTTCTCGAAATCGTATTTGAACAGGTCAAAATCGCGCTTGTACATCTCGTAGACGAGATGGCGTGACAGGTCGTCGAAGTAATCCTCCACCGGATGCGCGCGCTTGGGCCCGTGGCCTTCGCTTTCGTTGAAACGCGGGATCTCGGCAAGGTTCACGCCGTGGGGCACCTCGATGTGATCGAGCACCGATTGCATGCCGTCGTTGAAGTGCTCGGTGAAAAAGATGTTGTCGTAGCGGCCGCCGTTGACGATGAAGGTCGAGATATGGCCGGACATTGCGGACCAGTGGATGTCGGGCTCCATCGGGCGGCGCCAGCGGATGGTGTCCCGCGCGAACAGCAGGAAGCGGCGGAAGCTGGCGACCTGATCGAACTCGAAGCCGGTTTCAGGATCGCCCACCTCGATGCCGTATTTCTGGATCAGGAGCGGCACGAGGTTGCCCCGGTAGCGTTTGCCGTTGCGCTGGATGCCGCAGATCTTGTCGAAGAAGGACGACAGGATGCGCGTGTAGGGGTTGCGCACGCAGGTGAAGGCGTAGGACGTATGACCCTTCACATTCGCCGTGATCTTTGGCTGGCTGTCTTCTTGGGACCACTTGTGCAGCCCGCTGGTGGAATCGTGAATGTCGCCGTCAAAGAAACTGCCGTGATCCGAGTAATACATGATCTGCCCAATCGTCGAGCAGGCGCATTTCGGAACGACCCGGTAGACGACACTTTCACTCTCGGTCATCCAGGTGCCGGGAAAACCCATAATCTATTTGCCTCCAAGGACCGGGCATTCACACTGTTACCCGGCTACAATTGCCCTCAAAAAAGCAAAGAAGTGGTGTTTATTCAATCTCTCTTCGCAGTATCTATGTAAACAATCGGAGAACTGTGAGGTTTGGGTTTCGGCGATGGCAAAGATTGCCTTCATTTTGTTGTGTCACAAGGATCCGGAAGCGATCATCCAGCAGGCGGAGCAGCTGACCGCCATGGGTGATTGCATGGCGATCCATTTCGACGCGCGTGCCAAGCCCGAACACTACCAAAAGATCCGCGCCGCGCTGGATGGCAACCCGAATGTCACCTTCGCCAAGAAACGCATCAAATGCGGCTGGGGGGAGTGGTCGCTCGTGGAGGCGACGCTTTACGCGGTGGAAGCCGCGGTGGACGCCTTCCCGCGCTGCACCCATTTTTACATGCTCTCAGGCGATTGCATGGCGATCAAATCCGCCAAATATGCGCATGAATTCCTCGACGCCGAGGACGTGGACTACGTGGAGAGCTTCGACTACTTCGAAAGCGACTGGATCAAGACGGGCATGAAGGAAGAGCGCCTGATCTATCGCCACTGGTTCAACGAACGCACCCAGAAATGGCGCTTCTACACCTCCTTCGAACTGCAGAAACGCTTCAATCTCACCCGTGAAGTGCCGGCGGATCTGCAGATCATGATTGGCAGCCAGTGGTGGTGCCTGCGGCGGCGCACCATCGAGTGGATCCTCGATTTCACCCGCCAGCGCCCCGATGTGATGCGTTTCTTCCGCACCACATGGATCCCGGATGAGACTTTTTTCCAGACGCTGGTGCGCCACCTCGTCCCCGAAACCGAGATCCGCACCCGCACGCTCACCTTCCTGATGTTCTCCGACTACGGCATGCCGGTGACCTTTTACAACGATCACTACGAGATGCTGCTGAACCAGGATTTCCTCTTTGCCCGCAAGATCTCGCCGGGGGCGAAGGATCTGAAGCAGAAGCTCGGCGTGCTTTATGCCAACGACGATGCCGATTTCTCGATCAGCAACGAAGGGCGCAGCCTGTTCCGCTTCCTCGTGGACCGCGGCCGTAACGGCCGCCGCTTTGCGCCTCGTTTCTGGGAGACGGAAAGCTCGCTCGGGCCCGAGCGCGAGTTGCTGATCGTCACCTGCAAGAAATGGCACGTCGCCAAGCGGCTGCTGGACAAGGCTAGGCAGGTGACGAACATCCCGATGATCGAATATGTGTTCGACGAAGAGGGCACGCCGCTGCCCGATCTGGGCGGCATCCAGCGCAGCCTCGCCAAACGAACCCGCCACCGCCGCGCCGTGGTGAGGCTGCTGTTCGAATACTATGAAACCGATCGCCTGATCCTCTGCCTCGATCCCGGCAACATCGAGCTGATGCAGGATTTCTTCTCGGACCGCAGCAAGACGAAGATGCTCGAAATCGATTGCGAGTTCACCGACGACTATCTGATCGGCCACGCCAAACGCGTGGGCCTTGCCGGGGAGCGCACGACGCAGGAAACCATCGACAACCTGTTGCCCACCATTCGCGGCGACGTGATCTTTGAAAGCGATCGTATCCGGGATGCCAATTTCCCCGCCACCTTCCGCATGCGCCAGAAAAACAGCGCCGCCGAGAATGCCGAGCCGCTCGCCGAATTCCTCGACATCCCGCTGGATAAGGCGCAGGAGATCGCCGAAACCCCTTACCTCTTCGTGGATTGACCATGCCCTACGCCTATGACGACCAGAACATCTTCGCGAAAATCCTGCGCGGAGAGATCCCGAACACCACGGTGATGGAAACAGAGCACACGCTCGCCTTCCGCGATATCGCCCCGCAGGCGCCCGAACATGTGCTGGTGATCCCGAAAGGTGCCTACGTCTGCTACGATCACTTCGCTCTGGAAGCCAGCGACGCGGAAATCGCAGATTTCACCCGCGTCATCGGCCGCATCTGCGCGGAGCTGGGCGTACAGCCCGGCGAAGGCGGCAAGGGCTACCGGCTGATCGCCAATTCAGGCAACGACGGCGTGCAGGATGTGCCCCATCTGCACGTTCACATCCTCGCCGGTCGCACCCTCGGCCCGATGCTGCTGCGCCGCGACTGAAAAAGATCATTCAAGCGGGGGCCAGCCCCCGCACACAGGATCAGCGGGGGCCAGCCCCCGCACCCCCGGGATATTTGGGCCAAGATGAATGGGCCCCCACTTTGTTCCAAAAATATCTCGGGGGAGTCGCCGAAGGCGGCGGGGGCAGAGCCCCCTCTTTCAGGCTGATGCCGTGGTGAGCGCGAGGAAGACATCTTCCAGATCCGGCTCTTCAGTGCGCACGTCGCGGATGCCGATCCCGGCGTCGCGTAGGCAGCCGAGGACGGCATCTGCGCCGGTCTGGCTGGTGCGGTAGCTGAAGGCGAGGGAGCCATCGCGGCGGTGCTCCAGGGTGACGCCAGCTGGCAGGGTGAGGCCGTTTGCTGCGCCTTCGGGCTGGATCACGAGCGTTTTGCCGTCCATACGGCCTACCAGATCAGCGGTGCGCTCCTGTGCGATCTTTTCGCCGTGGTTGATGATCGCGATTTCGTCGCACATCTCCTCGGCTTCTTCGAGGTAATGTGTTGTCAGGATAATCGTCATGCCCTGTTCGTTGAGGCGGCGCACATTGGCCCAGAGCATCTGGCGCAGCTCGATGTCCACCCCGGCGGTGGGTTCGTCCAGCACCAGCACATGGGGCTGGTGCACAAGCGCCTTGCCCAGAAGCAGCCGCCGCCGCATCCCACCCGAAAGCGAGCGCGCATAGGCGTTGGCCTTGTCGGCAAGGCCGATCATCTCGAGGATCTCGTCGCTGCGGCGCGCCGCCTTGGGCACGCCGTAGAGCCCGGCCTGCACCTCCAGCGCCTCACGCGGGGTGAAGAAGGGATCGAGGTTCAGCTCCTGCGGCATCACCCCGATCGAGGCGCGGCTCTGGCGCGGGTTCACGTCCTGATCGAAGCCCCATATCTTAACGCTGCCGGAGGTTTTCAGCACCAGCCCGGCGAGGATGTTGATCAGGGTCGATTTCCCGGCGCCGTTCGGGCCGAGAAGGCCGAAGATCGAGCCTGCGGGGATCGTCAGGTCCACGCCTTTCAGCGCCTCCTTTGCCGGGGCATTGCCCTGCGCGCCATAGGTCTTGCGCAACCCGGTGATCTGGATGGCGGGCTCTTGCATGATCTGCCCCTTTTGTGGCCTTGCCCGCGTCGGGCGGTTCGCTATCATGCGCCCTGATGTAAGGCCAAGCCCGGCCCGGCTCAACCGCAATGAACGGATCGCAGATGACCCATGAAGCCCCGGAAACCGTGATCGTCAACTCCTGGCGCGTGTCCTGTGATGGTGGCGAGGGCGCGCTCGGCCATCCGCGGGTCTGGCTGTCGATCCCGCAGGATACGGGTGTCGTGGAATGCCCCTATTGTGACAAGCGGATCGTGCATCAGGATCACGCCGAGAAGGCCTGATCTCCAAAGGGCGCCTCCGCGCCGCCGGACCAATTTTCAGCGCGCCCCAGCGGCGCGTTTGCCCTTGAAGGAGGGGCGCTCCCATGAGTTTTGGCAAGGGTCACCACCTCCACCTGATCGACGGCTCCGCCTTCATCTTCCGCGCCTACCACGCGCTGCCGCCGCTCACGCGCAAATCCGACGGGCTGCCCATCGGCGCTGTCTCGGGCTTCTGCAACATGCTGTTCAAGCAGGTGGAGGACACCACCGGCCCCGATGCACCGACCCATGTGGCGGTGATTTTTGACCACTCCGGCAAGAGCTTCCGCAACGCGATTTACGACAAGTACAAGGCCAACCGTCCGCCCGCGCCGGAGGATCTGGTGCCCCAGTTCCCCCTCACCCGCGACGCCACCCGCGCCTTCAACATCGCCTGCATCGAGCAGGAGAATTTCGAGGCCGACGACATCATCGCCACCCTCGCCTGCCGCGCGCGCGAAGCGGGCGGGCGCGTGACGATCATCTCGTCGGACAAGGATCTCATGCAGCTTGTCGGCGACGGCGTCGAGATGCTCGACGTGATGAAGAACAAGCGAATCGACCGCGACGGCGTGTTTGAGAAATTCGGCGTCGGGCCTGAGCGCGTGGTGGATGTGCAGGCGCTGGCGGGCGACAGCGTGGACAACGTCCCCGGCGCGCCCGGCATCGGCATCAAGACGGCCGCGCTGCTGATCAATGAATATGGCGATCTGGAGAGCCTTCTGGCTCGCGCCGAAGAGATCAAGCAGCCCAAGCGCCGCGAAAGCCTCATGGAGAACGCCGAGCTCATCCGCATCTCCCGCGATCTGGTGCAGCTCGATTGCGACATGGAGCTGGATTTTACGCTCGACGATCTGGAGGTGAAGGATCCGGAGGCCGACGCGCTCATGACCTTCCTCGCCTCCATGGAGTTCCGCACTCTCACCAAGCGCATCGCCGATAAGCTGGGCGTGGACAGCCCGGTGATCCCCGACACACCCAAGGCCATTTCCGCCGTGGGAGCCAGTGCGCCGGAAGCGCCGTCGATTGATCCTGCGGCCTATGAATGGGTGAAGGATGCTGCCGGCCTGCAGGCGTGGATCGATCTGATCTACACGCGCGGCTGGGTGGCCATTGATACCGAGACCACCGGGCTCGATGAAATGCAGGCCGATCTGGTGGGCATCTCGCTCTGCGTGAACGCGGGCCACGCCTGCTACATCCCGCTTACCCACCGGGCCTCGGCGGGGGATGATCTCTTCGCCACGGATGCGCTTGCCGAGGGGCAGATGCCGCTGGACGAGGCTTTGGCGATGCTCAAGCCGGTGCTGGCGGATGACAGCATTCTGAAGATCGGCCAGAACCTGAAATACGACGCGAAGATTCTCAAGCGCTACGGGCTCACGATCGCTGCCATGGATGACACCATGTTGCTGTCCTACAGCCTGCATGCGGGCGTGCATGGCCACGGGATGGACACGCTGTCGGATCGCTACTTGTCGCACAGCCCGATCCCGATCAAATCGCTGCTGGGCACGGGCAAATCCGCGATCACCTTCGACAAGGTGCCGATTGAGGACGCGGTGAAATACGCTGCGGAAGACGCCGACATCACCCTGCGGCTCTGGCAGCTGTTCAAGCCGCAGTTGCACCAGCGGCAGGTGACAACGGTGTATGAAACGCTGGAGCGCCCGCTCTCGCCGGTGCTGGCCGAGATGGAGATGCACGGCGTGAAAGTGGACCGCGACGTGCTCTCGCGCATGTCCAACGCCTTCGCCCAGAAGATGGCGGGGCTGGAGGCCGAGATCCACGAGAAGGCTGGTCAGCCCTTCAACGTCGGCTCCCCCAAGCAGCTGGGAGAGATCCTGTTCGACAAGCTGGAGCTGCCCGGCGGCAAGAAGGGAAAGACGGGTGCCTATGCGACCGGAGCCGATGTGCTGGAGGATCTGGCCACCGAACACGAACTGCCGGGGTTGGTGCTCGACTGGCGCCAGCTCTCCAAGCTGAAATCCACCTATACCGATGCGCTGCAGGATCACATCAACCCCGAAACGGGGCGGGTGCATACCTCTTATGTGCAGACAGGGGCCAACACCGGGCGTCTGGCCTCAACCGATCCGAACCTGCAGAACATCCCCGTGCGCAGCGAAGAGGGGCGGCGCATCCGCGAAGCTTTCATCGCGGAGGAGGGCAAGGTGCTCGCCTCGCTCGACTACTCCCAGATCGAACTGCGCATCCTCGCCCATGTGGCCGGGATCGACAGCCTTAAACAGGCGTTCCGCGAAGGGCAGGACATCCACGCCATGACGGCGAGCGAGATGTTCGGCGTGCCGATCGAGGGCATGGACCCGATGGTGCGGCGGCAGGCCAAGGCGATCAACTTCGGCGTGATCTACGGCATCTCGGGCTTCGGCCTCGCGCGCAACCTGCGCATCCCGCGCAAAGAGGCGCAGGATTTCATCGACCGCTACTTCGAGCGCTTCCCCGGGATCCGCGCCTACATGGATGAAACCGTCACCTTCGCGAAGGAACGCGGCTACGTCCAGACACTCTTCGGCCGCAAGATCCATACACCGGAGATTGCCGCCAAGGGGCCCAAGGCCGGTTTTGCCAAACGCGCCGCCATTAACGCGCCTATTCAAGGCACGGCCGCCGATATCATCCGCCGCGCCATGATCCGCATGCCCGCCGCCATTGAAGGCCTGCCTGCGAAAATGCTGCTGCAGGTCCACGACGAGCTTATCTTCGAGATCGACGCTGGCGCGGCAGAGGACACCATCACCCGCGTGCGCGAGGTGATGGAAAGCGCGGCGGCCCCTGCGGTGCATCTGGATGTGCCGCTCGTGGTGGATGCGGGCACCGGGCAGAACTGGGCCGAAGCGCATTAGGACAGAAGTAGGAGCGGGGGCTCTGCCCCCGCACCCCCGAGGTATTTCTGGCAAGAGGAAGGGGCCCCACTTTGTTCTCTAAATATCTCGGGGGAGTCGCCGAAGGCGGCGGGGGCAGAGCCCCCTGGGCGCGGTTCAGTTTGCGCGGGCGTTGAAGGTGAAGAGCTGTTCGCCCGCAATCTGGTAGCCGTTGATGAGGGCTTTCGCGGTGTCCTTGGTCAGCCAGGTTTCGAGCCGCGCAGCACCATCCCCGTTCACATGGGGGTGTTTTTCGGTGCTGACCGGCAGGTAGGCATATTGGTTGAAAAGGACCGGATCGCCTGAAAACAGCAGAGCCAGCGCGCCTTTGTTGCCGAAGTTCAGCCAGCTGGCGCGGTCTGCGAGGATATAGGCGTTCATGCCTGCCGCCGTGTTCAGTGCCGCGCCCATGCCGGAACCGGCGGAGCGGTACCAGCTGCCTTCGGGGGCGATGCCGGCGTCTTTCCAGAGTGCGAGTTCCTTTTTGTGGGTGCCGCTGTCGTCGCCCCGGCTGACGAAGGCGGCATTGCTGCCCGCGATCCGGTTCAGGGCCGCGGCAGCGGTTTCGGCGGTGGCTACGCCGGCCGGATCCTCTGCCGGGCCGATGACCACGAAATCATTATACATGATCTCCCGCCGGTGGGGGCCGTGGCCTGCCGCCACGAAGGCTTCCTCCGAGGCGCGGGAATGCACGAGGATCGCGTCCACATCGCCCGCCTCGCCCAGCCGTAGAGCCTGCCCCGTGCCCACGACCAGAAGCTGCACCTCAAGGCCGGTTTCCGCCTCGATCGCGGGCAGCAGTACATCGGCCAGCCCGGAGTTGTGAAAGGAGGTGGTGACGGCCATTTTGAGCGTTTCGGCCGCAAGTGGCGCGGACAGGCCAAGCGCAGCGGTCAGGGCAAGTAAAAGGGTGCGGATCATTCGACAATGTCTCCGTTGAGGAAGGCGCGGGCTTCCGGTGTTTGGGGATCGGTGAAGAAGGCGGGCGCGGCGGCGGCTTCGTGGATGCGGCCAGCGCGCAGGAAGAGGATGTCGTCGGCGAGCCTGCGGGCCTGCCCCATGTCGTGGGTGGACATCACGATCCGCACGCCTGCCGCGCGGGCCTCGCTCAGGATCGCCTCGATTTCGCGGGTGGCGCGGCCATCGAGATTGGCGCAGGGCTCATCGAGGAGCAGGATCTGCGGCTTGCGGATCAGGGCGCGGGCGAGGGCAAGCTTCTGCTTCTCGCCGCCCGAAAGCACCGTGGCCATGCGCCCGGCGGCCTCGCCAAGGCCCACGCGCGCCGCCCAGTCTTCGGCCTGTGTGCGGGCTTGCGTTTTCGGCGTCCCGTGGGTCAGCAGCGGGTAGGCGATGCTGTCCACCACGGAGCGGCGCATCATGATCGGGGACTGGAACACATAGGCCTGATGGGCGCGGGTTTGCGCCTCGGGCACGGCCCATGCCACCGACCCCTCGCGCGCGCGCTCAAGCCCGTGCATCAGCCGCAGCAGCGTTGTCTTGCCCGACCCATTGGGCCCTATGAGGATCGTTGTGCCGGTGCTGCCGATGGTCAGATCCACTGGGCCGATCAGCCGCTTGCCGCGCCGCTGGACGGTGGCGCCTGTCAGCGTGAGGGGGAGGATGCCAGCTACCATCGGCTTTCGCTTTCCGTGCGCGAGAGCCCGTGGATCAGAAGGTTCACGAGGATCGCCAGCCCGATCAGCACGAAGCCGAGTGCCAGCGCCAGCGCGAAATTGCCCTTGCCGGTTTCCAGCGCGATGGCGGTGGTGAGCACCCGCGTGGCGTGATCGATGTTGCCGCCAACGATCATGATCGCCCCCACCTCGCCGATGGCGCGGCCAAAGCCCGCGAGCGCCGCTGTGAGCAGGGCGCGGCGGCCGTCCCACAGGAGCGCGCGGATGCGCTGGGCTTTCGTGGTGTTCAGCGAGATCAGCAGATCGTGGTATTCCGCCCAGAGATCGCGGATCGCCTGATGGCTGATCGAGGCGATGAGCGGCGTGATGATGATCACCTGCGCAATGATCATGGCCGTGGGCGTGAACAGCAGCCCGAAGACGCCAAAGGGCCCCGAACGCGACAGCAGCAAATAGACGATCAGCCCCACCACCACCGGCGGCAGCCCCATCAGCGCGTTCATCACGGCAATGGTGGCGCGGCGGTGGCGGAAGCGGTTCACCGCGAGCCAGGCCCCGAAGGGCAGGCCGATGGCGGCGGCGATGGCCGTGGCCGTCAGCGTCACCTGCAGGGAGCGCAGGGTGATCTCAATCAGGTCGGGATCCAGCGTCACCACCAGCCGCCCGGCCTCGATCAGGCCTGCGAGGATGTCATTCATGGTGGCGCAACGTCTTGTCTTTCCCCGGAAGTCTGGGTGTCTGGCGGGCAGAGTGGCAAAAACCCCGGCCCCTGCAAAGGGACATTTTGGGGCCGTCCAAGGTCATTTTGGCCGGGCGGGCAGGGGCTTTCGAAAGGCGGCCCCAAGGCCCGAAAGCCTGCGGCCCAGCCAGCGGGAGGCTAGCCCGGCCGCCATGCCGGACGGAAATTCGCTGCGGATCAGCGCCACGGCCTCAGACTCGCTCAGGGCAGCGATACGGCGCACGGTGCCGTCGAACTCCGCCGGACCATAGCGCGCCAGCCGCTGGTTGGCCTGAAAGCCGATCCGGTAGTTATGCCTGAGCGCCTTTGCGCAGGTGGCCTCGTAGCGGGTCAGCGCGCGGGCGTCGCCCTTCAGAAGCGTGGCGCTCAGCGCCGCGCCCAGCAGACGGCCGTAGTCGATCACGATTCGCAGGCCCTCACCCACGGTGGGCGTGGCGAAATTGGCCGCATCCCCGGTGCGGACCGCATCGCCGAAGACTAGCTTCGGCGCGTAGGGCACCGACGGCAGTGTTCCTGCGTTCACCCGCAGCACCTCGCCGATCTCCAGCCCCATACGCGCGGGCATGTCAGAGGCGAGAAACCGCGCCATTAGATCTTTCGGATTGGCGGAACTGTCGGGGTGGATCACCCCTGCGCCGATGCGGATATGGCCGTGGGAGTCGGGAAAGGCCCAGCCGTAGCCCGATGGCACGGCGCTCCCCAGAAAGATGATGCCGCGATCTGGTCGGGCGCTGCCGATGGGCGTTTCATACTCGATGCCAACGCCGATCCGTTCAGGCTTGGGCACATCCCCAAGCGCCGCCATCACCGCACCGTGCCAGCCCGAAGCATCGACGATCTTGCGCGCGAACACCTCCCGTTCGCCGCGTCCGCGCTCGCGGATCACCGCGCGAATACCGCCGCTCACGCGCTTGGCCGAGAGAAATTTCGTACCGCAGAGAAGCGTGCGGTTCTCGTGCTCGGAGCGCGCGGCGAGCCAGCGGTAGAGCCCCGTCACGTCCAGCACCGCCGCCTTGTGGGTGGTCAGGTCATGGCCGCTTTGGGCGGTGTCGGCGTAGAACTCCATCCGGTTCAGCACATGGTAGAGATGGGCGGGGATGCCCAGATCCTCCAGATCGCGCACCCAGGAACAGCCAGAGGTGCGCACCGGAAGGCCGATCTCGCGGTCCTGGTGGACGATCAAAACGCGCAGCTCCGGCGCGAGCGCTTCGGCCACCGAAAGCCCGGCCGGGCCGCCGCCCACGATCAAAACATCAAACGAATCTTCTTTAAACATGCTCCGATCCTACTGCAGCCAGCGCGCTGCGCGGTTGCGTTTTCGCCGCAGGGGGCAGGGACGAGGCAAGAAAATGCCGCCCGGCTGCACACCGGGCGGCGGAGGTGGGGCGCCGTGGGGACGGCACCCGGGGATGAAAGGGCCTAGAAGAAGCCAAGCTTGTTGGGGTTGTAGGAGACGAGCAGGTTTTTCGTCTGCTGGTAGTGGTCCAGCATCATCTTGTGGTTTTCCCGTCCGATGCCCGATTGCTTGTAGCCGCCGAAGGCCGCATGGGCCGGGTAGGCGTGGTAGTTGTTCACCCAGACGCGCCCGGCCTCGATCGACCGGCCAAAGCGGTAGCACCGGTTCGCATCGCGCGACCACACACCCGCGCCCAGCCCGTACATCGTGTCATTGGCCAGCTGCAGCGCTTCCTCTTCCGTCTTGAAGGTGGTCACCGAGACAACCGGCCCGAAGATCTCCTCCTGGAAGACGCGCATCTTGTTGTGACCCTTCAGGATCGTCGGCTGGATGTAATAACCGCCTGCCAGATCCCCTGCAAATTCCGCCGCCGCGCCGCCGGCCAGCACCTGCGCGCCTTCCTCGGCCCCGATCTGCAGGTAGGAGAGGATCTTCTCCTGCTGCTCGGCACTGGCCTGCGCGCCCACCATGGTCTCCATCAGGCGCGGATCGCCCTGTTTGATGGCCTTCACCCGCGCGATGGCGCGTTCGATGAAGGCCTCGTAGATGTCTTCCTGAATGAGCGCGCGCGAGGGGCAGGTGCAGACCTCGCCCTGGTTGAAGGCAAAGAGCACAAAGCCCTCGACCGCCTTGTCGAGGAAGGCGTCATCCGCCGCCATCACGTCGGAGAAGAAGATGTTGGGGCTCTTGCCGCCCAGTTCCAGCGTCACCGGGATCAGGTTCGCGGTGGCGTATTGCATGATCATGCGGCCGGTGTGGGTGGAACCGGTGAAGGCGATCTTGGCGATGCGGTTGCTCTTGGCGAGCGGCGCGCCAACTTCCGGGCCATAGCCGTTGACGACGTTCAGCACGCCATCGGGCAGCAGATCGGCGATCAGCTCCACCAGCACCATGATCGCCGCCGGCGTCTGCTCCGCCGGTTTCAGCACGATGCAATTGCCTGCCGCCAGTGCCGGGGCCAGCTTCCACGCGGCCATCAGGATCGAGAAGTTCCACGGGATGATCTGCCCCACCACGCCGAGCGGCTCGTGGTAATGATAGGCCACGGTGTCGGCGTCGATCTCGCTCATGTTGCCTTCCTGCCCGCGCAGCACGCCCGCGAAATAGCGGAAGTGATCCACAGAAAGCGGGATGTCGGCGAGCGAGGTTTCCCGGATCGGCTTGCCGTTGTCCCAGGTCTCGGCCTTGGCGAGGATGTCGATATTGGCTTCCAGCCGGTCGGCGATCTTCAGCAGCAGGTTGGAGCGCTCCGCAGCCGAGGTGCGCCCCCAGGCCGCGCGGGCGGCATGGGCCGCGTCCAGCGCCGCTTCCACGTCTGCCGCGTCCGAGCGCGCCACTTCGCACACAACCGCCCCGGTGATCGGGGTGATGTTGTCGAAGTAGCGGCCACTGGCGGGCGGGGTGAAGCGGCCACCGATGAAATTGTCGTAGCGCGCCTTGAAGGGCGATGTGTACAGGTCGCTTGCGACCTCGGTCATCTCGTTCATTGGGGTCTCCTCCTCATCAGCCCGGATCCTCCATCCGGGGCAAGTGGGAGGCAGCTTGCGCGCTGCCCGGCGCGCGCGCAGCCGGGGCGCTTGGGCGGCGGCGGACGGTGTGTCTCAGCCCTGAGACACCTGCCGGTCCTTTTCGCTCAACCCGAGGCGTTTCATACGCCGATACAGCGTGGCGCGGCCGATCCCAAGCTGGCGCGCGGCTTCCGAGACATTGCCATCCGAGCGCGCCAGCGCCCGAATCACCGCCGCGCGCTCGGCCTTCTCAAAGCCCGTCGGCCCGTCGTCCCGGCCCAGCAGATCCGCCGCCGGGCGCGGGGCAAGCGCGCCCTCAGCCGCCAGCCCGAAGATCCGCCGCGCCTCCCGCGTGGCCCCGATCACCAGATCATCACCGTCCACCGCCAGCAGCGTCGCCGCCTCGGCGTCCTCGCCGTCGGCCACGAGGATGCGCGCCATGCAATAGGCGGCGCGGAAGTTGGCCTCCTCGATGGCGCGGGCGGTCTGGGCCACTTGCGCGGCGATGAGCCGGTTGAACCCCTCGGTCTGATCGACGCGGGCCGAAGAGACATCTAGCGCCCCAAGGATCTGCCCGCTCGCGCCATAGATCGGCGCATCGATGCAGCTCATCGCGGTGTTGCGCGCATAGAAATGCTCGTCGCGGTGAATGATGATTTTTCTGTTTTCGATCAGACAGGTACCGATGCCGTTGGTGCCCTCCTGCGCCTCGCTCCAATCCGCGCCCTGGGCCAGCCCCCAGCTGTCAAACACCGAGGCCTCCGCCTCGCGCACCCGCCGGTCCAGCACCACGCCGGCGCTGTCGGTCAGCAGCACGGCACAGCCCGATTGTCCGACGAGGGAAAACAGCCGGTCCAGCCGCGGCCCGGCCACCGTCAGGAGCTTCTCCATCGCGCCCCGGCGCTCGCGCAGATCGCTGCCGTCCACCCGGTCCGGCGCGCGCCGCTCCCCGGGATCGAGTCCGTGTTTCTCCGCCGAGCGCCGCCAGCTCGCCGCCAGCCGCGAACGCGCTGCCGCCGAAGGCGAAAGCGCCACGCGCAACACATGCTCCACATGGGCGCTATGGGTCATCGGCCCCTCCTCTCATCCTGACGGGCAGAGTAGGCGCAAGGCCCGCGCGCAGGCAATCCCGGCGCGCGCCCCCTCATCTTGGCAAAAATATCCCGGAGCGCGAGGCAGAGCCTCGCAAGAAATCCTTAGGCTTTCACTCGCTCGGAGGTGGGATCATACATCGGCTTCAGGCTCACCTCTGCCGCCACCCGCCGGCCCGCCACTTCGATCTCATAAGCCGAGGCCAGCACATCGGCGGCTTTCTCCCCGGCGCAGGGCACATAGCCCAGCCCCACGGCCCCGCCCAGCGTGTGGCCGTAGTTGCCCGAGGTCAGGAAGCCCACCACCGCACCGTCGCGCAGGATCGGCTCGGCGTGATAGAGCAGCGGCTCGGGCTCGGTCAGGCGGAACTGCAGCATCCGCATCTTCGGCCCGCTCTCCTTGCGTGCGGCCACGGCGGCGCGGCCGATGAAATCGCCCTTGTCCACCTTCACCGCAAAACCGAGGCCCGCATCCACCGGGTTGTCCTCCGGGGTGATGTCATGGCCGAAGTGGCGATAGCCCTTCTCGATGCGCAGGCTGTCCATCATATGCATCCCGCAAAGCTTCAGCCCCATCTCCTGACCCGCCGCGTGCAGGGTCTCAAACACATGGCCCGCCATGTCGGCAGACACGTAGACTTCCCAGCCCAGCTCGCCCACGTAGGTCACGCGGTGCACCCGGGCGAGGCCCATGCCGATCTCGATCTCCTGTGCCGTGCCAAAGGGGTTGGCCGCATTGCTGAAATCATTGGGCGAGACCTTTTCCAGCAGCCTGCGCGCATTTGGCCCCATTACCGCCAGCACCCCCTCCGCCGCCGTCAAATCGGTGATCACCACGTTAAAATCTCCCACATGGCGGCGTAGGCGGGTCTCATCCGCCAGCCGCGTCGCCGCTGGGGTGACCATCAGGTAAGCGGTTTCGGAAAGCCGCGTCACCGTCACATCGGCCTCGATCCCGCCAAGGGCGTTGAGCATCTGGGTGTAGACGATCTTGCCCACGGGCACGGCCATCTCCCCGCCGCACATGTGGTTGAGGAAGGCTTCGGCATCGCGCCCCTCGATGCGGATCTTGCCGAAGGAGGACATGTCATACATCCCCACGTTCTCCCGCACCGCGTGGTGTTCGCGCGCGCTGTTTTCAAACCAGTTCTGCCGCTTCCAGCTGTAGTTATAGGCGCGCTTCTGCCCCGGATCGGCAAACCAGTTGGCGCGCTCCCAGCCCGCAAGCTCGCCCATCACCGCGCCCTGCTCCAGCAGCTGCGCATGGAAGGGCGTGCGGCGGATCCCGCGGGCGGTGGCTTTCTGGCGGTAAGGGAAGTGATCGGCATAGAGCAGGCCGAGCGTCTCCTTGGAGCGTTCGAACAGATAGTGCTTGTTGCCTTGAAAGGGCTGCATCCGCGCGATGTCCACGTCGCCCAGATCAAAAGGCTTCTCGCCGCTGTCCATCCACTCCGCCAGCGCCATGCCCGCGCCACCCGCCGACTGGATGCCGATGGAGTTGAACCCGGCGGCCACCCAGACATTCTCCATCCCCGGCGCGAGGCCAAGGTGGTAGGCGTCATCCGGTGTGAAGCTTTCGGGGCCGTTGAAGAAGGTGTGGATGCCGGCCTCGGCCAGCATCGGCAGGCGGTTGACGGCGGCCTCAAGGATCGGCTCGAAATGGTCGAAATCCTCCGGGAGCTGATCGAACTCGAAGTTCTCCGGAATGCCGTTCATGCCCCAGGGCTTGGCGTTGGGCTCGAAAGCCCCGAGCAGGATCTTGCCCGCGTCTTCCTTGTAGTAGGCGCATTCATCCGGCACCCGCAGCACCGGAAGCTGCGTCAGGCCGGGAATGTTTTCGGTGACGATGTAGAAATGTTCGCAGGCGTGCAGCGGCACGTTCACCCCGGCCATGCGGCCCACCTCATGGCCCCACATGCCGGCGCAGTTCACGATCATGTCGCAAGCGATATGGCCGCTCTCTTCGCCCTGCTGCCAATCGACTCCCGTCACCCGCAGGCCCGTTTTGCGGATCGCGGTGACCTTGGTGCGCTCGAAGACTTTCGCGCCGTTCTGCTTCGCGCCCTTGGCCAGCGCCAGCGCGATATTGGCCGGATCGCCTTGCCCATCCTTGGGCAGATAGACACCCGCCAGCACGCCCTCGGTGTTCAGATGCGGGTATTTCGCCTTCACCTCCTCCGGCGTGATAGGATCGACCTCCACCCCGAAGGCGCGCGCCATGCTGGCCTGACGCAGGATCTCCTCCTTGCGGTGCTCGGTGAGCGCCACGGTGATCGAGCCGACCCGCTTGAAGCCCGTGGCCACGCCGGTTTCAGCTTCGAGCCCGCCGTAGAGTTCCTGCGAGTATTTCGCGAGCTTCGTCATGTTCTGGGTGGCGCGCAGCTGGGCGATGAGGCCTGCGGCGTGCCAAGTGGTGCCCGAAGTGAGCTGCTTGCGCTCCAGCAACACAACATCCTGCCAGCCCTTCTTGGCCAGATGGTAGGCAATAGAACAGCCGATCACGCCGCCGCCGATGATCACGACGCGGGCTTTTGCGGGGAGGGTCATGCGGGGAACTCCTGTGGCGGGATGAGCACCAGTTTGCCGGGGTAGCGCTTGCTCTGGAAATCGGCCTGCGCGGCGTGGATCTCCTGCAAGGGGTAGGTGTTGGAGACGAGCGGGCGCAGGCGGCCCGAGATCACCAGATCGATCAGCGCGGCGAAAGTCTCGCGCGGCTGGTAGGTGGAGCCCGCCAGATTGAGATCCTTAAGGTAAATCTTGCGCAGGTCCGTCTCCACCATCGGCCCGGCGATCGCGCCCGATACGGCGTAGGTGCCGCCGGGGCGCAGGGCGTCGATCAGGGCACCAAAGCCCGCGCCGCCGACCACGTCGGCCACGCAGTCAAAAGCATCGCGCGGCGGGGTTTCCTCGCGCAGCAGGATCTCGGTTGCCCCGGCGGCGCGCACGGCTTCCGCCTTGCTGGCCGAGGTGAGCCCCGTCACATGCGCGCCCTGCAGATGGGCCAGTTGCACGGCGGCCATGCCGACGCCGCCCGAAGCCCCGGTGATCAGCACGCGCTTGCCTGCCGCCACGCCCGCGCGGCTCAGAAGCGCGACTGCGGTGCCGAAGGCGCAGGGGATGGCGGCGATCTCGATGTCGCTCAGGGGCGAAGCGCCGACGTCATACAGGTCGGCCACGGGCAGGGCGCAGAACTGCGCGAAAGCGCCGTCGCGTTCGCTACCGATGCACTCCATGCCGAAGGGGTTTTCCGCCGTCGGACGGGGCATCACCAGCGGGGCGGTGACGCGCTTGCCAAGCCAGTCAGCCTCCACGCCCGCGCCAAGCGCCGCGACCGTGCCGCAAAGATCGCCGCCCTGCACCAGCGGGAAGGGCAGCGCCCCGGCCCATCCACCAGAGGACTCCTCATCCAAGGCGACACCTTCTCCCGTCGCGCCGCTAACCTCCTCGGCATACCACCCGAGGCGGGTGTTGATGTCGGTGTTGTTCATCCCGGCGGCATGAACGCGGATCAGCGCCTCGCCCGCCTTGGGCTGCGGCACGGGCAGATCCTCTCGCCAGACAAGCTTCTCCGGCCCGCCATGACCGGTGAGCACAACGCCTTTCATCAGGGGGGGCAGGGCATCCATCAGGCATTCTCTCCGGTGATCTCATGGCCCGCCGCTTCCAGCGCGCCGGCAAGCGTTGCAATGTGGTCGGGGCCGACCTCGCAGCAGCCGCCCACGAAGCACGCGCCGGCGGCGACCCAGCCCATGGCGAAGCTCGCGTAGGCGTCGGGCGTCAGATCAGTGCGCGCGGCTAGCACATCGGCGGTGCCGCCGATGGCGAGGCTGTCGATCCCGGTGAAGCCGTTGCCATAGGCTCCGAAGGACAGGCCCGCTTCCGCCAGCAAATGCAGGTTGCCGCTGATCACCTCGGGCTTGCTGCAGTTGAGCATGATGCCTGTTGGCGCAAGATCCTTCAGCAGCGCGACGGCCTCCGAAAGCGGCTCGCCGGAGCGCAACGTGGGGCTGCCATCATCCTTCAACGTCACGGCAACCCATGTGGGCAGGCCGGTGTCCAGCGCGGCGCGGGTGGCGGCTTCGATCTCGCTCAAGGCCGACAATGTTTCGGCCAGCACCAGATCGCTGGCCTCGGCCTGAGCTTCGATGATCTCGGCATAGAGCGGCAGCAGCTCGGCCACGGAAATCGCCATGTCGGGCCGGTAGGAGCCGTGCAGCGGCGAGAGGCAGGCGGCGATCTTGGTGCCGGGCGCGCCGGCGGCTTCGCGCGCGGCATGGGCCAGATCGATCGCGCGCTGTTGCAGGGGGGAAAACATCTCTGCCGCGCCTTCGCGGGCCAGCCGCTCGGGCGTGGTGGAATAGGTGTTCAGCGTCAGCACCTTTGCGCCCGCGCGCAGGAAATCCTCGTGCACGGCCTGCACGATCTCCGGTTCCTCCATCAACACCTTGGCCGACCACAAGGGGTGCGGCTTCATGGATGAGCGGCGCAGAAGCTCCTGCCCGGTGCCGCCATCCTTGAGCATGATCTGCGCCACGGCTGCCTCCTAGGCCCGGATGCGGGCGTTCTCGGGATCCCAGAGCGGCGCATCTTCCTGCACCGTGGCCGGGAACCTCTGCCCGAAAATCTCCACCTCAAGCTTGGTGCCCGGTTCGCAGAGATCGGCGCGCAGCATGGCGAGCGCCACCGAGGCCTCCACCCGGTAGCCATAGCCGCCGGAGGTCGTCTCGCCGACGATCTCGCCGCCGTGCCAAAGGTTGGACATGTAGGGGGCGTCGAACTCCGGGCTGTCCACGATCAGCGTGGCAAAGCGCTTGGCCACGCCGCGCTGCTTCTCGGCCAGAAGCGCAGCTTTGCCGGGGAAGTCCTGCGGCTTGTCAAGCTTGATGAACCGGTCCAGCCCGCCTTCGAGCAGCGAATAATCGGTGGACAGATCGCCCTTCCACGCCCGGTAGCCCTTCTCCAGCCGCAAGCTGTTGAGCGCATACATGCCGAAGGGCTTGGCCCCGGCGGCGGTGAGCGCATCCCAGATCGCGGGCGAGGCCTCCGGCGCGCAGTGGATCTCCCAACCCAATTCACCGGCAAAGGACACGCGCACCAGCGCGGCTTCCTGCCCGGCGACATGGCCCTCAAGGCTTGTGGTCAGCCAGCCCTTGGAAAGATCGTGGTCGGTGAGCGGCGCGAGGATTTCGCGCGACTTCGGCCCTGTCAGCAGCAGGCATTCCACATCCTTGGTGTGGTCCGTCACCGTCACGCCCTCCGGCGCGTTGCGGCGCAGCAGATCGGCATCGTGCCATTGCGCCACTGCGGCGGTGATCAGCCCCACTTCACTGTCGCTGTGCACCATGCAGGACATCTCCGTCACGATGCGGCCGCGATCATCGGCGAAGTAGATAAGCCCGATGCGCCCCGGTGCGGGCAGGCGCGAGGCGGTGAGGCTGTCCACATAGTCCTTCGCGCCCGGCCCCTCGACCTTGAAGCGGCTGAAGCCGGTGATCGGCAGGATGCCCGCCCCATCGCGCACGGCTTCGCATTCCTCCCGCACGCGCGGCTCCCACGGGCCTTTGCGGGCGAAGGTATGGGTGGCCTCTTCCGAGGTGTCATCGCCCGTTTTGGCGTACCAGTTCGCCCGCTCCCAGCCGTTGTAGGCGCCCATCTGGGCTCCCGCATCAAGAAGGCGCGCATGGAGCGGGGAGAGCTTCTTGTCCCGCCCCGCCGGCCATTCATGATGCGGGAAGTGGATGGCATATTCGTGTCCGTAGACCTCCATGCCTTTCTGAATGCAGTAATCTGTGTCGGTGTAATCGGTGTAGCGGCGCGGATCGCAGGACCACATGTCCCATTCCGTCTGCCCCTCGATGATCCATTCGGCCAGCACCTTCCCGGCCCCGCCGGATTGCGCGATGCCGAAGGTGAAGACGCAGGCCTCAAACGCATTGGGCACGCCGGGCATCGGGCCGATCAGCGGCAGCCCGTCGGGCGCGTAGGGAATGGGGCCGTTGATCACCTTGTTGATTCCGGTCTGGCCCAGCAGCGGCACGCGGGCCATGGCGTCCTCGATGTAGAACTCCAGCCGCTCCAGATCGTCCGGGTAGAGCTGGAAGCTGAAATCATCGGGCATCGGGTCGTCGGGCGTGATCCAATGCGCCTTGCAGTTGCGCTCGTAGGGGCCGAGGTTCAGCCCCGTCTTCTCCTGCCGCAGGTAGTAGGAGGTGTCGACGTCGCGCAGCAGGGGCAGCTTGTGGCCGTTCTGGGCCGTCCATTCCGCGATCTCGGGGATCTCGTCGGTGAGCATGTACTGATGGCTCATCACCATCATCGGCACGGTGCGCCCGCCGTAGGGTTTGAACCACTCGCCCACGCGCTTGGCGTAGTAGCCGGCGGCGTTCACCACGTATTCGCAGCGGATATCACCCTTGTCGGTGTGCACGATCCACTCGCCGTTCTCCCGGCTCACACCGGTGGCCGGTGTGAAGCGCAGGATCTTCGCGCCCAGATCCCGCGCGCCCTTGGCATAGGCCTGTGTCAGCTGGCTCGGGTCGATGTCGCCATCGTTGGGGTCATAGAGCCCGCCCGCCAGATCGTGGGTTTCCATGAAGGGGTAGGCGTCTTTCATATCCGCCACCGACATCATCTCGATGTCCATCCCCTGATAGCGGCCCATCGAAGCGGCGCGCTCGAACTCGCGCATCCGCTCGGGGCCATGCGCCAGCCGGACAGAGCCGGTGACGTGGTAGTTCATCGGGTAGTCCACCTCTTCGCCCAGCCGCCGGTACAGCTCTGTCGAATAGCGTTGCAGGTTCATGATTGACCAGCTGTTGGAGAAGGTCGGGATGTTGCCCGCCGCATGCCAGGTGGAGCCTGCCGTCAGCTCGTTCTTCTCAAGCAGCACGCAATCGGACCAGCCCGCCTTGGCGAGGTGGTAAAGGCTTGAGGCCCCGACGGCCCCGCCGCCGATGATCACGACACGTGCAGTGGTAGGGAAATCGGCCATGGCTGAGCTCCTGAATGTTGGATCAATAGACCGGCGGCGAGATCACCCAGATCGCCACCGCCGGTTCAGTGAAGGGGTTTTCCCAGCGCAAGGCCTGTTCGCGCACGCGAAAGCTGTCGCCGGGTGTGATGAGGAATTCGGTATCGTCGAGCCAGATCTTCAGGCGGCCCGAGATCAGGTAGCCAACTTCCTGCGTCGGGCGGGAGATCACGCCGGGCGAGCGCGCGCCGGGGCGGAAGGTGGAGTGGATAACCTCGAAGCTGTCGGTCAGATCGGGCGAGAGCAGCTCCTCCACAAGGCTTGCGTCGGCCTCGCCCACACGGCGGCGGGCGTCGGCGCGCACGATGCGGCCCAGCTCTTCCGCCGGGGCCTCGGCCTGTCCGAAGAGCATCGAGAGCGGCACCTCGTAGAGCGCGGCCAGTGCTTTCAGCTCGTCATAGGAGGGGCTGGAAATATCGCGCTCCACCTGGCTCATCCAGCCAACCGATTTGCCAAGCCGCGACGCCACCTGCCCAAGCGTCATCCCGCGCGATTTCCGCAGGGCGCGCAGGTCCGCGCCAAGCGAAGAAGAGATGCGGGAATCATAAGACATCGGCGCTCCGTGAAAAAACTCTCCGAAATTTCACGACGGGCGCGTGAAAAAGTCAAAGGAAATTTCATGCGTGGCTTAACAGGCGCCGCGGTTGATCCTCGGGCAAGCCCGCATTCACGCCTAGGCGATCCCGGTCAGGCCGCGCTGGGCGTCGCTCCATTGTCGGGGCGGGGTGCCATACATCCGCTTGAATTCACGGCTGAATTGCGAGGCGCTCTGGTATCCCACGTCCAGCGCCGCAGCGTTCACGCTCATGCCGCCCGCGATCTTCATCGCCGCCCGGTTCAGCCGCATGGATTTCACGAACTGGATGGGCGAAAGCGTGGTGGCCTGCTTGAACTTGCGATGAAACACGGCCCGGCTCATGCCAGCGCGGGCAGCCATTTCGTCGATCGAGGCCTCCTCGCTCAGGTGCGAGGACAGATGTGCGATGGCGCGGGCAATGGCGTTCTCCGCGCCGAAGGCCGCGCGGGCAAAGGGCCCGGCCTCGCCTTTCAGGATCGCATAATACAACTCCCGCAGACGTGCCGCGCCGAGCACTGCCGTGTCCATCGGGCTTTCGCCCAGTTGCAGCAGCCGCAGCAGCGCATCCGCAAACCCGGTATCCCAACGCGCGAGGCAAAAGCCGCTTGGCGCGGGCGTTTCGTGCCGCTGCCTCTGGCCGGTGGTGCTCTCCATGTCCATGATCACGTCGAGCATCAATCGCCGATCCAGCGATACCAGAACGCCGTAGAGCGGGGCGTCGGGGCTGGCATCAGGCGTGCCCGCCTGCACTGGCATCGAGGTCGGGCAGCACAGGTACTGGCTGTCGTCGTAGACACAGTGCCGCCCGTCCAGAACGGCCTCCTTGCGGCCGCTGACGATGGCGATGACGGAGGGCTCATAGACGGCGGGCGCACAGGGCACGGCGGTGCAGGCGCGAAACAGCTGCACGCCGGGAAGGCCGGTTTCCGTCAGCCCGTCGGCGCTGGTGCGGTTTGCGATGAGTGTTATAAGCGCTGTCTTGTCCATGCAGGCGATCTAGGGGTGGATTGGGTTCTGTCGCAAGAGGTTTGAGACGATCAGGCAAGAAAGAGAGAGGATAGGCGCTGTTTTCAGTCCCACCCGACATCTATGTGCATATCGCAGAGCAATGAAGGGCCGCGCTGGTCCGTGCCGGATACGGAAAGGATGCCCAATGGCAAAAGACCTCACTTTCGGCCCCAAAGGCTGGCTGCCCGCACGGCTGCCGTCGCTTGCGGGCAAAACCTACGTGATCACCGGGGCCAACGCCGGGGCAGGGTTTCAGGCTGCGCGGACTTTCCTGAGCAAGGGCGCAAGCGTGGTGATGCTGAACCGCAGCGCCGAGAAGTCGCAGGCCGCCGTGGCCGCGCTGAAGGCGGAATACGGGGCGGAGGCCGATGTCCGCTTCATCCGCATGGATCTGTCGGATCTGGCCAGCGTGCGGGAGGCTGCCGCCGAAGTGCTGCGCGCTGTGCCCCGGATCGACGCGCTGATCTGCAACGCCGCCATCGCGCAGGTGCCGGAGCGCAAGCTCACCGTGGACGGGTTTGAGAGCCAGCTTGGCACCAATCACTACGGCCATTTCCTGCTCTGCGGGCTGCTGTTTGACCGTCTGGAGGAGTCCCATGGCCGGATCGTGGTGGTGGCGAGCCTTGGCTACCGGATGGGCCTGCGCACGATCCAGTTCGACGATATGAACTGGGAGAACGGATACGGGGCCAACAAGGCCTACAGCCAGAGTAAGCTGGCGCAGATGATGTTTGCCTATGAACTGCAGGACAGGATCGCGGCCGCGCAAAACTCCGTGCAGGTCTTTGTCTGCCACCCCGGGTCCTCGGCCACATCGCTGATCACCACCAGCGGCAGCCCCCTCATGCGCGCCCTCTTTTGGGCGATGACGAAGACGCCATTGGTGCAGACCGCCGAACAGGGTGCCTTCCCGGAGGTCATGTGTGCCACGGAAACCAGGCTCACCGAGCGCGCGCTGTACGGCCCGACGGGACGCATGGAAGTTGTCGGCCCGGTGGGGCGGGGGTCGCTGGAGCCACATGCCTATGACAAGCCCGTCATGGAACGGCTCTGGGCCGTTACCGAAGAGGCAACCGGCTTCCGCTGGGCCGTCTAGGCGCGGAGCGGCTCCCGGTATTGGGCACGAAAAAAGGGGGCGCGCTGCGCCCCCTTTGGTGGTGATGGATCGGGGTGGGGTCAGCCGCCCTGGTTCGTCTGGAGCGTTTCCAGAACCGAGTCGATCGAGAAGCTGCCCGGTTTCTGGCGCGGCGGGTAATCCGCGAAGGTGCTCAGGAACTGGGACACGATCGCCTGTGCCGGCACCAGCAGGTAGGCGCGCTCAAGCCGCCACTGGCTGTAGTTGATCGCCTCGTGATCGGCCTTCTCGAAGGGGTCAGAGTAGAGGTTGAACACCTTCGGCAGGCGCAACGGCGTCAGCGGGTCCTGCCAGACGTCGAACCCATGGGCGCGCTGCTCTGCGAAGACGACCTTCCATTGGTCATACCGCAGGTTCATCAGGTCGCCGCCATCGGAGAAATAGAAGAACTCCCGACGCGGGCCGCGCTCTTCATCGCCGCGGAAGTAGGGCATGAAGTCATAACCGTCGAGGTGCACCGGCTCGTTGCCTTCGCCGAAGGGGGCTTCGGTCAGCATCCGCTCTTTCATGTCACCATCGCCGAGCGCGGACATGAAGGTCGGGAACCAGTCGAGGTGGCTGATGATCTGGTTGGAAGTGCGGCCCGGTTCGATGACGCCCGGCCATTTGATCATCATCGGAACGCGGAAGCCGCCTTCCCAGTTGGAGTTTTTCTCGTTGCGGAAGGGCGTGGTGCCGCCATCTGGCCAGGAGAAGACCTCAGCGCCGTTGTCGGTGGAATACATCACCACCGTGTTGTCGGCGACGCCCAACTCGTCGAGCTTGTCGAGCATCTGGCCGACCATGCCGTCATGTTCCACCATGCCGTCCGGATAGACGCCGAGGCCGGTGACGCCCTGGCTCTCTTCCTTCAGGTGGGTGAAGATGTGCATGCGGGTGGTATTGTACCACAGGAAGAAGGGCTTGCCCTGTTCCACTGCGCGATCCATGAAATCGAGCGCGCCAGCGGTGACTTCCTCGTCGATGGTTTCCATCCGCTTCTTGGTGAGCGGGCCGGTGTCTTCCACGGAGCCATCGGCGTTGGAGCGGATCACACCGCGCGGGCCGAACTGCTCGCGGAAGGCGGGATCTTTGGGGTAGTCGGCGTTCTCGGGCTCTTCCTCGGCGTTGAGGTGGTAGAGGTTGCCGAAGAACTCGTCGAAACCGTGGTTGGTGGGCAGGTGCTCATCCAGATCGCCAAGGTGGTTCTTGCCGTATTGGCCCGTCATGTAGCCCTTGGACTTCATGTACTCGGCAATCGTCGGATCCTTCTCGGAAATTCCTTCCTTCGCGCCCGGCAGGCCGACCTTCAGCAGGCCGGTGCGGAAGCCCGATTGCCCCGTCACGAAGGAGGCGCGGCCAGCTGTACAGGATTGCTCACCGTAGCCGTGGGTGAAGAGCATCCCTTCCTTGGCGATCCGGTCGATGTTGGGGGTCTCGTAGCCCATCATCCCCTGGTTGTAGGCGGACACGTTCCAGTAGCCGATGTCGTCGCCCCAGATGATGAGGAAGTTCGGTTGCGCATCCTGTGCGGCCAGCGGTGCCGCGATGGCGGATGCTGCAAGCAGCGCCCCTGTGCCAATCGCTTTCTTGAATGAATTGAGACTCATTATTGCCTCCCTGGTGAAAAATTATGCCTCCACAATAGCGCGTTAATTCGTTTCTGAAAGAAAATTGATTCAGCTTTGTGACGCTTCGGGGCAGCGAGCCCCGGCGCTCAGATCATGCTACCCCACGTTCGGCGCAGCGCGGGCGTTGCGTACGGCCAGAAGCAGGCCGAGGCCGGAAGCGATCAGGCTGATGCCCAAGAGCAGCCCCAGCGTGGTGCCCGACACAGCGGCAGGTTGAGCGATCAGGAATATCCCGGCCGTCAGCGGGATCACGCCCCCGAGGGCCAGCAGGGCCCAGCTTGCCTCCGGGCGCAGGCCGAGCCCCTGCCGCAGCCGCGCCGCACCTTCGGCGACCAGAAACAACCCGATCAGGTAGATCGACAACCCAGCGGCCTCCACGAGTTGGATCAGGATGACGAAGCCAGCCAGCAGGGCAAAAAGAAGCGTCAGGATCTGCATCACCGCCCCGCGCATCCGTTTGCCCAGCACCAGCCCCACCAGAAGCGTGGCCGCATAGAGAAACAGCAGCCAGGCGATGATCGTGGTGTCCAGCGGCCCCGCGACCAGCGGATAGGCCGCGGCGAAGGCCCCGGCGGCGAGCATGATGACGGCCTGCAGCGTGAAGAAGCCGCTGTGGCTGGCGAGCGCGGCCAAAAGGAAGTCTTTCCGGGTCTCGGCTTTGGGTGTTTCGGCCATGGGCTGTCTCCTGTCGGCGGCGCGTATCTGTGCAGGCTAGCGCTGCGGGGGCGTTCGGGAAAGCGGGGATTGCGCGAAGATGCTTCACCGCTTGCATCCACTGTGCTAGCGCAGGGGAATGTCTGGTTCCGCTGTGCCCATCCGCCTTCTCACCCTCTGCGCCATCGTCATCGCGCTGGCCGCGGGCGGCTGGATGCTGAACGTCGCCGCCGGGATCGTGATCCCGATCATCCTTGGCGGGCTCGTCGCCTTTCTGCTGAACGCGCTGGCGACCTCGGCCAAGAAGATCCCCGTGATCGGGCCCCTCTGCCCCTTCTGGCTCAGGATGAGCGTGTCGTTCCTGCTGACCTTCGCGGTGCTTCTGGTGTTTGCCGCGCTGCTTGCACGCAACGTGGAGCAGGTGGCCCGCGATGCCTCCAGCTATGGCGAGGCCTTCTCCAACATGCTCAACAGCCTCGCCGCGCGTTTCGGATACGAGGCGGATGTGACATGGCATTCGCTGCAGGATCTCTTCGCAGGCCGGATCAACATGCAGGATACCGTGCGCTACGGCGTGGGGGCGATCACCAATGCGATCGTCTATGTCTTCCTGATCTTCATCTACGCGCTCTTCTTCCTGCTGGAAGCCCGCTATTTCGACATCAAGATGGAGCGCATCTTCCGCACCGCCGACACCCGCCGCCGCGCGCAGTTCATCATGCACCAGATGATCGAGAAGGTGGGCGATTACATGGCGCTCAAGACGCTGGTGAACGTGATGCTCGGCGCGATCTGCTTTGCGATCCTGTTCCTGTTCGGCATCGACTATGCCGCCTTCTGGGCGATCCTGACGGGCGCGTTCAACTACATCCCTTACGTGGGCTCGCTGGTGGCGGTGCTGCTGCCGGTTTTCGTGTCGGTCGGCCAATACGAAAGCATGGACACCACGCTGTCGCTCGCCGCCTGCCTGATCGTGGCGCAGAACATCGTCGGCTATTACATCGAGCCGCGCCTGCTGGGCAAACAGCTCAACATGAGCCCGCTCGTCATCATGATTTCGCTGGCGGCCTGGGGGGCGATGTGGGGGATCGCGGGGGCGATCCTCTCAGTGCCGCTAACCTCGATGATGATCATCCTCTTCGCCGCCTTCCCCGGCACACGCCCGCTGGCCGTGATGCTCAGCGAGGACGGGTTCAGCCGCGACGACGCGGATCCGATGGTGCCGGAACCCGTCACAAGCCTTGCGCCGCAACCGGCGGAAGATCCGGCCGAATAGGCAATCGACATCCCAAGCCCCGCCGCATAAGCATGGCTGCCAATGGCAGGAAGGAAACAAGGGGGCGGCATGTCGGGCGCTGAGTGGGAATTCTGGATCGATCGCGGCGGCACCTTCACCGATATCGTCGCGCGCCGGCCCGATGGCAGCCTGCACACCCACAAGCTTCTGAGCGAAAACCCCGAGCGCTACCGGGACGCCGCCGTGCAGGGCATCCGCGAGATGCTGGGGCTTGGCGCTGGCGATCCCCTGCCCGAAGGCGCGATCCGCGCGGTGAAGATGGGCACCACGGTGGCCACCAACGCGCTGCTGGAGCGCAAGGGCGAGCCGACACTGCTGCTGATCACCGAGGGCTTTCGTGATCTGCTGCTGATCGGCTACCAGACCCGCCCGCGCCTGTTCGATCTCGATATCAAGCGCCCCGATCTGCTCTATGCGGATGTGGCCGAGGTGCCGGGGCGGCTGGATGCCGAAGGCGGCGAGGTTGCCACGCTCGATGAGGCCGCCGCCCGCGAAGCACTACAGGCGGGCTATGATCAGGGCCTGCGCGCCGTCGCCATCGCCTTCCTGCACGCCTATCTGAACCCGGAACATGAGGCCCGCGTGGCCGAGATTGCCACTGAGATCGGCTTCACCCAGATTTCCGCCAGCCACCGCGTCTCGCAACTCGCCAAGCTCGTCGGGCGCGGCGATACCACCGTGGTCGATGCCTATCTCTCCCCCATCCTGCGCCGCTACGTGGAGCAGGTCGCCGATGCGCTGAACGTGGGGCAGGGCGGGGCGGAGCGGCTCCTGTTCATGCAATCCAGCGGCGGGCTCACCGATGCACGGCTGTTTCAGGGCAAGGACGCGATCCTCTCCGGCCCGGCGGGCGGCATCGTCGGCATGGTGAAAACGGGGGCCGCAGCGGGCCACGAAAAGCTCATTGGCTTTGATATGGGCGGCACCTCCACCGATGTGAGCCACTACGCAGGCGAATACGAACGCTCCTTTGAGACCGAGGTCGCAGGCGTGCGGATGCGCGCGCCAATGATGGACATTCACACCGTCGCCGCCGGGGGCGGCTCGATCCTGACCTTCCGCGATGGCCGCTTTCAGGTCGGGCCCGAAAGCGCGGGCGCGAACCCGGGGCCGGCCTGCTACCGTCGCGGCGGGCCGCTCACGGTGACCGATTGCAACGTGATGCTCGGCAAGCTCAGCCCGGCGCATTTCCCCGCAGTGTTCGGCCCCGAAGGCAATGAGCCGCTGGACGCCGCCATCGTGCGCGCAAAATTCGCCGAACTGGCCGCGCAGATCGCAGAAGAAACCGGCCAGCCTGAACTGGCACCCGAGGCCGTGGCCGAAGGCTTCCTGCGCATCGCCGTGGACAATATGGCCAATGCGATCAAGAAAATCTCGGTGCAGCGCGGCCATGACGTGACGCGCTATACGCTGCAATGCTTCGGCGGCGCGGGCGGGCAGCACGCCTGTCTCGTGGCCGATGCGCTGGGGATGGAAACGGTTTTCCTGCATCCTTTCGCCGGGGTGCTATCGGCCTATGGCATGGGGCTTGCCGAGATCCGCGCGCTGCGGGAACGGCAGCTGGATGCGCCACTTGAGGATCTTCCGCTGGCCGAAGCCGCGCGTGTGGAACTAGCGGAAGATGCCAGCGCCGAGGTCGCCGCGCAGGGCGTGGCCGCAGGCGCGATCCGCATCGAGGCCCGCGCGCATCTGCGCTACGAGGGCTCCCATCAGGCGCTGGAAGTCCCCTATGGCAGCACGGAGGCCATGACTGAGGCCTTCGAGTCCGCCCACAAGGCGCGCTTCGGCTTCATCTCGCCGGAACGTGCGCTGTTCTTCGACATGCTCAGCGTGGAGGCCATCGGCGCGACCGGCGAATCCCCCGCCGCGATCTTGCCTGAAGGCACCGTAGGACAAACAGGCGCCATCCCAGTGACCTTCAACGGCACCGCGCATGCCACTCCGATCCTCGATCGCGCCACCCTTGCACCCGGTACAAGCGTCAAGGGCCCCGCCGTCATAACCGAGCCAACCGGCACCAATGTCGTGGAGCCGGGCTGGCGCGCCGAGGTCGATCCGCTGGGCAACCTCGTGTTGCGCCGGGTGGAGGCCAAGGCCCGCCCGCCCGCCGCCGGCACAGAAGCCGATCCGGTGCTGCTGGAGGTCTTCAACAACCTCTTCATGTCTGTGGCCGACCAGATGGGCGCGACGCTCGCCAACACTTCGTGGTCCGTCAACATCAAGGAACGGCTCGATTTCTCCTGCGCGATCTTTGACGCGGCGGGCGATCTGGTGGCCAACGCGCCCCACGTGCCGGTGCACCTCGGCTCGATGTCGGACAGCATCAAAACCGTGATGCGCGAGAACGCGGGCAAGATCCGCGAAGGCGATGCCTTCATGCTCAACTCGCCCTACAACGGCGGTACCCACCTGCCCGACGTCACGGTGGTGACGCCCGTCTTCGTGGCAGGCGAGATCGCCTTCTGGCTCGGCTCGCGCGGCCATCACGCCGACATTGGCGGCCGCACCCCCGGTTCCGCTCCGCCCGACAGCACCCGCATCGAGGAAGAGGGCGTGCTGATCGACAACGTGCGGCTGGTGGCCGAAGGCGTCCTGCAAGAGGCCTTGGCCGAAGAGGTGCTGTCGTCTGGCCGCTACCCCTGCCGCAACATCCCCCAGAACATGGCCGACCTGAAAGCGCAGGTCGCCGCGAATGAGACCGGACGGCAGGAGCTGCTGAAGGTGGTGCAAAGCTTCGGGCGCGACGTGGTGGTGGCCTATATGGGCCACGTGCAGGACAACGCTGAGGAAAGCGTGCGCCGGGTGATCGAACGGCTTACCGATGGCGCCTTCACCTACCCGATGGATCATGGCGCCGAGATCCGCGTGCAGGTCCGGGTGGATCGGGAGGCGCGCGAGGCGGTGATCGATTTCACCGGCACCGCGCCGCAGCACGCGGGCAACCTCAACGCGCCCTCCGCCGTCTGCCGCGCGGTGGTGCTTTACGTGTTCCGCACCATGGTCGGCGCGGAGATCCCGCTGAACGAGGGCTGCCTGAAGCCCCTGCGCATCGTGATCCCGGAAGGCTCCATGCTCAATCCGGTCTACCCGGCGGCGGTGATCTCGGGAAACACGGAAGTCTCCCAAGCCACCTGCAACGCGCTCTACGGCGCGCTTGGGGTGATCGCGGGCTCGCAAGGCACGATGAACAATTTCGTCTGGGGCAATGCGGAATTCCAGAACTACGAAACCATCGCAGGCGGCACCGGCGCGGGGCCGGGGTTTGCGGGGTGCGACGCGGTGCAGACTCATATGACGAACACCCGCAGCACCGATCCTGAGATCCTTGAAAAACGCTTCCCGGTGCGGCTGGAGCATTTCGGCATCCGGGACGGCTCCGGCGGCGCAGGGCAATGGCGCGGCGGCAACGGCGTGATCCGCCGGTTGCGCTTCTTTGCGCCCGTCACCGTCACCACGCTTTGCTCGCATCGCTTGGTGCCGCCCTTCGGCGTGGCGGGTGGCGCGCCCGGCGCGGTGGGGGAGGACTATGTGGAACTGCCCGGCGGCAGCCGCCGCAAGGTGGCCGGTTTTGCCGAGGAGGAGCTGCCTGCAGGTGGGCTTTTCGAGATGCGCACTCCGGGCGGTGGCGGCTGGGGTACGGCGGGTTAGAGGTCAGGCGCTGTCCCGGTCCAGCATCGCCAGCAGGCTCTTGTAAGCGGCGAGCGCCTCTTCCGCCTCGCCGCGCTTTTCGTATTGCTGCGCCAGCGTGCGCAGGAAATTGCGCCGCCAGAGCGGATAGTTGATCTGCTCCGCGATGGCGAGCCCACGGCGCAGCAGGGTGAGCGCGGCCTCCGCGTCACCGGCGTCCAGCGCGAGCATCGCCTGTTGTTCGAGGATCTGGCAGGCGGCGCGCTGATCGCCATCCTCTTCGGCACAGGTCATGCCTTCCTCCAGCGCCTGCCGGGCAGCGTCAAACCGGCCCGTGCGGCGGCAGGCGTCCCCATAGACTTCGCAGGCATAGGGGAACACCACGCGGTTGCGATGGGCGCGGCACAAGTCCATGGCCTCTTCAGCAGCGACAAAGGCCTCGGATCGAAGATCGAGCTGGTTCAGCAGCCGCGCCCGGTTGTGGGCCAGTCGCGCGGCTTCCGCGCCCGTAGCTTGCGCAAGCGCCTCCGTGATTTGTTCCAACGCGGCCTCGGGCTGGCCGGTGTGGCGCATGAGAAGCGCCTCTGAGGCCATCACGTCCAGCCGAGTTTCGATGGGCATCTCCGGGGTGAGCATCCGCCGGGCCGTGTTGATGAACTCACGCGCGCCGGTGAAATCACTGCGGCTGTAGGCGATGATGCAGTGGATTGCATAGACATCCACCAGCGCGGCCAACGGTTTGGCCTGGGGTGCCAACCGCCGCTCCGCGTCCAGGCAATAGCCCTCCGCCTGCCGGAATTGCCCGAGCCACTTGGCCTGCCACGCGAGGGTGCGCAGGGCATCGCCCACCACGGCCTCGGCCTCCGGGTCGCCGGTGCGGGCGGCGGAGCAGATCTGCTGGGCCATATGGGTGCTGCCCGCCCTGTCGCGCCAGCGCGAATACCAAGCGGCGCGGTTCAACACCGACATCTGCGGGACCGAGCCTGCGGCCCTCCCGTGCGTTTCGCTGCCCTGACTCATACCCAAAGAGTAGCCCAAACGCCGGGGAAACGGGCATCAAATTTACCGGCGCCGGCGTGGCTTCGGCGGGTTGATGCCGCGCGCCCGGCAGTGCAGCATGGGCGCGCGCCGCAAGCCGTAGAAATGAAGGAACCAACCGCCGATATGGGCCGCTCCGCCATTTGCCTGACCTTCGACGACCGCCACGTCAGCCACTGGCGCATGGCCCGCGGCATCCTCGCGGCCTATGCGGCGCGGGTCACCTTTTTCATTTCCGGGCCGGATCAGCTGACGGAGGAAGAATTCGCGGCGCTCGACCTGCTGGCTGGGGACGGCCACGAGATCGGCTTCCACAGCATGACCCACCCCCATGCCGAGGCCTTCCTCGCCGAGAAAAGCGCCAAGGCCTATATGGCGCAGGAAATCGATCCGGGGCTTGAACTGCTGAAACGGCGCGGCTTCGCAGCAGAGAGCTTTGCCTTCCCCTACCACGAAAGCGCCGAAGTGCTGATCGCGCCCCTCTTGCGGCGCTTCCGCATCCTGCGGCGGCAGGGGCCGGCAGAGCGGCCCGCGGGGCGCGTGTATGACGGCACCGGCCATCGTATGGTCGATTGCATCGGAAGCATCGACATGGCCAGCAATCCGGCGCTCGACGAGCCCTACTTCAACAAACGCTTCCGCCAGATCGGCAATCGACAGGGCGCGGGGGTGTTCTGCGGCCATGCGGTATGTGCAACAGAAGACGCGGGCACCGCCCCCTACCTGCGCCCGGAAGATCTGGACTGGTTCCTCTGGACCGCGCGCGATAAAGGCCTGCGAAGCCTCCCGATCTCGGCGCTGGCCTGAGCCTTGGAGAAGCGGGGCTGGCTGCCCCGCACCCCGCGGATATTTTAACCAAGATGAAGGGGCCCCACTTTGTTCCCTAAATATCTCGGGGGAGTCGCCGAAGGCGGCGGGGGCAGAGCCCCCTTTTTATCTCAGTAGCTGTAATCGCCGTAGATGCGGGTCAGTTCGCCGTTCCAATCGCCGTTGTAGCGCGCGAGCAACTCGTCGGCCGGTGTCTGGCCGCTGTCGACGCTTTCTTTCAGCGCGTTCAGGAAATGGGTTTCATCGGGGATCAGACCGCCTGCGCCGGGGCGCGCGCGGGATTTCAGGCCGGCTTCGGCGATGGCCACCGCTTCGCGTGCCAGATCGTGCAGCTTTACGCCGCCCGCTTCGCCTTGCAGCCCGTCCACAGACGCCGCGACGCGCAAGCCTTCGCGGGTGTCTGCATCAAGGCCTTTCACCAGATCCCAGGCCGCATCCAGCGCGCCCTGATCGTAGGTCAGCCCGACCCAGAACGCTGGCAGCGCGCAGAGTCTGCGCCAGGGGCCGCCGTCGGCCCCGCGCATCTCGATGAATTTCTTCACCCGCGCTTCGGGGAAGGCGGTTGTCAGGTGGTCGGCCCAATCCGACAGCGTGGGCACTTCGCCGGGCAGCGCGGGGAGTTTGCCGGCAAGGAAATCACGGAAGGACATGCCGAGCGCGTCGATGTATTTGCCGTCGCGGTAGACGAAATACATCGGCACATCGAGGGCGTAGTCGACCCAGCGCTCAAAGCCGAAGCCGTCGTCGAACACAAACGGCACCATGCCGGTGCGCGCGGCGTCCATGTTGCGCCAGACGTAGCTGCGCCAGCTCTTGTGGCCGTTGACCTTGCCCTCGAAGAAAGGTGAATTCGCAAAAAGCGCCGTGGCCATCGGCTGCAGCGCGATGGCCACCCGCATCTTCTGCACCATGTCGGCTTCCGAGGCGAAATCGAGGTTCACCTGCACGGTGCAGGTGCGGCGCATCATCACCCGGCCCATCTCGCCGACGCGGCCCATATAGGCGTCCATCAGCTTGTAGCGGCCTTTGGGCATCAGCGGCATGTCTTCGTGCTGCCAGATCGGCGCGGCACCGAGCCCGATGAAGCCCACCCCGATCTTGTCGGAGATCGCCTTCACATCGCGCAGGTGGGCGTTCACCTCGTCGCAGGTTTCGTGGATGGTTTCCAGCGGAGCGCCCGAAAGCTCCAGCGCGCCGCCGGGCTCAAGGCTCACGTTGGCGCCGCCTTTTTCAAGACCAATCAGCTTGCCGCCTTCGGTGACAGGGGCCCAGCCGTGCTGATCGCGCAGGCCTTCCAGCACCGCGAGGATCGAGCGTTCGCCTTCGTAGGGGAGCGGTTTCAGGCTGTCTTTGCAGTAGCCGAATTTCTCGTGCTCGGTGCCGATGCGCCAATCGGATTTCGGTTTGCAGCCATCCGCGAGATATTGCGCCAGCTGATCGCGGCTCTCGATCGGCCCGCCGCCGGACTGGGGGATAGACATCGCGAAACGCTCCACTTTCACCTGCAGGAAGCCCACAGGTGAAAGCAAAAGCCAGCGAAGTCAATGCAGCATGCGCTGCTCTTTTTGCCAGATCACGACAGGGTGAGCCGGGGGCTGCGTCAGGTAGCGCAGCATCTGCTCGGTCGGGAAGTTCTTGATCGAGGAGAAGACATCAAAGAGCGCGTCCACCCCTTCGGCATTGGCCGGGATGAACAGCGGCGGCGATTCAATGCCGCGCAGCACCCAATGCGGGGCCGGGTCGGGCACCGGGTCCAGCTCCACTTTCGACAGGCCGTCCACCGAGACAGCGCCGCCGGAGAAGGGGCCGTAATAGGCGATGCGGCCTTCGTTGACATGCACCACGCCGGGCCCGCCTTCCCCAAGGCGGAAGCGCGCGCGCTGCACGCCGGCATAGGCCAGCAGGGCGCCGGTGATGCCAAGGATGATGCCGAGCGTCGGCACAAAGCCGAGGCCGCGGAAAATGAGGATGACGCCTACGGCGGCAAACAGCCAGCCGATCAGGAACTCACGCCAGCGCCAGATTGCAGATTTCACTTCTTTTCGCACAAAAGACATTACCAATCACCGAAAACACTTTGCCAGATGGTCAGAGCCGCCACTGCGGCGGTGTCTGCTCTGAGTATGCGTGGACCTAGGCTAATTTGTGTCACGAAGGGGAGGCTTTTAAGATTTTCCCTTTCTTTTAGGGAAAAGCCACCTTCCGGCCCGATCAGGATCGCGGCCTTGGATTGGGTGCCACTGGCTTCAAGCGCGGCGCGCGCGCCGACGAGGGATTCGTTGCAGAAGATCAGGGCGCGGTCTGCGGGCCAGCTGGCGAGCAGCGTGTCGAGCTTCTGCAGGTCGCAGACCTCGGGCACGAAGGTGCCGCCGCATTGCTCGGCGGCCTCCACCGCATGGGCCTGCAGCCGGTCCTGCCGGATGCGTTCGGAGTTGGTGAAGTCGGTCTGCACCGGGAGGATGCGCGCCGCGCCCATCTCGGCAGCTTTCTCCACGATGAAATCGGTGCGGGCCTTCTTGATCGGAGCAAAGAGCAGCCAGAGATCGGGGGGGAGTTGCAAAGGCTTCGTCTGCTCCGCGCAAGCCAACAGCCCGCCGCGTTTGCCGGCCTCGGCCACCTCGGCGCGAAATTCGCCGTCGCGCCCGTTGAACAGCAGCACTGCATCGCCGACGCCCAGCCGCATGACACCAAAGAGGTAATGCGCCTGATCGCGCGACAAAGGAACCGTTTGCCCCTCGGCCAGCGCTGCGTCTACATAAAGCCTGATCTTCGCCGCCGACATGGACGCCCCTTGCATGACCCAATCTTCTGAAACACCGCAATCCAAAGGGCAGGTGGCCGATGCCGTCAAGGGCAATTGGGTGGATCGCCTCGCGCCGGCGGCGACCCGCCCCTATCTTCGGCTGTCGCGGGCGGACCGGCCGATCGGCACATGGCTCTTGCTTTTGCCCTGCTGGTGGGCGGTGCTGCTGGCGGCTCTGGCGACGGGCGGTTTCACCCAATGGGACGGCTGGCTGATGCTGGGCTGTGCGCTGGGCGCCTGGCTGATGCGGGGCGCGGGCTGTACGTGGAACGACATCACCGACCGCGAGTTCGACGCGCAGGTGGCGCGCACGCGCTCCCGGCCGATCCCCTCGGGGCAGGTCTCGGTGCGCGGGGCGGTGATCTGGATGGGGGCGCAGGCGCTTCTGGCCTTTGCGATCCTGCTCAGCTTCCCGCCGCTGGCCATCGCGCTGGGTGTTGGCTCGCTGGCGCTGGTGGCGATCTACCCCTTTGCCAAGCGCTTCACGTGGTGGCCGCAGGTGTTTCTGGGGCTTGCCTTCAACTGGGGCGCTTTGTTGGCTTGGGCGGCGCATGATGGCACCTTGGCCTGGCCCGCGCTGGTGCTTTACGGCGCGGGCATCGCCTGGACATTGTTCTACGACACGATCTACGCCCATCAGGACACCGAGGACGACGCGCTGATCGGGGTGAAATCCACCGCGCGGCTGTTTGGCGAAAACTCCCCGCGCTGGCTTTTTGGCTTCCTCGTGGCGGCGGTGCTGCTGCTGGCGCTGGCGGTGATTGGGGCCACTGCGCCTCTGGGCAACCCGCTTGTGCTTGTTGTGGCCCTTGGCGGCGTCTGGGCTTTCGGCTGGCACATGGCCTGGCAATTGCGCGGCCTGAAGATCGACTCGCCCGAGACCTGCCTGAAGCTCTTCCGCTCCAACCGCGACGCCGGCCTGCTGGTTGCGCTGTTTTTCGCCGTCGCCCTGTTCCTTTGATTGATCCGGCCACGCCCTGCCCCTAAAACCGGGTGCAACATCAAGAACAAGGACGCAAACCACGCATGCGCCTGAAATCCGCTCTTGCCACCGGTGCGGCCTTTACCCTCGCCGGCGGCCTGTGCTTCCTCGCCGCGGCCTCCGCCGTCAATGTGATCGAGGACCGGACCGAGCTCGACGTTACCCGTGCGCTGTCGCTGCAGGGGTTTGATTGGGTCGAGGTGGCCGTCGACGGGCTGATCGTGAACCTCACCGGCACCGCGCCCACCGAGGCCACGCGCTTCCGGGCGCTGTCTGTCGTGGGCTCCGTGGTGGATCACACGCGGGTCAACAACGGGCTGGCGGTCGCCGAGGCCGCGCAGATCGACGCGCCGACCTTTACCATCGAGTTCCTGCGCAATGACAACGGGATCACGCTTGTCGGGCTCGTCCCGGCGCGCGCGGCCCGGACGGAAATACTCTCGGCGGTCTCCAATGCCGGGGGCGGCGCTGTGGTGACGGATCTGCTCGACAGCGCGAGTTACCCGGTGCCGCGTGGCTGGCGTCCGGCGCTGGATTTCGCGCTGGATGCGCTGAAGCTGCTGCCGCGCTCTAAAATCTCGATGACGAGCGAGCGCGTGATCGTCACCGGCATCACCGGCAGCGCCGAAGAGAAGGCTAGGCTCGAAGAACGCCTGCGGGACGCGATGCCCACCGGGCTGGAGGTGGAGATCACCCTCACCGCGCCCCGCCCGGTGCTCACCCCTTTCACGCTGCGCTTCGTCATGGACGAAACCGGCGCGCGCTTTGACGATTGCTCTGCCGACAGCGAAGAGAGCATGGCCCGCATCCTTGGAGCGGCACCAGACGCCGCCAATGCCACCTGTACCATCGGGCTTGGCGTGCCGACCACAAGCTGGGCGCGTGCGGCCACCATCGGGATTGCGGCGGTCCAGAAGCTGGGCGGCGGCACGTTGACGTTCACCGACGCCGATGTCTCTTTCGTGGCGCTGGCAGGCACGCCCCGCGCGGCGTTCGACAAGGCAATGGGCGAGCTTGAGGCGGATCTGCCGGATGTCTTCTCGCTTGCCGCTGAACTGCCTGTGGCCGAAACGGCGGAAGCCGCCGAGGGCGCGCCGGCCGCGCCGGAATTCACCGCCACGCGCAGCCCGGAAGGGCTGGTGCAACTGCGCGGCAAGCTCGCCACGGAGCTGGACCGCGAGGCGGTGGAAAGCTTTGCCCGCGCCGCCTTTGGCGCGTCCAGCGTCTATGCCGCCGCGCGGCTGCAGGAAGAAGGCCTGCCGCCGGGCTGGTCGCTGCGTGTTCTCGCGGGGCTTTCGGCATTCGAGGAACTGAACCACGGTACGCTGCGCATCGAGGAAGACACCTTGACGATTGCCGGTGTCAGCGGCGATCCCGACGCCCGCGCCAATATCGCGCGTATCCTGACGTCGCGGCTCGATGGGGCGGATACGTTCAACATCGACGTCACCTACGAGAAGAAGCTCGATCCTGTCGCCGCCCTGCCAACGCCCGAGGAATGCGTAGCCGATCTGAACACAGCGCTGGGCGAGACGAAGATCACCTTCTCGCCGGGCTCGACAGACATCGAAGCCGGGGCGCTGTCGACGGTGGACAAGCTCGCCGAGATCCTGAAGGCCTGTGCCGAGGTCGAAATGCAGCTGGAAATCGCGGGCCACACGGACAGTCAGGGCCGCGAGGAGATGAACCTGAACCTCAGCCAGTCTCGCGCGGATTCGGTGCTGAACGCCCTGATGGCGCGGCGGGTGCTGACATCCAACATCACGGCCAAGGGCTATGGCGAGGCCGTTCCGATCGAGGATAACGACACCGAGGAGGGCCGCGAGGCCAACCGCAGGATCGAGATCACGCTCGTCGTGCCCGAGGCGCCTGCAGAGGGCGAGGCGGGCGCGGAAGGTGCCGAGGCTGCAGAGGGCGAAACACCGGTGGACGCGGGGGCTGGCAACGCTTCCGATGCCGCTGGCGAAGGCTCAGGCGACGAAGGCTCAGGCGACGAAGGCTCAGGCGACGAAGGCTCCGGCGACGAGGGGTCGGGCGATGAAGGCTCAGGCGATGAGGGCTCCGGTGATGGGCCGGAGGGTGCCGGCGCTGACGGCACCACAGAGACAGGCGACGCCCCGCAAGAGGGCGCAGAGACGGCGGACGGGGACACCACCAATGAACAGAACTGAATTCATCGCCGCAACGGCGCTCATCCTTTTCGTGGCCTTCGCGCTGGGCTGGTTCGCCAACTGGCTGGTGCATCGCTTCACCCGCGTGAGCCAGGCCGACATGGGTGAGTTGGACAAGATGGCCCAGTCGCTGCACGAGGCCGAGGAAACCCGCGACGAGGCGATCATCTACCTGCAACAGCGCGAGGCCGAGATGACCAACGCGCAGGTGCAGCTGGAGGCCGAGCTGTCCGCCGCCATGGAAGGCCTGCGCGACGCCCGCCGCGAGGCCGAGGAACTGCGCGCCTACATCGAATCCCAGAACGCAGGCTGAGGCGGCGCGCAGTCCGCGCGCCTTAGTTCGGCTTGACGGGGCAGGTCTTTATTCCCAGCACCGAGTAGATCGGGCAGACGCCCACGAGGCCGGTGGCCAGTGGGATCAGGCCGATCAGGCCCCAAAGAGTCTGCGGGCCGACGAACACCAGCGACAGCAGGGCGAGGCCGAGGATCACGCGCAGGGCGCGGTCGAGGGTGCCTTCATTCTTGGACATCGTTCTTTCCTTCCGAACAGGGTGTGATGCCCTGATCTAGTCTGCGTGCTGTCGCTTTGACGGTGACTCTGTCACCGCAGGCCTGCGGCAATCTGTTCCAACGCTGTCCGGCTGAGGATGGCGATGCCCTTCTCGCGTTGCAGCACCCACCCTTCCTCGGCAAAAGCCGCCAGCCGGCGCGAGACATAGGCCCGGCCCGAGGCCGTTTCGGTGGCCAGATCGTTGTGGGTGGCTGCCACCACCCCGTCGTTCGACGCCAGCCGCAAGAGCGCCTTGGCGAGGCGGGAGTCGAAATGGGTGAGCGCGACGTCCTCGATCAGTTGCTGATACTCCGTGAAGCGGGTCGAGATCGATACGAGAACCTGCTCGCGGAAGCCCGCGTCCCCGGCGAATTTTTCGCGGAACGCCCCTGCGGGCACAAGCTCACCGGCGAGATCGGTTTCAGCCACGCCTTCCGCGCCATAGGGTTCATCGTTGATCAGGCAGGAAAACGTCTGCAGGCAGACCTCGCCGGGGCGCACCCGGTAGAGCACCACCTGCCGCCCGCTCGCGCCGGTCAGTGTGACCCGGATCATGCCTTCGGTCAGGATCACGAACCCCGGGCAGGCCTGCCCCGGTTGAAACAGGATCTGGCCCTTCTTTGCGGTGAATCCGTTTTGTCGTGCCATGCCGAAACCCCGTTCTCTGCCTTGGCGATTAGAGCCGCGGGGCACGGGTTTCGCAAGCCGGCAGATCGGCTGGGCGGGGTGCGAGCGCTGCCCGCCGCGAGGCCTTCAATACATCGAGGTCCGGTAGGCTTCTTCCAGCTTGCGATCCAGCGCGTCCATATCGGCCTTGGTGGCCGGTGCGCTGTTCGTCTGATCGTGGATGATGGTCATCAGCGAGGGCAGGGCGCTGCGGTCCTGCCGCTCCTCCGGATCCCAGAGCCGTGAGCGCCGCAGCGCCTTGGCGCAATGCAAAAACACCTCCCGCACCCGCACGACGATACCAAGCGTCGGTGCGCGCCCGTTCACCGAAAGCGGGGCCAGCAGATCCGGGTCGCGCGTCAACAGGGCCTCGCCGTTCACGCGCAGGGTGTCCTCATAGCCGGGGATGAGAAACAGCAGCCCCACGGCGGGATTGCCCAGAATGTTGGAGAGCGTGTCGAGCCGGTTGTTGCCCGGGCGGTCGGGGATCAGCAGGGTGTGGGGATCAAGGATCCGCACAAAGCCGCGCGGATCGCCGCGCGGGCTGACATCCGCCGTGCCAGCCGCCGATTGTGTCCCGATGCAGAGAAACGGCGCGCGTTCGATGAAGGCGCGTGCGTGGGGATCGATGTGATCGATGCACTTCTTCACCGCAATCTCGTGGGTTGGCGCGAAGCCGCTGCGCAGGGCCGCCTCGTCCGTCACGAGGAATTCTGGTTTCAGATCAAAGGTATCCGGCATCGCGTGTCACTCCCTTTGGTTCGCGGACGGCTGCCTTTCCGCCCCTATTTCGGCACGGGCAGCCCGCTTGGCACTTTTTTCGGTACGCCGAGCCGCCCCTTGATGGCCTGCGGATCCTCCAGCGCGGCGAGGAAGGCGAGGATCTGCGCCACCTGCGCATCGCTCAATTCGCGCGCGGGCAGATCGCTGGCCAGCGCGATGGCCTGCACCTCTTCCGGGCGGTCCAACACCCAGCTGTCGATGCCGGGGTCATGGCCTTCGGGCAGCGCGGGCAGATCGGCCAGCGCGATGTCGTAGCTCATCAGCCAGCCTTCCGGATCCAGATGGTGGCGGACCACATCTTCCAGCGCGGCATAGGCGCCGGTGTGGCCGTAGGGGGCGGTGTGGGTTACGTTGCGCAAGGAGGGCGTGCGGAAACGGTAGGCATCCTCCTCGCGGCCCGTCACGCGCATGCGGCCCATGTCGCGGTGGTGATCCTCGAACCGTGCCGCTTTGCCGGGGCCGAACTGGGGCATGGCGATGGCGTGGAAGCTGTGGTCCGTCTGGAAGCGGCCCGCGTGGCAGTCGGCACAGCCTGCTTCGCCATAAAACAGCTCCATCCCGGCCAGCGCGTCGCCGGTCAGCGGGGCTTCGCCGCGCAGGTGCTGATCGAAGGCGGAATTGTCCGCGCGCCATTCCTCGGCGATGAAATCGGCCACGACGTTGGCGATGTCGGTAAAGCCCACAGGCGCGCCTTCGCCCAGCAGGGCGTCGAAGCGTTTGCGATATTCAGGGATCGCCGCCACGCGTTCGGCAATCTGCGCCCAAGCCCCGCCCTCATGGGTCAGTTGCCCCAGCCGCACCGCCTGGGAGATCGGATTCTCGGAGTAATGCCCGGCCATCTCATCAGCCGACAGCACCGGGAACATCGCCTGCGCTGAAAGCACGCTCTGGAAACCGGCGACCATCTCTGCCCCGAGCGGCGTGCGGATGCCGCCGGGCTTGTTCGGGTCGGCCTCAAGGCGGCCATCGTGGAACATCACGGTGAACTCGGCTGCGCCAAGGTTGAACAGCGCCGGCGCGTTGCGGGGGATGCGCTCTTCGGGCGGGTTGTCGGGATCAACCTTTCGCTCCGGGCCAAGCCCGATGCCGCCATCGCCGATGGCGAGCGACACGCCATCGCCGGTGCCGAATTTCGGGTGGTGGCAGGTGCCGCAGGCGACCTCCTGATTGCCCGACAGCACCGGATCGTAAAACAGCAGCCAGCCCAGCTCCACCGCCGCCGGATCGCGCGGAGTGAAGGCGCCCTCGGGCAGCAGGGGCTGCGCGGCGGCGGGCAGCGCGAGGAAGGCCGCGGCGGCGGCAAAGCGTGCGGCGCGGATCATGCGGGGGTGGCTCCTGCAGTAAGCTCCAGCTCCAGAACTTGCAGATAGGGCTGGTCGGGTGTTGCGATGATCGACGGAAATTGCGACTTGTTCACCGAATCCGGGCTGTGCTGCGGTTCAAGGCAGAGCCCGCCGAAGGGGTGATAGCTGCGGCCATCAAGGCCGCCGTGGATGTCGCCAAGAGCAGACGCCGTATAGGTCTGGATCGCGGGCTGATCGGTGATGAGCGCAAGCGACAGCCCGTTGGGCGCGGTGAGCCGTGCGGCGGGTTGCGCCGGGTCACGGCCCGCGCGCAGCAGGATGTTGCCGTCCATCCCCTTCAGCTCGGGATCGCGTGCGCGCATCACGGTGGGCTGGCGATAATCCATATGCGCAGGCAGGGGCGCGACCTCTCCGGTGGGGATCAGATCTTGGGCCACGGGCGTCCACTCGCCACCGTCCAGATACAGCTGGTGATCCCAGATCGGCCCTTCGCCCATCAGGTTGTAATAGGCGTGCTGGGCGAGGCAGATCGGCGTCGGGCGATCCACCGTGGCGCGCATCTCGTAGCGCAGCCGCCCACCCTTGAGCGCAACGGTGATGGCAAAATCGGCCACGCCGGGAAAGCCCTCTTCGCCATCGGGCGAGCGATAGGTGAAGCGCGCGGCATTGGCCGCGGTATCAAGCTCCACGGCCATGTTGCGCTGGCTGAGGCCGCCCGCCCCGCCGTGCAGCATGTTCGCGCCTTCGTTGGCGGGCAGGGAGTAGGCCTGCCCGTCCAGCGTGAAGCGCGCGCCGCCGATGCGGTTGGCCACGCGCCCCACGATCACGCCCAGATAGCGGCTGTTGGCCAGATAATCGAGCGGATCATCCAGCCCCAGCACCACGGGCTGATCGACACCACCATGGGCGATGCGCCAATCCTGCAGGGCGACGCCGAGCGAGAGCAGGCAGACTTCCTGCGCGCCCTCTTCCAGAACAACCCGCTGCATCTGCCCGCCACCGGGCAGATCAATCGCCTGAAGCCTGCTCATCGTCCTGTGCCCTGCTGTTGGCGGAGCCGCTTCAGACGAAGCGGTTCCAGAGGTTTTCGAGGTATTCCTGCTTGCCCGAACGCGGCTCGGGGTTCACGCCCGAGGTTGCCACGTAATCGGCCATCTCTTCCAGCGTATAGCCGCCCGAGAGGATCTTCTGCCCCTGATCGCCTTTCCAGCCTGCGTAGCGGTCGGCCACGAAAGCGTCATAGGTGCCGTCTTCGATCACGGCGGCGGCGGCTTTCAGGCCACGGGCGCAGACGTCCATCCCGCCCACATGGGCCATCAGCAGATCTTCGGCGTCGAGCGACTGGCGGCGCAGCTTGGCATCGAAGTTGGTGCCGCCGTTGCCAAAGCCCCCGGCTTTCAGGATGTGGTAATAGGCCATCGCCACTTCCGGCACGTTGTTGGGGAACTGGTCGGTGTCCCAGCCGGATTGGTAATCATTGCGGTTCATGTCGATGGAGCCGAAGATGCCCAGAGCCGCCGCCGTGGCGATTTCATGCTCGAAACTGTGCCCGGCGAGGATCGCGTGGCCCTGCTCGATGTTCATCTTCACTTCGTTTTCCAGCCCGTGGCGCTTGAGGAAGCCGTAGACGGTGGCCACGTCGTAATCATACTGGTGCTTGGAGGGCTCCTGCGGCTTGGGCTCTACGAGGATGTCGCCCTTGAAGCCGATCTTGTGCTTGTACTCCACCACCATGTTCAGCATCCGGCCCATCTGCGCGTCTTCCTGCGCAAGATCTGTGTTGAGCAGGGTTTCATAGCCTTCGCGCCCGCCCCAGAGCACGTAGTTCTCCCCGCCAAGGCGCTGGGTGGCGTCCATGCAGGTCTTGATGGTGGCGGCGGAGAAGGCAAAGACCTCTGGGTCCGGGTTGGTGGAGGCCCCGGCCATGAAGCGGCGGTGGGTGAAGAGGTTCGCGGTGCCCCAGAGGAGCTTCATGCCCGTCTCTTCCTGCTTCTTGGCGAAGACGTCCACGATCTCGTTCAGGGCCTTGGTGTTGTCGGCGAAATTGCCCATCTCCGGGCGCACGTCGGCGTCGTGGAAGCAGTAGTAGGGGGCACCCAGCGCGGTGAACATCTCAAACGCCACATCGGCTTTCAGCTTGGCTTTCGCCATTTCGTCACCGAACCACGGGCGGTCAAAGGTCTGGCCGCCGAACGGGTCGCCACCGGGCCAGGCGAAGCTGTGCCAATAGGCGATGGCGAAGCGCAGGTGATCCTCAAGGCGCTTGCCCATGACAACCTCATCCGGGTTGTAGTGGCGGAAGGCCAGCGGGTTGGTGCTTTCGGGGCCTTCGTAGGCGATCTTGTCGACGGGGAAAAATCCGGTGCTCATGGGTTCAATGCCTTCAGTGCAGGGTAAAGCGCGCGATACTGGGCGAAGGCCGTCTCATAGGCCTCGGCCAGATCGGCACGCGGTTCGATGGTTTCGGCCACTTGGGGCCGGGTCATGATATCGGCCGGGGCGGCGCCTGTGTGGCCCACCATGGCCAGCCGGGCCGCGCCCAGCGCCGCGCCGAAATCGCCCGCCTCGGGCAGATCGACGGGGATGTGCAGAAGCGTTGCGATCAGCTCCACCCAGTAGCGGCTGCGGGAGCCGCCGCCGATGGCCAGCACGCGCGAAAGATCGGTGCCGGTGCCTTTCAGCGCCTCATAATTGTCGCGCAGGGCAAAGCCCACGCCCTCCATCACCGCCTGCGTCAGCGCGGCGTGATCGGTGGCAATTTCAAGCCCGGTAAAAGCGCCGCGGATGCGGCTGTCGTTGTGGGGGGTGCGCTCGCCGGAGAGATAGGGCAGGAAGCGCACCGCGCCGGGGCCGGCGATCTGGTTGCCGAGAAGGCCGGAAAGCTCCGCCGGGCTCTTGCCGAGGTTGCCCGAGAGCCAGTTCATACAGTCCGTGGCGGCAAGGATCACGCCCATCTGGTACCACGTGCCGGGGATGGCGTGGCAGAAGGTATGGACAGCACTTGCCGGATCCGGCGCGAAGCTGCCCTTGGCGGCCAGCACCACGCCGGAGGTGCCAAGCGAGACGAAACCGTCACCTTCCGTGAAGCAGCCCACGCCGCAGGCCGCCACGGCGTTGTCGCCGCCGCCGCCCACCACGACGCAGGGCCCGCTGATGCCCCACTCCGAGGTCAGCGCGGGGCGCAGCATCCCGGCCACCTCGCTGCCTTCCACAAGATCGGGCATCTGATCGCGGCGCATGCCGGATTTTTCCAGAAGCTCCGCCGACCAATCCCGCGCGCCGACATCGAGCCAGCTCGTGCCCGCACAATCCGACATATCCCCCGCGATCTCGCCGGTGAGCCAGAGCCGCAGGTAATCCTTCGGCAGCAGCACCTTGGCGACCTTGGCGAAGGTCTCGGGCTCGTGCTTGGCAAGCCACGACAGCTTGGGCGCGGTGAAGCCGGGAAAGACGATGTTGCCGGAGATCTCCCGAAAGCCCGGTGTGGCGTCCAGCTCGGCGGCTTCCACGGCAGAGCGGGTGTCGTTCCACAGGATACAGGAGCGCAGCACGCCGCCATTGGCATCCAGCAGCACCGCGCCGTGCATATGGCCCGAAAGCCCGATGCCCTTGAGCGCCGAAAGCTCTGCCGGGTGGCGCGCTTTCAGCTCGCCCAAAGCGCCTTCGCAGGCGGCAATCCATTCCGCCGGATCCTGCTCGCTCCAGCCCGAGTGCGGGTGCTGCACGGTGCAGGCGCGCTCGGCTGCGCCAATGATCGCTCCGCCAGCGTCCACGAGCAGCGCGCGCAGCCCGGACGTGCCGAGATCCAATCCCAGATACATCTTTGCCTCCCAAATGCCGCGATCCGTGGCGCGCGTCCTCCTCAGGTGCGGGCCTTCGCGGCAGCTTTTATTTTAGCTGTTAAAATATATAGGAGAGAGTCGCGGGGGCTGTCAATGACTCTTCACAGTGCTCCGCTCAGGGATCGGCCCGCAAGAGCGCGCCAAGGGCGGTGACATCCGCCGCCCCGGCAAGCCCCATGACGGCCTGTGAAACAGCCTCTGCCATAGGCAGGCCGAGCAGGGCTATGGATTTCTCCCGCAGGCGCAAGGCTTTGCTATGCAGGGAGATTTCCGCGTTCAGATCATGGTGGGCCTCGCGCGTTTGCCCCGTGTTCAGCCGCAGGGACACGTGGGAGGCGCTTTCGGCAATGCCCTCGTCAGCAACCACCTCCACGCGGTCACGCAGGGCGGTGAGCGTGGGCAGGGCGCAGGTCTCATCCGAGAAGCTCTCCAATGCGCCGGTTTCTACCCCGGCCAGCGCCATCGCCGCCGTGAGCCGGTAGCTGAACTTCGCCTCAAGCCCGGTCTGGGGGTTAGCGATGTTGCACACGCTCAGCCAGCGCGGGTGGGTGTGGATCTGGACAGAGTCGATGGTCTCCAGATCCTCGACGGGCAAAAGCGCGCGCAGGGCTTCAAGCGCGGCATGGGTGCCGTGGCAGCAGGCGTGGAACTTGTAGGAGGTGCCTTCCAGCACGAAGACTTCCCCCAGCCCGGCGAGCGCTTCCCTGTTCGCCTCACCGTGGTGCGTTTCGCCAAAACCCTGCGGTCCGTCCAGCCCCGCAGGCGTGCTGCCCATGCCGAAGGCCACCAGAAGCGCGGCCTCGACGCCCGCACTGGCGGCCTGACCGGCGTTATAGGGTTTGCCCATGGTGCCAAACTGGCTTTTCAGCCCCGCCGCGCGGGTGGAGGCCAGCCCGATCACCTGAGCCATCTGCGCCCGATCGAGCTTCAAGAGCCGCCCCGCCGCCAGCGCAGCGCCGAAACAGCCGGCCGTGGCTGTCTGGTGGTAGCCCACCTGATAATGCGCCCGGCCCAGCCAATGGCCGATCCGGCAACTGGCCTCATAGCCCAACACGCAGGCCGCAAGGAACTCCGCGCCGGTCGCGCCCTGCCGTTCGGCCACGGCCAGTGCGGCGGGAAAGACCGTGACGCTCGGGTGGCCGATGTGGAGGAAATGCGTGTCGTCGTAATCCAGCGCATGGCTCGTGGTGCCGTTCAGCAGCGCCGCCGCGCGGGCGGGCAGCCGCTGCGCCTGCCCGAAGCCGCTTGCCTCGCCCATGCCAGCCTCCGCCAGCACCAGATCGGCCACGATCCGGGACACTGGCTCCTCGATCCCGGCGCGCCCCACGCTGAGCCAGTCGAGCAAGGAGAGCCGGATCACGGCGCGCGCGCTTTCGGGCAGGGCACTTTCTGGCGTCTCGGTCACGAATCCGGCGATGGCATCGGTGAATGACATGGGCTAGACCTCCGTCGGGCAGGGTGCGGCGCGCCTGATGCGGCCAATCGGCAGGAAATCACGCTTGTGCGGCCCTGCCAACCAGACGCGGGCGCGCAAAAAATTGCTGCCCCCATGTGGGAAGCAATTTGCCCGACGCGCTTGGAAAACCATTTTGTTTTGCAGCCCGCGTGTGGATCAATTTTCATACATTCCCCAAACTGGACGGAACATTTGGCCAATCTGGAGTCATATGCGAAGATTTTTTAATCGCTTTCGAACCCTTGAAGCGCGTATGACTGCCCTCAACGCGCAAACAATGGCCCCGGGCGCAGCCCGTGGCCAACGCGGGCCGTGGCAGCCGGCCTGCAAGCAAGCCAAGCGGGAGGCCGGTACAGCCGCATGACACATCATCAGCCCAAGATCGACCTGTCGCCCAAGGTCTCCGACGAGATCCGCAAGACGACCTGCTACATGTGCGCCTGCCGCTGCGGGATCAACGTGCATATGAAGGACGGCAAGGTCGCCTATATCGAGGGCAACCGCGATCACCCGGTCAATCAGGGGGTGCTCTGCGCCAAGGGCTCTTCGGGGATCATGCAGGTCAACGCGCCCTCGCGGCTGCGCGCGCCGCTCAAGCGGGTGGGGCCGCGTGGCTCCGGTCAGTTCGAGGAAATCAGCTGGGAAGAGGCTCTGACGCTCGCCACCGACTGGCTCGCGCCGATCCGCGAGGAAGCGCCGGAGAAGCTGGCCTTCTTCACGGGCCGCGATCAATCGCAAAGCTTCACCAGCTTCTGGGCGCAGGCTTTCGGCACGCCCAACTACGCCGCGCATGGCGGGTTCTGCTCGGTGAACATGGCGGCGGGCGGCATCTACACCATGGGCGGGGCATTCTGGGAGTTCGGCCAGCCCGATTGGGATCACGCCAAGCTCTTCATGCTCTTTGGCGTGGCCGAGGATCACGACAGCAACCCGATCAAGATGGGGCTCGGCAAGCTGAAGGCGCGTGGCGCGAAGGTGATCGGGGTGAACCCGATCCGCTCGGGCTATAATGCCGTGGCCGACGAATGGGTCGGCATCACGCCGGGCACCGATGGTCTGTTCATCCTGTCGCTCGTGCACTGCTTGCTGAAGGCGGGCAAGATCGATCTGGAGTACCTCACCTGGTACACCGATGCGCCCTGCCTCGTGAACTGCGATCCCAACTCGGAAGAATACGGCCTGATCCTGCGCGATGAGGAGGGCCGCGCGCTTGTCTGGGATCGTATCGAGCGCCGCCCGCGCTGCTACGACAAGCCCGATGTCTGCCCGGATCTGGGTGGCACTTGGGTGAACGAGGGCATCGAGCATAAATCCGTCTTCCAGTTCATGGTCGAGCGCTACCTGAGCGACGAATACAGCCCCGAAGCCGTGGCCGAGCGCTGCGGCGTGCCAGCCGGCAAGATCCGTGCCATCGCCAATGAGCTGGCCCGCGTGGCCTTCGAGGAAGCTTTCGAGATCCAGCAGGAATGGACGGATTTCCGTGGCAAGAAGCACAAGGTGATGAAGGGCCGCCCCGTGGCCATGCACGCCATGCGCGGGATTTCCGCTCACGCCAACGGCTTCCAAACCTGCCGCGCGCTGCACACGCTGCAGATCCTGCTGGGCACCGTGGAAGTGCCCGGCGGCTTCCGCTTCAAGCCGCCGTACCCCAAGCCGGTGGAAGCCCACCCCACGCCCCATTGCAAGAGCCAGCCGGGCCGCCCGCTCGATGGCCCCCACCTTGGTTTCGTGCGCGGCCCCGAACATCTGGCGCTGAAGGAAGACGGCACGCCCGCGCGGATCGACAAGGCGTTCTCCTGGGAAAACCCGATGAGCGCCCATGGGCTGATGCATATGGTCATCAGCAACGCCCATGCGGGCGATCCCTACGAGATCGACACGCTGTTCATGTACATGGCGAACATGAGCTGGAACTCCTCCATGAACACCAAGGGTGTGATGGAGATGCTGACCGACAAGGGCGAGGACGGCGAATACGTGATCCCGCGGATCATCTATTCCGATGCCTATTCCTCGGAGATGGTCGCCTATGCCGATCTGGTGCTTCCCGACACCACCTATCTGGAGCGCCATGACTGCATTAGCCTGCTGGACCGCCCCATTTGCGAGGCCGACGGCGCGGCGGATGCGATCCGCTGGCCGGTGATCGAGCCGGACCGCGATGTGAAGGGCTTCCAGTCTATGCTCTGCGATCTGGGCGCGCGGCTCGGCCTGCCGGGCTTCGTCAATGAGGACGGCAGCCAGAAGTATGCGGATTATGGCGACTACATCACCAACCACATCCGCCGCCCCGGAGTAGGGCCGCTTTTTGGCTGGCGCATGGGCGAGGACGGCAAGGAGCAGCCCGGACGCGGCGCGGCCAACCCCGATCAGCTGCAGCGCTACATCGACAACGGCGGCTTCCACCTGCAGCACGTTCCCGATGCGGCGCGCTACTACAAGCCGTGGAACATGGAGTACCAGGATTGGGCGGTGAAGATGGGGCTCTTTGATGTCCCGCATCCCTACCTGTTCACGCTCTACTGCGAGCCGATGCGCAAGTTCCAGCTGGCCGCCGAAGGCCATGGCGAGCGCCAGCCACCCGAGCATCTGCGCGCCCGCATCAAGGCGACGATGGATCCGCTGCCGATCTGGTGGGACACGGTGGAGGCAAACCGGGGCGCGGAGTATCCCGTTCACGCGCTCACCCAGCGCCCGATGGCGATGTACCACAGCTGGGGCAGCCAGAACGCCTGGCTGCGGCAGATCCACGGCCAGAACCCGCTCTATGTGCCGACGAAAATCTGGGAAGAGAACGGCTTTGCGGAAGGCGACTGGGCGCGGGTGACCTCGCCCCATGGCGAGATCGTCGTGCCCGTGGCCCATATGGCGGCGCTGAACGCAAACACCGTCTGGACATGGAACGCCATCGGCAAGCGCAAGGGGGCCTGGGCGCTGGAAGAGGATGCGCCGGAGGCCACCAAGGGCTTCCTGCTCAACCACCTGATCCACGAGCTGCTGCCCGAAAAGGGCGACGGGCTGCGCTGGTCCAATTCGGACCCGATCACCGGGCAGGCGGCATGGTTTGATTTGCGGGTGCGGATCGAGAAGGCGGCTGCGCCTGCGGAAAGCCAGCCCGCCTTTGACCCAATCGCCTCGCCTGTGGGGCACGGCCCCAAGGTCAACCGTCAGAAGGTGGGGTGAGCGATGCGCAATAACTTTCATGCCTCCGGCGGGGATATTTTCAGAACAAAGTGGGGCCCCAAGCGATGACCGCACTGCCTGACAGCACCGAGAAAAAGCTCGGGCTCGTGATCGATCTGGACACCTGCGTCGGGTGTCATGCCTGTGTGACGGCCTGCAAGGGTTGGAACACCCAGAACTACGGCGCGCCGCTGGCGGATATGGATGCCTATGGGGCCGATCCGGTGGGCTCCTTCCTGAACCGGGTGCATGCGTTTGAGGTCCAGCCCGAGGTGGGGGCCGCGCAGACGATCCATTTCCCGAAATCCTGCCTGCATTGCGATGATGCGCCTTGTGTAACGGTGTGTCCGACCGGGGCCAGTTACAAGCGCGTGGAGGATGGCATTGTTCTGGTCAACGAGGACGCTTGCATGGGCTGCGGGCTTTGCGCCTGGGCCTGCCCCTATGGCGCGCGGGAGCTGGATCAGGACGCGGGCGTGATGAAGAAATGCACGCTCTGCGTGGACCGCATCTATAACGAGAACCTGCCCGAGGAAGACCGCCAGCCGGCCTGCGTGCGCACTTGCCCCGCCGGCGCGCGCCATTTCGGCGATTTCGCGGACCCGGAGAGCAATGTCTCCAAGCTCACCGCCGAACGCGGCGGCATGGCGCTGATGCCCGAGCAGGGCACCCAGCCGGTGAACCGCTACCTGCCGCCGCGCCCGAAGGACACGATGGAGGAGGTGGACGTGCTGGCGCCGCTCCTCAAACCCGTCGCCGAGGAGCCCAAGGGCTTCCTGGGCTGGCTCGACAAGGCTCTGGAGAAGCTCTGACATGCATCCCGCCCCTTCCGTCATCCTGTTCACGACGCTCTCGGGCCTCGGCTTTGGCCTGTTGTTCTTTCTCGGCCTCGGCATCCCCGATGTCTCGGGTTTCGTGGCTTTTGTTTTCTTCTTCATCGGCTATGCGCTGGCCTGTGGCGGGCTCATGGCCTCGACCTTTCACCTTGCGAACCCGAAGAACGCGGTGAAGGCATTTTCGCAGTGGCGCACGAGTTGGCTGAGCCGAGAGGCCTGGCTTGCGGTGCTGGCGCTCACGGTCACGGGGCTTTACGCGGCCTGCCTGATCTTCCTTGGCCTGCATCTGCCTGTTCTGGGGGCGCTGGGCGCGCTTCTGAGCATCGCGACGGTGTTCTCTACCTCGATGATCTACACCCAGCTTGCGAGCATTCCGCGCTGGAACCATTGGTCCACACCGCTCTTGTTCCTGCTGCTGGCCCTTGGCGGCGGTGCGCTTCTGGCCGGGCAGGCGACGCTGGCCGGCGTTCTGCTGCTGGCCGTGGGCGCACTGCAGGCCTGGATCTGGCATGATGGCGATCAGCGCTTCGCGCGGGCGGGTTCGACCATGGGCACGGCCACGGGGCTGGGCGCGATCGGCGACGTGCGGCTGTTCGAGCCGCCGCACACGGGCACGAACTACCTGCTGGAAGAGATGGTCTATGTGGTGGGCCGCAAACATGCGGTGAAGCTGCGCCGGATCGCGCTGCTGTGCATGAGCCTGCTGCCGGCCGCGATCCTGCTGCTGCAGCCTGTGGGCCACCTACTGGCGCTTGTGGCCGTGGTGCTCCATGTGGGCGGGGTCATGGCGGCGCGCTGGTTGTTCTTTGCCGAGGCCGAGCATGTTGTCGGCCTCTACTACGGCAAGCGTGGGGCGGTGGCCTAACGCGCTTTCGGGCGGCCGATCCCCAGTGTCACGATGAAGATCATCCCGGCGGCCAGCACGATGCTGGGGCCGGCGGGGGTGTCGAAGCTCAAAGACAGCTGCAGCCCGGCGAGGCTTGCGAGCATGCCGAGCGCGATGGCGATGGCGGCCATGGCCTCGGGCGTGCGGGCGAGATTGCGCGCGGAAGCCGCGGGGATCAGCAGCAGCGCCGTGATCAGCAGCGCGCCCACGACCTTCAGCGCGACGGCAACGACGATGGCCAGCGCGAGCGTCAGCACCAGCTGTTCGCGCCGGGCGTCGATGCCGCTGGCCTGCGCCAGTTCGGTGTTGAGCGTGGCCGTGAGCAACGCCTGCCAGCGCCATGCCAGCAGCGCCAGTACCAGCGCCGCGCCGCCCCAGATCACCGCCAGATCCTGTTTGGACACCGCAAGGATGTCACCGAAGAGGAAAGCGGACAGATCCACGCGCACCCCACCGAGGAAGCTCATCGCCACAAGGCCCATGGCAAGCGCGGTGTGGCTCATCACGCCGAGCGCCGTCTCGACGGCATGGCCGCGGGCATAAAGCGCGGAGACGGAGAGCGCCATTCCAAGCGCGGTGATCAGTGTGCCGATGTAGATGGAGATCGAGAAGCCGAGCGAGATCGCCACGCCAAGCACGGCGGCATGGGCCGTGGCGTCGCCGAAATAGGCCATCCGTCGCCAGACGACGAAAGAGCCCAGCGGCCCGGCGGCCAGCGCCACGCCGATCCCTGCGAGGGCGGCGCGGATCAGGAAATCATCCAGCATCAGGCGGCTCCGTGGGGGTGGGTGTGCCCGTGATCATGCCCGTGATCGTGGCTGTGATCATGGCTGTGATCGTGGCTGCAGCCCTCGTCGAGGTGGTCGTGCTCATGATCATGGTCGTGTTGGTAAAGCGCCAGCGCGCCGCCGGAGCCAAGGCCGAAGAGCGCGCGGTATTCCGGCGCTTCCGACACCACCGTGGGCGCGCCCTCGCAGCAAATATGGCCGTTGAGGCAGATCACGCGGTCGGTGGCGCGCATCACCACGTGCAGATCGTGGCTCACCATCAGAACGGCGCAGCCCATCTCGGCGCGGATCGCCTCGATCAGGCGGTAGAAGGCGGCAACGCCGGGCTGGTCGAGCCCCTGCGTGGCCTCATCAAGAATCAGGATCTCGGGCTGCATCAGCAAGGCGCGGGCCAGCAGCACGCGCTGGAACTGGCCGCCGGAGAGCGCTGCCATCTGGCGTTCTTCCAGCCCCGGCACGCCGACGCGTGTGAGCATGGCGGCAATCGCTTCCTTGCCGTGGCGCTTGGGCAGGCAGAGGAAGCGGCGCACTGTCAGGGGCAGGTTGGCATCGAGGCTCAGCTTCTGGGGCACGTAGCCGATGCGCAGGCCGGGTTTGCGGCGGATCACGCCGCCGGTGGGGGCGATCACCCCCAGAAGGGCGCGCAGCAGGGTGGATTTGCCCGAGCCGTTGGGGCCGATCACGGTGACGATCTCGCCGGGCTCGATTGCGAAGTTCACTGCCGCCAGCGCGGGCGTGTCGGTATAGGCAACCGACATGTTCTGCGCCTCAAGCAGGCTCATGTAGCGGCGCCTTCGCTGCAGGCGGGGCAGATGCCGACGGCCTCGATGCTGCTCTGGGCCACGGAGAACCCCATGCCTTGTGCCGCCTCCGACAGTGCCGCGAGCACGTTTTCCGCCGGGGCTTCTGCCACGGATTTGCACGAGGAGCAGATCAGGAACACCGGGCTGTGATCGTCGCCGGGGTGGGCGCAGGCGGTATAGGCGTTAAGCCGCTGGATGCGGTGGGCAAGCCCGTTCTCCACCAGAAACTCAAGCGCCCGGTAGGCCACGGGCGGCTGGCTGCCGAAGCCGCCTTCCGCGAGCCGATCCAGCACCTCGTAAGCGCCAAGGGCGCGGTGGCGCTCCAGCAGGATCTCCAGCGTGCGCCGCCGCACCGGTGTCAGCCGCAGCCCGCGCGCCTTGGCGATGGTTTCGGCCTGCGCGAGGCCTTCGTTGCGGCAGGCGGTATGATCGTGGCTGTGAAAGGCGCTGGTGTCTGGCATGGCGGTTTCCCGGTCTTTCGAGTTGTAATGTTATTACATCACGAGTACAGACACCCTCTGTATCGCTTCCCTGACGCCGAAACAAGGATCTCCCATGAAACGCCTGATCGCCGCCGCCGGACTGGCCGCAGCTTCCGCCCAACCCGCCTTTGCCGATGTGCCCCACGTGGTCACCGACATCGCGCCGGTGCATTCGCTGGTGGCACAGGTGATGGGGACATTGGGCACGCCGGATCTACTGATCGACGGCGCGATGGATCCGCACAGCTTCCAGATGAAACCCTCGCAGGCGCGCAGCCTTTCGGAGGCGGATCTCTTCGTCTGGGTCGGGCCGGAGCTGACGCCCTCGCTCGAGCGGGCCATCGAGGGCACCGGCGTGAAGGGCGAAGCGCTCGCGCTGCTGGGCCATGTCCATGGGGAGGCGCATGGCGAGGCGCATGGTGAGGACCACCACGAGGATCATGGCGACGAGAAGCACGGTGATCACGCGCATGATGACCACGCGCATGACGACCATGGCGATGAGAAGCACGACGATCATGCCCATAACGACGAAAAGCATGACGACCACGCGGAAGGCGAACACAAGGAAGCCGGGCACGACGATCACGGGGACGAGCACGGCGACGATCACCACGGCCATGATCACGGCGGGGTGGACCCGCACGCCTGGCTCGATCCGATGGTTGCCCGTGAATGGCTTGGAGAAATCGCGCTCCACCTCGGCGAAGCAGACCCGGAAAACGCCGCCACCTATGCCGCCAATGCGCTGGCTGCCCAAAGCCGCATCGACACGCTGATTGCCAATGTCGAAGGCACGCTCGCTGATGGCGGGCTTGGCCCGGTTCTGGTGTTCCACGACGCCTATGATCATTTCGCCGATCGTTTCGGGGTGGAAATCCTCGGCGCGTTGAAAGCCGGCGATCACGCTGCGCCCAGCGCCGCCCAGATCAAGGAACTGCGTGACGAGGTCGCCGCCCAGCCCGTGGCCTGCGTGTTCCGCGAGCCGCAGCAGGACGACCGCCTGATCCGCGCCGTGGTGGAAGACACCGACGTGGGCTACGGCCTGCTGGATCCGACGGGCGCGACGCTCACCCCCGGTGCCGATCTCTACGATGCGCTGATCCTCGGGATGGCCAAGAGCTTCGCCACCTGCGGCGGCAACTGACACTCGGCGCGCAACCTGTCAGACAACAAAAACCCCCCGGCAGCATTGGCCCATGCTGCCGGGGGGCTTCTCGCATCGCTGAAGTAACGCGGCGGCTTGCAGGACGCCGCGCCCGAGTGATCAGCGGATGCGTTTCTCGGTTTCGGCGTCGAAGAAGAAGAGGTTGGCCGGTTCAAACGTCAGGCCCACCTTGCCGCCGCGCGGCATCGGATCGTCTTCGCGGGCTTCGACCACCAGACGGTCGCCGTTGGCGGCATTGGCATAGACGTAGGAAACGCCGCCGAGGGATTCAGTGATGTCCACCGTGTGGCTCTCGCCCTCCGGGTCCACGCCGATGTGTTGCGGGCGCAGGCCCACGATCACCTTGGCGCCGGGGGCGGGCAGGGCCACCTTGGCCGGGGCCACCGCATCGCCAAGGCCGGGCAGGCGCACGGTGCCGCCTTCTTCCACGACGCCTTCGACAAAGTTCATCGCCGGAGAGCCGATGAAGCCGGCCACGAATTTGTTGTCGGGATCGCGGTACAGATCCATCGGCGCGCCGACCTGTTCGATCACGCCGAATTTCAGCACCACGATCTTGTCGGCCAGTGTCATGGCCTCGACCTGATCGTGGGTCACGTAGATCATCGTCGCACCGATTTCCTTGTGCAGGCGGGCGATCTCCACCCGCATCTCCACACGCAATTCCGCATCGAGGTTGGAGAGCGGCTCGTCAAACAGGAAGACTTCCGGCCCGCGCACGATGGCCCGGCCGATGGCGACGCGCTGGCGTTGGCCACCCGAAAGCGCCTTGGGCTTGCGCTTGAGGTAGTCGTCGAGCTTCAGGATGCGGCTGGCCTCGCCCACCTTTTCCTTGATCTCGGCCTTGGGGTGGCCGTTCATCTTCAGGCCGAAGCCCATGTTTTCTTCCACGGTCATATGCGGGTAGAGCGCATAGGTCTGGAACACCATCGCGACGCCGCGCTCGGCGGGATCCACATGGGTCACGTCGCGCCCGCCGATGTTGATCTGGCCTTCGCTGGTTTCCTCAAGGCCCGCCACCATGCGCAGCAGGGTGGACTTGCCGCAGCCCGAGGGGCCGACGAAAACGCAGAACTCGCCGTCGTCGATCTCCAGATCCACCCCGTGGATGACCTGCACATCGCCGTAGCGCTTGATCACGTTGTTCAGTTTCAAACCTGACATGAATTACGTTCCTGTTCTGGTGGTCTGGGCGGCGGTGTCGGGGAAGCGCCAGCTTGAGGCCTCCCCGGCGATGCGCCGCGCGGTCTCGGCGATCACGGGCGCAAGCGCGGCCAGATCGTCCAGTGATTTGCGGGTGGTTGTGGTGGTGACGGAAAGCGCGCCGAGCACGCGGCTGCTTTCAGTCAGGATCGGCAGCGCGACACAGATGATGCCGGGCTCGTGTTCTTCGCGGTCAAAGGCAAAGCCGCGGGCGCGGATGTTGCCAAGCTCCGCGCGCAGGGCCTCTTCGGAGGCAAGCGTGCTGGGCGTGAAGCGGTGGTAGCTCTGCTGGCTCAGGATCGGGGCAAGCTCTGATTCGGGCAGGTAGGCGAGCATCGCCTTGCCCACGCCCGTGCAATAGGCCGGGCCGACCTTGCCGGCCTGCGAAAACATCTGCACCGGCTCGCGGGCGTTTCGCTTGTCCACGTAAAGCACCTGCGCATGATCGAGCTGCGCCAAGTGCACCGTGTCGCGCACCTCAAGGCTCAGCGCGTCGATGAAGGGGCGCGCGATCGGCGCGAGCGAGCTTTGCGTCCAGGCGGAATGGGCCAGCCGCACAAGGCGCACGCCGGGGGCATAGGTCTGGCGCTCTGTGTCGAAGGCCAGCATCCGCTGGCTGGTGAGCGTCTGGATGAGTCGGTAGGTCGTGGCCTTGGGGTAGGGGCTTTGCTCAAGGATCTCGGAAAACCGCACGGGACGTCCGAAAGACGCAACGAGGTCAAGCACTTCAAGCGCCTTGCCCACGGTCCCATCGCTTCCGGCAACTGCCGCCATTTTCCTCTCCTCCTCCGGCCCGGCGCTCAATTCGTGATCACCCGGCACTTGACAAGCATAGCCGAGTCACGGTTATGTTTTCAATATGCGAAATTAAGTTTCACATACTGGAACCACCACGGGAGGACAAAATGGTTTCCAAAATGAAGATGACGCTTGCCGCACTGGCGAGCTCTGTTGCGCTTGTCGGGCCGGCTGCGGCTGACCTTTCGGGTGATCTGAAAATCTTCCTCGACACTTCCAACCCGGCGCCGCGCGCCACGATGGAAGCGATGATCGCGCGCTTTGCTGAAAAGCACCCCGATCTGAACATCGAAACGACGGTGATCGACCGCGAGGCCTACAAGACCCAGATCCGCAACTTCCTGACGGCGGATACGCCGGACGTTGCCACCTGGTATGCCGCCAACCGGATGAAGCCCTATGTGGACGCTGGCCTCTTCGAGGACGTGTCTGACCTCTGGGCCGAGCCCGAGATCGCCGAGAATCTCGCCTCCACCAAGGGCGCGATGACGATCGACGGCAAGCAATGGGGCGTGCCCTATACCTACTACCAGTGGGGCGTGTACTACCGCAAAGACATCTACGAAGAGCTGGGCCTCTCCGAGCCGTCCAACTGGGACGAGTTCAAGGCCAACTGCCAGGCCATCGTGGATTCCGGCCGCGCCTGCTTCACCATCGGCACCAAGTTCCTTTGGACAGCTGGCGGCTGGTTCGACTACCTGAACATGCGCACCAACGGCTTTGATTTCCACATGGATCTGGCCGCGGGCAAAGTCTCCTGGGAAGACGAGCGCGTGAAGCAGACCTTCATGAACTGGAAAGAGCTCATCGACATGGGTGCTTTCATCGCCGACCACCAGACCTACAGCTGGCAGGAAGCCCTGCCGTTCATGGTTAACGGGGAAGCCGCTGGCTACCTGATGGGCAACTTCGCCGTGGCACCGCTGCGTGAAGCCGGCCTGACGGACGATCAGCTGGACTTCTACCAGTTCCCGGCGATCAACGCAGACGTTGAACTGGCGGAAGACGCCCCGACGGATACGTTCCACATCCCGGCCAACGCCTCCAACAAGGAAGCCGCGCGCGAATTCCTGCGCTTCGTGGTTTCTGCGGACGAGCAGACCGAGATCAACAACGGTGCGAACCTCGGCCAGCTGCCGGTGAACGCGCAATCCGCTGTGGATGACGACAAGTTCCTGAACGAAGGCTTCGCGATGCTCTCGTCCAACTCGCCCGGCGGCGTGGCCCAGTTCTGGGATCGTGACGCACCGGCTGAAATGGCGAAAGTCTCCATGGAAGGCTTCCAGGAGTTCATGGTCAAGCCCGACGAGCTGGATAAGATCCTGGCCAAGCTCGAGCGCGCCCGTGGCCGCATCTACCAATAAGGCCTAAGGCCCTTTCCTGATCGGCCCGCCTGCGTGCGGGCCGATCTTTCCCAGCATTCAGGATTTCTGTCATGGCCGATACCGCCGCACTTCAGACATCCGTAGACACCCGCAGTTGGTTTCACCGCAATCAGCAGAGCATTGCCCCCTGGCTGTTTCTTGCGCCGGGCATCCTGTTTTTCCTCGTCTACGTGATTTTCCCGGTGTTCCAGTCGTTCAACCTTTCGCTCTACGATTGGGACGGGCTGGGCGCGAAAGAATACGTGGGCATGCGCAACTACGAAGATCTCTATTGGGAGTTCGTGGACCGCGATGCCTTCTACGTGTCCCTCAAGAACAACCTGATCTGGCTGGTGCTCTACCTGCTCGCGATCCCGGCGGGCCTGTTCATCGCGCTGTTCCTGAACCAGACCGTCACGGGCATCCGCCTTTATAAATCGCTGTTCTTTTTCCCCTTCGTGATTTCGCAGGTCGTTGTCGGCCTCGTCTTCTCGTGGTTCTACGATCCCACCTTCGGCTTGCTGAACGTGATGCTCGGCTGGGTCGGCATGGGGCCGATCAACGTGCTGGGCAACGAGGATCTGGTGACCTACGGCATCATCGCCGCCGGCCTCTGGCCGCAAACCGCCTATTGCATGATCCTCTACCTCACCGGCCTCAACGCGGTGGACCCGGAGCAAATCGAAGCCGGGCGGCTGGATGGCGCGAAAGGCGTGCGGATGCTCTGGCACGTGGTGCTGCCGCAGCTGAAACCGGCCACCTTCATCGCCTTCGTCGTGACGATCATCGGTGCGCTGCGCTCGTTCGACCTCATCTCCATCATGACGCAGGGCGGCCCCTTCGGCTCTTCGCGCGTGCTGGCCTATTACATGTTTGAAGTTGCGCTCTCGGAATACGGCTTCCGCATGGGCTATGGCGCTGCCATCGCCGTGGTGCTCTTCCTGATCATGCTCTGCTTCATCGCCTACTTCCTGTGGTCGATGTACCAAGAAGAAAAGGGGCGCTGAGATGTTCCCGACTCCGATCGAAAAACAGAGCCGCGCGGCGCAGCTGACCTACCAGTCGCTGCTCCCCGTCGCGCTCCTGATGTGGCTCGCGCCGCTTCTGGCGGTGGCGCTCTTCTCCATCAAGCCCGACACCGATTTCACCAATGCCAACTACTGGGGCTGGCCCTCTTCCTTCGAAGGGATCACCAACTATGGCAAGGTGTTCTTCGAAAGCGACATGCCGCGCTACCTGCTGAACTCGGTGTTCATCACCGTGCCCACGGTGATCGGCGCGGTGGCGCTCTCCACCATGACGGGCTTCGCGCTCGGCGTGTACAAGTTCCGTGCCAACCTCTGGATCTTCTTCATGTTCGTGGCGGGGAACTTCGTGCCCTTCCAGATCCTCATGGTCCCGGTGCGCGATCTGACGCTGGATCTCGGGCTCTACAACACCAAGACGGGCCTCGTGCTGTTTCACGTTGCCTTCCAGACGGGCTTCTGCACGCTTTTCATGCGCAACTTCATCCGCGCCCTGCCGTTTGAGCTGATCGAAGCCGCCCGCGTGGAGGGCGTGAGCGAATGGCGCATTTTCTGGTACGTGGTGTTGCCGCTGATGAAACCGGCACTGGCCGCGCTGGCGGTGCTGATCTTCACCTTCATCTGGAACGATTACTTCTGGGCGGTGGTGCTGACACAGGGCAGCGAAAGCCAGCCGGTGACGGCGGGGATCACCTCCTTCAACGCGCAGTATCGCGCCGCCTACCACCTGATGAGCGCAGGCTCCATCGTGGCCGCCCTGCCGCCCGTGGCGATGTTCTTCCTGATGCAGAAGCACTTTATCGCGGGCCTAACCCTTGGAGCCGTCAAGTAAATGCGCATTTGGCGTTTGGATGATGGGCGGCAGAGCCTTGCCTTTGCCGCCGACACGGGCCTCCCGGAAGTCTTCTACTGGGGGGCCGCGCTGCCGGAAGGCGAAGACCTGCAGGCGCTTTATGCGGCCAGCCGCTCCGATGTGACGGGCGGCATGCTGGATGACAACCCGCCGCTCACGATCTGCCCGGAAAGCAGCGCCACCTTCCCCGGCCAGCCGGGGCTGCGCCTGCGCGACGCCAAGGGCCACGCGCTGGCCCCGCGCTTTGCCTTGCGCGATGTGGTGGCAGGCATGCAGAGCCTCTCCTTCGATCTGGAGGACGCAGCGCTTGGACTGCGTTACTCGGCGGCCTTTTCCCTTGATGCGGAAACGAAGATGCTCACCGCGCAGGCGAGTCTTGAGAGCGAAGCGCCGGTGATCGTCGAGTGGTTCGCCGCGCCGGTGCTGCCCGCCCCGCAGCAGGCGGATGAGATCATCGATTTCTCCGGCAGCTGGATCGGCGAGTTCCGCGAAAACAGCACGCCCTGGGCCCCCGGCCTGCGGGTACGCGAAAGCGTCCTGGGCCGCACCGACCACGCCCATTTCCCCGCCGCCATCCTGCCCGAAACGGGCGCAAACAACACCCAGGGCGCGGCCTATGCGCTGCATCTGGGCTGGTCCGGCGGCCACCGGATGATCGCCGAAGAGCTGCCTGACGGCCGCCGCCAGATCCAGTTAGGTACCGCGTCCGGAAGCCACCGCGCGCCGGTCAAGGCGCTGGCGACGCCCAAACTCTATGCCACATGGTCCGGCGCGGGCATGAACGGCTGCGCCACCGCCTTCCAGCACCACCTGCGCGACCGCGTGATCACCTGGCCCAAACCCGACGCCCCGCGCCCGGTGCATTACAACTGCTGGGAAGCCATCTACTTCGACCATGATCTCGCCACCCTCACCGAGATCGCCGACATCGCCGCCGATCTGGGCGCGGAGCGCTTCGTGCTGGATGACGGCTGGTTCGGCAAGCGCGACGACGATACCACGAGCCTCGGCGACTGGCAGATCGATCCGCGCAAATGGCCCGACGGGCTCACCCCGCTGATCGATCACGTCCACGGGCTGGGCATGAGCTTCGGCCTCTGGTTCGAGCCTGAGATGGTCAACGAGGACAGCGATCTCTACCGCGCCCACCCCGACTGGCTGCTCGGCGCGCCTGATCAGCTGCGCGGCCGCCAGCAACTGGTGCTGAACATGGCGCTGCCCGAGGTGCGCGATTATCTCTACGGCTGCATCGCCGCTGTGCTGCAGAGCCACGCGATCGACTATATCAAATGGGATCACAACCGGGTGCTGCCGGTGTCCGACGCCGCGCAGGCCGAGGGCTTCTACGATCTCCTCGCCCGTCTGCGCGCCGCCTTCCCGGAAACCGAGATCGAAAGCTGCTCCTCGGGCGGCGGGCGCATCGATTTCGGGGTGATGGAGCATTGCCAGCGGGTCTGGCTGTCGGACTCGAACGACGCGCTGGAGCGCCAGCGCATCCAGCACGCCGCCGCGCGCTTCCTGCCCTCTGCTGTCACCGGCTCCCACGTCGGCCCGCGCCACTGTCACACCTCGGGCCGGGTGCTTTCCATGCCCCTGCGTGCCTGGACAGCGGCGCAGCGGCACATGGGCTTCGAGATGGATCCGCGCGAGCTGACGGCAGAGGAAGCCGCCTCTCTGAAATCCGCCACCGCCTGGTACAAGGCCAACCGCGACTGGATGATGGCAGGCAGCATCCTGCGGCTCGATGCGCCCGATCCGGCGATCACCGCCGAGCAGCAGATCGCTTCCGATGGCAGCCGCTTCGCGCTTTTCGCCGCCCACACCGAGGCCTCGACCCAGATCCTGCCGCGCCCGCTGCGGCTCACCGGGCTCGCGCCCGATGCCCGCTATGAGGTCCGCCTCGCCACAGCCACAGATGTACCGGCGCTGTCCCGCACCCCCAACGCGCTGAAAGACGGCCCCGTCACCCTCACAGGTGCCGCGCTCATGCAGCAGGGCCTGCGCCTGCCTTGGTCCTTCCCCGGCACGATCCATGTGGTAGAAGGGCACCGCCTATGAGCCTTCATCTTGGCAAAAATATCCCTGCCGGAGGCAAAATGTGCCGCGCAAGCGGCCCGCTGCCTTTCGCGAAAAGCCCTTTAGACGCCGGAGCATTTCGATGACACACGCCATTTACCCCGATCTTAAAGGGGCTTCCGTTTTCATCACCGGCGGCGGCTCCGGCATCGGCGCGGCGCTGACCGAGGGCTTCCTTGCGCAGGGCGCGAAAGTGGCCTTCGTGCAGCGCTCTGACGCAACCGCCTTTGCCGATGCGATGGAAGCCAAACACGGCAACCGCCCGCTCTACCTGCCCTGCGACATCACCGACATTGCCCGCCTGAAAGCCTGCGTGGCCGAGGCCGCAGAGGCGCACGGCCCGGTGACGGTGCTCGTCAACAACGCCGCCAACGATCAGCGCCACGCCACGCTCGACGTGGATGAAGCCTTCTGGGACTGGTCGCAGGCGATCAACCTCAAGGCCTATTTCTTCGGCTGTCAGGCGGTGATCCCCGGCATGCAGGCCGCGGGCGGCGGCGCGATCATCAACTTCTCTTCCATCAGCTACATGATGGGCGGCGCAGGCTTCCCGGCCTATACCTCTGCCAATTCCGGCATCAACGGGCTCACCCGCTCGCTGGCCCGCGAATTCGGCCCTGACAACATCCGCGTCAACGCGCTCGCACCCGGCTGGGTGCTGACCCAGAAGCAGAAGGATATGTGGGTCACGGAAGAAGCACTCGCTGGCCACATCGAGCGCCAGTGCCTGAAAGAGCCAATGGTCGAGGAAGACATCCTCGGCGGCGTGCTCTTCCTGGCCTCCCGCGCTTCGCGGATGATGACGGGCCAATCCCTTGTGATCGACGGCGGCGTGGTGGTGACAGGCTGATGAGCGGAGAAAGCGCATATTGCGAATGGATCGCGGTGGATTGGGGCACCTCGCACTTGCGGGTCTATGCCATCGCGGCAGATGGCTCCGTGCGGGCCGAAGGGCAGTCGGAAAAGGGCATGGGCGCGCTTACGCCGGAGGGCTTTGAACCCGCCCTGCTGGAGCTGATCGACGGCTGGCTTGGCACCGCGCCGATGGACATTATGGCCTGCGGCATGGTCGGCTCGCGGCAGGGCTGGACGGAAGCCCCCTACCTGCAAGCCCCTTGCAAACCGCAGGGCGGCAGCTTCGCGCTGCCCCCGGTGAACGATCCCCGCCTGCGCGTCTGCATCCTGCCCGGCGTGAAGCAGATTACCCCCGCGCCCGACGTGATGCGCGGCGAGGAAACCCAGATCGCGGGCTTCATCGATCGCCACCCCGGCTTTGACGGCATCCTCTGCCTGCCCGGCACCCACACGAAATGGGTCGAGATCAGCGCGGGCGAGATCGTCAGCTTCCAGACCTTCATGACGGGCGAGATGTTCGCGCTCCTGTCCAAACAGAGCGTGCTGCGCCATTCGGTGCAGAGTGCCGAGTGGGACGATGCCGCCTTCACCGCTGCGCTGGCCGAAAGCATCAGCCGCCCCGAACGCCTCGCCGCGCGGCTCTTCGGCCTGCGCGCCGGTGGGCTCGTGGCGGATCAAACCCCGGCCGAGGCCCGTGCCCGGCTCTCGGGCTACCTGATCGGGGCCGAGCTTGCCGGGGCCAAACCCTATTGGCTGGGCCGCCAGATCGCCCTGATCGGCGCCCCCGCCCTCACCAGCCTTTACGAAACAGCCCTGGCCGCACAGGGTGTCATCGCCCTGTGTGAAGACGCGGCCAGTATGACCCTTGCCGGCCTCGCCGCCGCCCGAGACAGCCTCAAGGAAGGAACGCAATGAGCCGCCCCCTGATCGCCATCCTGCGCGGGATCACCCCCGCCGAAGCCGTCGCCCATTGTGGCGCGCTGATTGACGCGGGGATCACCCGCATCGAAGTGCCGATGAACTCACCCGAGCCGCTGAAAAGCATTGCCGCGATGGTTGAGGCCTATGGCGACAGAGCCCTGATCGGTGCGGGCACGGTGCTGACCCCGGCGCAGGTGCGCGAGATCCACAAGACGGGCGCGCGGCTGATCGTCTCGCCCAATGCCGATGTGGATGTGATCGCTGAATCCAAGGCGCTCGGCATGGAGAGCTTCCCCGGCGTGCTGACGCCGACGGAATGTTTCGCCGCGCTGAAAGCCGGGGCCGACGGGCTGAAGATCTTCCCGGGCTTCCTCTTGGGCACCGAGGGCCTGAAGGCGATCAAGGCGGTGCTGCCACCGGAAGTGCCTGTCTTCATGGTTGGTGGTGTTGGCCCCGACAATTTCGCCGAGTTGATGGCCGCGGGCGCGGCCGGCTTCGGCATCGGCACCTCGCTCTACAAGCCGGGCCGATCTGTCACCGAAACCGCCGCCGCCGCCCGCGCGATGGTGGCCGCCTATGACGAGGCCGCAAACGCATGAGCGCCCCTATTTTCGACGATCGCCGCCTGACCCTTGGCGAAGGCCCGCTGTGGCACCCGCTGCGCAAGCAATACTTCTGGTTCGACATCATGAACCGTCAACTCTGCTCCAACGTCAACGGCGAGGCCCTTAGCTGGCAGTTCGACGAATACGTCAGCGCCGCGGGCTGGGTCGATGAAACCCGCCTGCTGATCGCCTCGCAGACGCAGCTTTTCCTCTTTGACGTGGAAAGCGGCGCGCAGGAGCATGTGGTGGCGCTGGAGGCCGACGATCCGGTGACCCGCTCCAACGATGGCCGCGCCGACCCGTGGGGCGGTTTCTGGATCGGCACCATGGGCATCAACGCCGAGGCACAGGCCGGGGCGATCTACCGCTACTACCGGGGCGAACTGCGCCTGTTGTTCCCCGAGATCACCATCTCCAACTCGATCTGCTTCGCACCCGACAAGAGCGTCGCCTACTACTGTGACACCAAGGCCGGCATCATCATGCGCCAAGCCCTTCGCGCCGAGACGGGCTGGCCCACAGGCCCAGCCGAAGAATGGCTCGATCTGGGCGCGGACGGGCTGAACCCGGATGGCTCCGTGGTGGATGCGGCCGGAAATCTCTGGAACGCCCAATGGGGCGCGGGCCGCGTGGCCTGCTACAGCCCGCAAGGCACGCTCTTGCAAACGCTGGACGTACCGGCAAAACAAGCCACCTGCCCGGCTTTCGGCGGCGACGATGCCACCGACATGTTGGTGACAACGGCCAACGCCGGGCTGGATGAGGCGGCGCTGGCCGCCGATCCGCAGGCCGGGTCGACCTTCCTCTTCAAAGGGCTGGCCAAGGGCCAGCGGGACCATCAGGTGATCCTGTGAAACGCACGCTTGGCGTCTGCTACTACCCCGAACACTGGCCCGAAACACAATGGGCCGAGGATGCCGCGCGCATGGCCGAAGCCGGGCTCTCCTGGGTGCGGATCGGTGAATTTGCATGGTCGCGGCTGGAGCCCACGCCTGGCGATCTGCAGTTCGACTGGCTGGATCGTGCCATCGACGTGCTCGGTGCGGCCGGGCTGAAGGTGATCCTTGGCACCCCCACGGCCACCCCGCCGCGCTGGATGCTCGCCAAACACCCGGACATGCTCGCCGTGGACGAACAGGGCCGCCCGCGCGGCTTCGGCAGCCGCCGGCATTACTGCTTCAGCCACGAAGGCTTCCGCGCCGAGTGCCGCCGCATCGTCACCCTGCTGGCCGAACGTTATGGGAAGAACCCCCATGTGCAGGCCTGGCAGACGGACAATGAATACGGCTGCCACGACACCGTGCTCTCCTATTCCGACAGCGCGCTGGCGGCTTTCCGCAACTGGCTGTCGCAGAAATACCAAAGCCCCGATGCGCTAAACCGGGCGTGGGGCAATGTCTTCTGGTCGATGGACTACGCGAGCTTCGATGAGATCGGCCTTCCGAACCTGACTGTCACCGAGCCCAACCCCTCCCATGTGCTGGCCTTCCGGCGGTTCAGCTCGGATATGGTGGTGGAATTCAACCGCCTGCAGACCGAGATCCTGCGCAAGCACACGGACGCGCCTCTGATCCACAACTACATGGGCCGGATCACCGAGTTCGACCACTACGACGTGGGCGCGGATCTGGATGTGGCCAGCTGGGACAGCTACCCGATCGGCTTCCTGTCGGACCGGCTGGAAGGCACTCCCGAGCACAAGGCGCGCTTCCTGCGGCAGGGCGATCCCGACATGCAGGCGTTTCACCACGATCTCTACCGCTCTGTCGGCAAGGGGCGCTGGTGGATCATGGAGCAGCAGCCCGGCCCGGTGAACTGGGCACCTTACAACCCGGCACCGCTGCCCGGCATGATGCGGCTCTGGGCGTGGGAGGCCTTCGCCCATGGGGCCGAGACCGTCTGTTACTTCCGCTGGCGGCAGGCCCCCTTCGCGCAGGAACAGATGCACGCAGGCCTCTTGCGGCCCGACAGCGTGCCGTCGCCCGCGCTGGGCGATGCCGCGCAGGTGGCCGCCGAGATCGAGGCCATGCCCGAGGTTGGAACGGCGCAGGCGCAGGTGGCGCTGCTGTTTGACTACACCTCCGCCTGGGCCTGGGACACCCAGCCGCAAGGCGCCGATTTTGATTATTTCCGCCTCACCTTCGCCTTCTACCGCGCCCTGCGCCGGGCCGGGCTCTCGGTAGACATCCTGCCGCCGAGCGCGCGCGATTTCACCGGCTACAAGCTGGTGCTCGCGCCGGGGATGATGACGGTGGACCCTGAGCTGCTCGAAGCCCTGCAGGCGGTGGACGGTGCCGCACTGATCGGCCCGCGCAGCAATACGAAAACGCCAGAACTGGCGATCCCAGTGCCGCTGGGGCCGAACCTGCCCGGCATGGACGCTACCATCGCCTTCACCGAAAGCCTCCCGCCCACGAGCGCGGTGGCGCTGGAAGGCGGCGGCGCTTTCCGGCATTGGTTCGAGCAGATCGAAGGTGCCGCCGAGGTGCTGCGGCGCACGGAAGACGGTCGCCCGGCGGTGCTGAAAGCCGGCGCGCTGCGCTATCTGGCGGGCTGGCCCTGCGATGATACGCTCTTTGCCATGGTCATCGAGGCCTGCGCCGAACAAGGGATTCAGACAGTCGACCTGCCCGATGGGCTGCGCCTCCGCGACACCGCCACCCATCGCTTCTACATCAACTACGCGCCCGAAGCGCTCAGCCACGGTGGCGTCACCGTCCCGGCGGCTGGGGTGCATTGGGTGGCTCTCGCTTAAGAAAGGTGGGGGCTCTGCCCCCGCCGCCTTCGGCGTCTCCCCCGAGATATTTTCAGAACAAAGTGGGGCCCCATCATCTTGGCCCAAATATCCCGGGGTGCGGGGCAGCGCCCCGCGTTAAACCTGTGTGCGGGGGCAGAGCCCCCGCTCTTTTCTTTTGTCCGGGGCAGCGCCCCGTGAGAATCCGTTAGGTTTTCTTCTTGCCGATCTTTGGCTCTTCACCCGCGAGGATGCGGGTGATGTTGGCCTTGTGGCGCAGCAGGATCAGCAGCGCCAGAAGGGCGCAGAGCAGGGCGGCGTCGGCGCGGCCGATGAGGATCGCCGCCAGCGGCGAGGTGACGGCGGCCACGAGGGCGGAGAGTGAGGAGATCCGCGTGATGGCGGCTGTGGCGAGCCATGTGCCGCAGGCGATGAGGCCGAGCGGGAAGCTGAGCGCGAGCAGCGTGCCGAGGAAAGTCGCCACGCCCTTGCCGCCCTTGAAGCCAAGGTAGACCGGGTAGCAATGGCCGAGGAAGGCCGCGCCACCCGCCACTTGGGCGGCGTCTTCGCCGATCAGGTACCGCGCCAGCAGCACGGCGATGCCGCCTTTGCCCGCGTCCAGTACCAGCGTCAGGAAGGCGGCGAGCTTGTTGCCGGTGCGCAGCACATTGGTGGCGCCGATGTTGCCCGAGCCGATCTGGCGCAGATCGCCGAGGCCGAAGATCTTTGCCATCACAAGGCCGAAGGGCACGGCCCCGAGCAGGTAGCCTGCGATGGCCGTGAGCGCGAGCAGGGGCAGGGCTGTGGTGAAATCGGGCATCAGAGGGATCCGTGCACTGGGGTTCCGGCAACAAGCGTCAGCAGTACCTTGCCCTGCATCCGCGCGCCGTCAAAGGGGGTGTTCTTGGACTTCGACTGCAGCGTGAAACGGTCCAGCACAAAGGGCGCATCCGGATCAAAGAGCACGAGGTCGGCACGCGCGCCCACGGCAAGGCTACCTCGGGTGAGGCCAAGCCGTTTGGCCGGGTTCAGCGCCATGGCGCGGAACAGCGTGGGCAGATCCAGGAGCTCGGCATGATACAGCCGCAGCGCGGCGGGCAGCAGCGTTTCCAGCCCAACGGCGCCGGAGGCGGCCTCCTCGTAGGGCAGGCGCTTGCTTTCTTCGTCCTGCGGAGTGTGGAAGGAGGAGATCGTGTCGATCAGCCCGTCCTTCACTGCCTGCACCAGCGCCAGCCGATCCTCTTCATCGCGCAGGGGTGGCTTCATCTTGAAGAAGGTGCGGTAATCGCCCACGTCCAGCGCGTTCAGCGTCAGGTGGTGGATGTTTACACCGGCGGTCACGTCCAGCCCGGCGGCTTTGGCGCGGGCCAGCGCGGGCAGAGCGGCGGCGGTGGAGAGCGCGTCGGCGTGGTAGCGCGCGCGCGTCATCTCGACCAGCGCGAGATCGCGCTCAAGCCCCATGCGTTCGGCCATGGGCGACACGGCGGGTAGCCCCTTGAGCGTGGCGAATTTGCCCGAGGTCACAGCCGCGCCCTTGGACAGGATCGGCTCCTGCGGGTGGGTCATCACCAGCGCGCCGAGGGAGCGGGCGTAGGTCATCGCGCGGGAGAGCACCTTGGTGTCCGTCACCACGTGATCGCAATCGGTGAAACCCACAGCACCGGCATCGAGCAGGAAGCCGATCTCCACCATCTCGCGCCCCTCGCGGCCCTTGGTGAGCGCCGCCATCGGCAGCACATTCACCGGCGCGGCCTCATTGGCGCGGCGGGTGACGAACTCCAGCGCTTCGGGCGTGTCGATGGCAGGCAGCGTGTCGGGGCGGGTGACGATGGTTGTCACGCCGCCCGCCGCCGCCGCGCGGCCCGCGGTGCGGAAGCTTTCCTTGTGGCGCTCGCCCGGCTCGCCGATCTTCACACCGATATCCACGATCCCCGGTGCGAGGCATTTGCCGCGTGCGTCATGCACCTGCACGGCAGCGGGCGCCGCGCCCGTGCCCTTCGCCTCGATCCGGCCGTTGTCCACCAGCAGCCAGCCGAGGCTGTCGGTGCCGGCTTCGGGATCAATCAGGCGGGCGTTCTCGATCAAGAGGCTCATGCGCGGCTCCTTTGGACCTGCCGCAGCAGGTCATAGACATGGCGGGCTTCGTCGATGCGTTCGAAGCCGATCCGCTCCCGGCGCGAGCCTTTGGCGGTGTTGCGGTATTGGGTGCGGAAATAGACGGACCCGGGCGAGCCCTCGGCGAGTTCCAGCACATCGTCCGGGGCGATCTCATAGGCGCGCAGCATCTTGCGCGGCCAGAGATTGGCAATGAAGGCGCGCCGGGTGGAGAGTGAATAGGTTGCCACCCGGCGGCGCAGCCAGAAGCGAAAGGGGGTGGCGACGGCCACCGCTAGCCCGGCCGCCACGAAGAGCAGCAGGAACAGGGCCGGGAAGGGGCCATCCTCCAAAGCGCCAGCCATCATCCGCAGAGCGAGCCCAGCGAAGGCGAGGCCGAAGAGCGCGGGCAGCAGATCCTTGCGCATCACCACGAACCGCGTGTCCGGGCGACCCTGCCAGAGCAACGTTTCACCCTCGTCCAATATGCCCTGCCAGCTATCGCTCATCCGGCGGAAATCCAGATCACGACGCCGGTGAGGCCGAACATCAGAAGCAGCATCACCATGGCCACGCGGCCCGACATGGCGGCGTCGGATGGTGTCTTGCGCTTAGGCGTGCCGTCCAGAACGCCGGTGGCGGCGGCGCTTTCCAGCCCGAAGGGCGGCGGCGGGGCGGGGCTTTCCTCGTCAAAACGGGCGAGCAGGCGCAGGGGGGCTTCGGGCCAGAGCTCCTGTTCCACCCCTTTGAAGGCGGAGGAAGCGATCAGCACGACCCAGCCTTCCAGTGCGTTGAGCTGATCCGCGAAGGGTGACAGCTGCTCCTGCGGGATGCCGCCGCCTTCGTGCAGGTATTGCATCAAGCCGAACTCCGCGAGATCGGAGACATCGAAGGCCTCCACGAACTCCGGGTCCAGATCCTGCGCGCCAAGCTTTTCCTGTAGCGGCCAAACAGTGCTGCCGTCGGCGGCCTCGCTCCGGGTGACGAGCGGTTCGGCCACCTCGGGCGGCGCATCCACCGCGAAGAGATAGAGGCGCTTGTGGTCGTGCTCCGAAATCCTGAGCAGGGCGCTCATGCTGTTCCCTCCTGCGGCAGCCCGGCGGCGCGGGCTATGGCGCGGCGGGTGGTGTCCTTGTTGGCCTGATACTTGATCAGGTGCTTGTCGCCGCCGGTGGTGACGATCTGCACCGCGCTTCCCAAGGCGCGGATCTGCGCGATGGAAGCGAGCGGCACGATGCGGCCCATCGGGCCCAGCAAGCGGCGGTCCGTTAGATCCCAGCGCGCCGAAAGATCCTCGCTCGCCAGATAGAAGCCCCGCACGGCAATCGCGGCCAGCCCGCCAACGGCCCCCGTCCAGAGGTAGGGGTTGCCCAGAAGCCAGAGCACGATCATCCCGCCCGCCATCGCCACGGCGGCCATGGCGGCGTGATCGCGCACATAGGTGGCGCGGTCGGCGGGGAAGCTTTCCAGCAGAGTTTCGCCCTCGGCGAGCGGGGCAGTGGGCACCATCTGGTGGTTTGGGATCAGATCGGGATCGGGCATCGGGCCTAGGCCATCACGCCTTGCGGCGCGCGGGCGGCGCGCAGGTTGCGGGCGAGCAGATCCATCGCCGCCATGCGCACGGCGACGCCCATCTCCACCTGTTCCTGAATGACAGAGCGGTTGATGTCGTCGGCGATGGTGCCGTCGATCTCCACCCCGCGGTTCATCGGGCCGGGGTGCATGACGATGGCGTCGTCCTTGGCGAAGGAGAGCTTCTCGGCGTCGAGCCCGTAGCGGTGGTAATACTCGCGCTCGGAGGGGATGAAGCCGCCGTCCATGCGCTCGCGCTGAAGCCGCAGCATCATCACAACGTCCACATCCTTCAGCCCTTCGCGCATGTCCTCATAGACTTCGACGCCCAGTTCCCCCACCTGAGAGGGCATCAGCGTGGGCGGGCCAACAAGGCGCACGCGGTTTTCCATCTTGCCGAGCAGGATTATGTTGGAGCGCGCGACGCGCGAATGGGCGATGTCGCCGCAAATGGCGATGTTGAGCCGGTGCAGCCGGCCCTTGGCGCGGCGGATGGTGAGCGCATCCAGCAGCGCCTGCGTCGGGTGTTCGTGCTTGCCGTCGCCGGCGTTCAGCACCGCGCAGTTCACCTTCTGGGCCAGCAGGTCCACCGCGCCGGAATGGGGGTGGCGCACGACGAGAAGATCGGGGTGCATGGCGTTGAGCGTCAGCGCCGTATCGATCAGGGTTTCGCCCTTTTTGATCGAGCTGGCCTGCATCGCCATGTTCATCACATCCGCCCCCAGCCGCTTGCCCGCGATCTCGAAGCTCGCCTGCGTGCGGGTGGAGTTCTCGAAGAACATGTTGATCTGGGTGAGCCCGGCCAGCGCATCGGCGTGTTTCACCGCGCGGCGGTTGAGGTCCGCGTATTGGTCGGCGAGGTCCAGCAGGGTGCGAATCTCTTCCGGGTGCAGGGGCTCGATTCCGAGGAGATGGCGGTGGTTGAACGTCATGGAGCCTCCTTGTCCGGGTGGCATCGCTTATAGAAAGCAGGGGCGGGGCGCACAAGGTGGCAGCGGCGCGGATTTGCCGGGGATTTACCTTGCCCGCGCACAGGCGTAGCGTGGCGCGCATGAACGCGGAGATGGATTTTCATACGGCCAAGGCCCTGTTGGAATGGCAGCTGGAAATGGGGGCGGACGAGGCAATCCTCGACGCGCCCGTGAACCGATATGAGGCCCCGAAACCGGCTTTGCCTGCGGCAGCGCCCGCAGCTTCCGCGCCCATGCCCACTCGCACGGCCAAGCCGCCGGTCCCCGCGCCCGAGCCGGAAGTGGATCCTGTGGCCGAAGCCCGCGTCGCGGCGCGCGCGGCCACTTCGCTTGAGGCGCTGGAAGCCGCGCTTGCGGCTTTCCCCCATTGCGATCTGAAAAAAGGCGCGCGCAACCTCGTGTTTGGCGATGGCCAGCCAACTGGGCGTGTGATGATCGTCAGTGGCGCGCCGGACCGGGACGAAGATCGCGAGGGCCGCCCCTTTGTCGGCTCCGCAGGCCAGTTGCTGGACCGGATGTTTGATGCCATCGGCTTGAGCCGTGGCGCGCCCGACGCGGAAGCCGCGCTCTATACCACCACGATGCTGCCGTGGCGCCCACCGCAGGGGCGTGATGCGAGCCCGCAGGAGCTCGCCATGCTGCGGCCCTTTGTGGAGAAACACATCGAACTGGCCGCGCCAGACCTGCTGGTGCTGATGGGCAATGCGCCCTGTGCGGGCCTGCTGAAGAAAAGCGGCATCACGCGCCTGCGCGGGCATTGGCAGGAGGTAAAGGGCATCCCGGCGATGCCGATGGCCCACCCCGACGCCCTGTTGAAAAACGCGAGCCTCAAACGCGAGGCGTGGCAGGATCTTCTGGCCATCAAGGCGCGGCTTCTGGGTGAGGGCAAAGCGCCATGATTGATCCGGCGTTCCTGCTGGCTTTCCTGCCCGCCGCCCTTGCCCTGAACCTCACGCCGGGGGCGGACATGATGTTCTGCTTCGGGCAGGGCCTGCGCGCGGGCAAGCGCGCGGCGGTGGCGGCGAGCCTAGGCATTTCGCTCGGGGCGATGGTGCATGTGCTGCTCGCCGGCATCGGCCTTGGCGCGCTGATCGCGCGGCACCCGGCGATGTTCGAGGTGATCCGCTGGGCTGGGGTCGCCTACCTGCTGGTGATTGCCTGGCGCACCCTGCGCTCCCCGCTCACCTCGCCCGAGGACGCGCCCACCCCGGCGGCGCGCTCCGCCCGGCGCGCCTTCCGCGAGGCGCTGGTGGTGAACCTGACAAACCCCAAGGTGATCCTCTTCGTGCTGGCCCTGTTGCCGCAATTCGTGAACCCGGCCCTGCCCACGCTGCCGCAATTCCTTGTCTATGGCGGCGTGCTGGCGGTGGGCGGCTTCATCGTCAACGGGGCGGTGGGCGTCTTCGCGGGCGGGCTTGGCACGCGGCTCCTGCGCTCGGTGCGCTTTGAGCGCGCCATTCGCTGGGTCTCCTCAACGATTTTCGCAGGCCTCGCCCTCCGGCTGGCCTTTCTGCGCCACGGATAGGATCTCATGAGCCGTATCGACGAAACCATCGCCTTCATCCCCACCCGCATCGCCGTGCTCACCGTGTCTGACAGCCGCGGGCTGGCCGAGGATCGCTCCGGCGACGTGCTGGTGCAGCGGCTCACGGAGGCGGGCCACGTGCTGGCCGATCGCAAGATCCTGCCCGACGAACGCGCCGAGATTGCCGAGCAGCTTCGCGCCTGGTGCGCCGATCCGCAGATCGACGTGGTGATCTCCACCGGCGGCACCGGGCTGACGGGCCGGGACGTGACGGTCGAGGCACACCGCGATGTCTATGAAAAGGAAATCGAAGCCTTCGGCACCGTCTTCACCATCGTTTCGATGAAGAAGATCGGCACTTCGGCGGTGCAGAGCCGCGCCACCGGCGGCGTGGCGCAGGGCACCTACCTCTTTGCGCTGCCGGGCAGCCCCGGCGCCTGCAAGGACGCCTGGGACGAGATCCTCGCCTTCCAGCTCGACATGCGCCACCGCCCTTGCAACTTCGTCGAAATTTTCCCGCGACTGGACGAAAAACTCCGACGGAAGTGATCGCGCCGCGCGTATAACCCGTAATCCGCTCGGTTTGAGCTATAATAAAAGAACAGACGATCGGGCGCGCCGTGGCGTGGCCCGCTGCTGCAATGGGAAAGGCAGGCAATGAGGTTTCTGGGACGCAGCCTGATGGGGCTCTTTCTTCTGGCGGTCACGCTGGGGCTCTTTGCCTGGGCGGGCAACACCGTCTATTCGGCGCTGGAAGCCAAACGTGCCGAAGAGCGCCGCGAGCGCCCGTCGCGTGAGCGCGTCTTTGCCGCCGGGGTGATGGATGTTGTGCCCGGTGCGGAAACACCGGTTCTGGAGACCTTCGGCGAGGTTCGCAGCCGCCGCACGCTGGACATTCGCGCGGCCTCCTCGGGCCGTGTTGTCGAGATGGCGGAAGGTTTTGAGGAAGGCGGGCGCGTGCAGGCGGGCGATTTCCTGCTGCGCATCGATCCGGCCGATGCCGAGGCTACACTGGACCGTGCGCGGGCGGATCTGTCCGAAGCACAGGCCGAAGTGCGTGATGCCGAGCGCGGGCTGGAACTGGCCAGTGACGAGCTCTCCTCCTCCGAGCAGCAATTCGAATTGCGCACGGCCGCGCTGGAGCGCCAGCAGAGCCTGAAGGAGCGCGGCGTCGGCACCGATTCCGCCGTGGAAACCGCCGCTTTGGCCGAGGCCGCCGCCCGGCAGCAGGTGGTGTCGCGCCGTCAGGCGCTGGCGCAGGCCGAGGCGCGGGCGGATCTGTCGCTCACCCGTCTCAACCGCGCCGAAATCACCGTGGCCGAGGCCGAGCGCAAACTGGCAGACACCGAAATCACCGCAGGTTTCACCGGCCTTCTGGGCGAGGTCGCCGTGGTGGAAGGTGGGCTCGTGGCCAACAACGAACGCCTCGCCACCCTCACCGACCCGGACGCGCTGGAGGTGGCATTCCGCGTCTCCACCGCCGATTACGCGCGCCTGCTCGATGCCGATGGCCGCCTGATTGGCGCGCCGGTGCAGGTGCGGCTGGATGTGCTGGGGCTCGATCTGACGGCCACCGGCACCATCTCCCGCGAAAGCGCCGCCGTGGGCGAGGGCCAGACGGGCCGCCTGCTGTTTGCTCGGCTTGACCGGCCTGCGGGCTTCCGCCCCGGCGATTTCGTGACCGTCGCCATCGAGGAGCCCGAACTGCGCGGTGTGGCCCGCGTGCCTTCCACCGCGCTCAACGCGGCGTCGCAAGTGCTCGTGATCGGCGAGGAAGACAGGCTTGAAGAGGCCAACGTGGAGCTTCTGCGCCGTCAGGGCGACGAGGTTCTAATCCGCGCGCCGCAGATTTATGGGCGCGAGATCGTCACCGAACGCTCGCCCGTGCTGGGCGCGGGCATCAAGGTGCGCCCGATCCGCCCGGAAGGCACGGAAGCGCCGGAGGAGCCGGAACTGGTGACACTCACGGATGAACGCCGCGCCAAGCTTGTCGCCTTTGTGGAAGGCAATGCGCGGATGCCGGCGGAGGTGAAACAGCGCATCCTGAGCCAGCTTGAAGCGCCGCAGGTGCCCGCGCAGGTGCTGGAGCGGCTGGAAAGCCGGATGGGGGGCTAAGCGATGGTGCGCCAGCTCTCGGGCCGCGCGGGCGGCATCCTCTCCTACTTCACCCGCCACCGCACGGCGGCGAACCTGCTGCTGGTGGTGCTGATCGTCGCCGGCCTTGCCGCGATGCCGCGCATGCGGGCGCAGTTCTTCCCCGATGTGATCGTGGATTCCGTCTCGGTCATCGTCGCTTGGGATGGCGCGGGGGCGGAAGATGTGGACACCGCCATCGTCCAGCTTCTGGAGCCCGCTCTGCTGGCGGTGGAAGGGGTGGAGAGCACCTCGGCCACCTCGCGCGAAGGGCGCGCCAGCATCAACCTTGAGTTCGAGCCCAACTGGGACATGTCCCGCGCCGCCGATGATGTGCAGTCGGCGGTGGATGGGGTGAGCAATCTGCCCGAGGACGCCGAGGATCCCGAAGTCCGGCGCGGCGTGTGGCGCGACAGGGTGACCGATGTTGTCATCACCGGCCCCGTGGATGTGACGCAGCTTGGCCGGTTTGCCGATGAATTCATCACCCGGCTCTTTGCCGCCGGGGTCACGCGGACGACCATCCGGGGCGTCGCCGCGCCGGAAACCATCGTCGAGGTGCCGACGCTCTCGCTGATCCGCAACGATGTGACCATGGCGGAAATCGCCGAGGCCATCGCAGCAGAGGCCAGCGCCGATCCGGCGGGGGATGTGTCCGGCGGCACGGCGCGGGTGCGCACTGGCGTGGCGAAACGCTCCGCCGACGAGATCGAGGCCATCGTGCTGCGCTCCAACCCGGACGGCTCCAAACTGCGCATCGGCGATGTGGCCGAAGTGCGCGTGGAAGGCATCGACCGGGACCGCGCTTATTTCGTGGGGCCGAACCCGGCGATCTCGGTGCGGGTGGACCGCTCCGATCAGGGCGACGCCATCCGCATCCAGCGGCAGGTCGAGGACGTCGCCGCCGAGATGCAGCGCACGCTGCCCGCCGAGGTGAGTATCGATCTGATCCGCACGCGGGCAGAAGCGATCACGGGCCGTTTGAACCTGCTGATGGACAACGGGCTCATGGGGCTGGGCCTCGTCGTGGGCCTGCTGTTCTTGTTCCTCAACGCGCGCACGGCCTTCTGGGTGGCGGCCGGGATTCCGGTGGCCATGCTGGCGGCTATCGCTCTGATGTATGTGGCCGGTCTGACGCTCAACATGATCTCGCTCTTTGCCCTGATCATCACGTTGGGGATCGTGGTGGACGATGCCATCGTGGTGGGCGAACACGCGGATTTCCGGGCACGAAGGCTGAAGGAAAGCCCCGTAGAAGCGGCGGAGAACGCCGCCGTGCGCATGGCCCCGCCGGTGTTCTCGGCCACCATCACCACCGTGATCGCCTTCTTCGGCCTCACCGTGATCTCGGGCCGCTTCGGCGATCTGATTTCCGATATTCCCTTCACCGTGATCGTGGTGCTGATCGCCTCGCTGGTGGAATGCTTCCTGATCCTGCCCAACCACATGAGCCACGCCATCGCCCATTCGGCCAAGCAGCATTGGTACGATTGGCCCAACCGCGTGGTGAACCGGGGCTTCACATGGGTGCGCGAAACGCTGTTCCGCCCGCTGATGCGGTTCGTCGTCTGGGCGCGGTATCCGGTGCTGGCCGGGGCTTTCGTGCTGCTGGCCTCGCAGGCGGTTCTCTTCATCCGGGGCGACGTGCAGTGGCGCTTCTTCAACGCGCCGGAGCAGTCCTCCGTGTCGGGCAATTTCGCCATGGTCTCCGGCGCGAGCCGCGAGGACACGCTGGCGATGATGCGCGAGATGCAGCGCGCCGCCGAGGCGGTGGGCCAGCGCATGGAAGAGGAACACGGACGCAACCCGTTGGACTACGTGCTGGCCGAGATCGGCGGCAACACCGGGCGCTCCATCGCGGGCAGTGAGAACAAGGATGCCGAGCTTCTGGGCTCCATCGCCATCGAACTGATCGACGCCGACCTGCGCCCCTATTCCGCCTTCGCTTTCGTGGCAGATCTGCAGGAAGAGGTGCGCCAGCACCCGCTGGCCGAGACGGTCAGCTTCCGCGGCTGGCGCTCCGGCCCCGGCGGCGATGCGCTGGACGTGGAGTTCTACGGGGCGGATTCCGAAACGCTGAAGGAAGCCGCAGAGGCGCTGAAAACGGCCGTGGCGGTGTATCCGGAAGTCTCTGCCGTTGAGGATTCGCTGGCCTATGACAAGCAGGAGCTGGTGCTGGAGCTGACTCCGCAGGGGCAGGCGCTGGGCTTTGAGATCGGCTCGCTGGGGCGCGTGTTGCGCAACCGGCTCAACGGCATCGAGGCCGCCACCTACCCGGACGGCCCGCGCTCCGCCGAGATCCGCGTCGAACTGCCCACGGGCGAGCTGACGGCGGATTTCATGGAACGCACCCAGCTGCGCTCGCCGCAGGGCGTTTACGTGCCGCTGTCCGACATCGTGACGGTGCAGAGCGAAACCGGCTTCTCCACCGTGCAGCGGGAGAACGGGCTGCGGCTGGTGAATGTGACGGGAGACATCTCCGAAGATGATCCGGCGCGGGCGCAGGCCATCGTGGAAGAGCTGCGCGAGGTGATCCTGCCGCAGATCGAAAGCGATCACGGTGTCGGCTGGCAGATGGGCGGGCTGGCCGAACAGGAGCAAAGCTTCCTGAACGACGCGTTGCTGGGCTTCGCCATGTGCCTGACGGGGATCTACCTCGTGCTGGCGTGGATCTTCGCAAGCTGGAGCCGGCCCTTCGTGGTGATGGCGATCATCCCCTTCGGCCTCGTGGGCACGATCTACGGCCACTACATCTGGGAGGTGCCGCTGTCCATGTTCACCGTCGTCGGGCTGATCGGCATGACGGGGATCATCATCAACGACAGCATCGTGCTGGTGACGACAATCGACGATTACGCCAAGGATCGCGGACTGATCCCGGCCATCGTGGATGGCACCGCCGACCGCCTGCGCGCGGTGATGCTTACGACGGCGACAACCGTTCTGGGCCTTGCGCCGCTGCTTTATGAGCGCTCGGTGCAGGCGCAGTTCCTCAAGCCCACGGTGATCACGCTGGTCTATGGCCTTGGTTTCGGCATGTTCCTCGTGCTTCTGGTGGTGCCCGCGCTTGTGGCGATGCAGCTTGATATCAGCCGGATGTTCCAGGCGCTGCGGCGCGCGCTGCGCCTGCGCCGGGGCGCGCGGGGCGTGGGCGTGGCAACGCTGCTGGCCGCGCTGGGCATGGCCGGGCTTTTCGCAGCAACGATGGGCAGTGTGGCGGTGACGGGGGCCTTCGCGCCGGTCGTGGCAGCGGCCCTGCCGCAGGTGCCCGCGAGCATGGCGGCGGGGTTCGGGCTCTTCGTGGCCGGAAGTTCCGGGCTGGCGCTTGTGGCTTTCGTGGGGGCAGGGCTGCTTAGGCTGCTTGCCCGCGGGCGTGGCCCGGTGGACGGCCCGGCAATCTAACCGGACGCCAGCCTTAGCCAGCCGTACAGCCGCGGATGTCCACCATCCTGTCACGGCCCAACACCGAAATGCGCAGCTCGGAGCGGTCCAGCACGAAGGGCTGGCCGCTCTCGGCGACCATCTCGGCACTGGCCGTAAGCGTGCCGCCCTTGCGGCTGTTCTCGGTTTCCGAAATCCAGACTGAAGCATCACGCAACTCGAAAACGGTGATCTCTTCGCCCCCGGCGGAAGGCATGGTGATCTCTGCCGTCACACGCAGCCCGTCCTCGATCGGCGCGATGCGGCAGGTGACGCCTGCCACCCCTGCCTGTTTCGCCGTCATCGGTTGCGTGGCCAGCGCGGCGGTGATCGCCGGTTCGGGCAATGTCGTTTTCGGCATCTCGCCCTGAATGTTGAGCGTCACCGGGATGCAGACATCCTCGCAGACGCCGATTTCCAGCCGCCCGCGCAGGGTGATCGGCGCACTTGGGTCATGTGGGGTCAGCCGCAGAGGGAAGACGACCTCCCCGGTGTAGCCAATCACGCGCATCCCGTTTTGATGCGAGACTTCGGGCCTAGGCCAGTAGGTCGCCAGACCGGCGATATTCTGGGACGCGCCAAGCGTGAGGCGCGGCGGGATCCCGGCATCGCCTGGGGCGCGCCAGTAGGTTTTCCAGCCGGGCGCAAGCCGCAGGCGGATCCCGGCCATATGGCTGCCATCCTCCGCGCGCCAGCCGGGCAGGAAATCGGCCTGAACGGCCTCATTGGCGGCCAGAACCTGCGCTTTTGCAGGGCTGGCCAGCGCAAGCGCAACGGCGGCACACCGCAGGGCGGCGGCGAAGGAAAAACGGGATCTGCTCATTGGGCGGACAATACGCCGTGCCTGTGGGATGGAAAGTCACAAATCGGATAGGGCCGCGTGATAGTTTGCCCGCCGCCCCTTGCCCTGCCGCGGGCGAGCACGCATCTTTACTCTCATGAGCAAAGCCACCGATCCTATGCGCCTGAAGGGCAAGATTCTCATCGCCATGCCGGGGATGGGGGATCCACGTTTCGACAAGAGCGTTGTCTTCATCTGCGACCACACGGATGAGGGCGCGATGGGGCTGATCGTGAACAAGACAGCGCCAGAGCTCTCGATGGGTGATCTGCTGGATCAGCTGTCGATTAACGGGGATCGGTTTGACACCGATCAGACTGTGCATTTCGGCGGCCCGGTGGAAACCAACCGGGGCTTCGTGCTGCATTCGCCGGATTACTACCGCAAGGGCGCAACGCTGCGGGTGAACGCCATGGCCAGCATGACGGCCTCGCTCGAAGTGCTGCAGGACGCCGCCGAGGGCAGCGGGCCGAAGAGCTTCTTCCTGGCGCTGGGCTATTCCGGCTGGGGCGGCGGGCAGCTTGAGGAAGAGATCGGCCAGAACGGCTGGCTCACCGCCGAGCCCTCGGACGCGCTGCTGTTTTCCGATGCGCAGGACGGCAAATGGACGGATGCGCTGAAGGGCATGGGCGTGGATCCGCTGCTGCTCTCGTCGGCGGCCGGGCACGCATAGAATCTAAGTTCCACGAAAGGTTATTTTGCGCCTGTTTCGCGAGAAACAGGCACGCGCCCGCCCGCCCCATGGCGGGCGCGTTCCGCGCCCACCCGTGCGGGCGCTTACCGCTTGTGGGAATGGGTTTTCGCCGTCAGCCGCGCGGCGCTGCCGCCCGGCGCAGGCGGTCGTTGATCGCGCGGCCCAGCCCGGTTTCGGGGATCGGGGAAACGGCGATGGCCTCGGCTTCTGCCCCGTCCAACTCATGCAGCATCGCAAAAAGGTTCGCCGCTGCTTCCAGTAGATCGCCCGCCGGAGACAGGTTCAGATCCGCCCCTTCCACAGCGCCAAACCCCAGCAAGACCTCGCCCGCGCGCTTCTCCTGCGCATTCAGCCGCACCGGCGCGCCGGGGGCGTAGTGCGATTCGAGCTGGCCGGGGGAGGAGGGCGCATCGGGGCTGGAGCCGCCCAGCCTCAAAGGCGCGCCGATGGCGGCCTCCAGCGCCTCGGCAGGCAGGCCTCCGGGGCGCAGCAGCACGGGCGTTTCCCCGTCAAAGCCGACGATGGTGCTTTCCACGCCAACGCCACAGGCGCCGCCGTCCAGAATGGCGTCGATCCGCCCGTCGAGGCCCTGCGCCACATGGGCGGCCTGCGTGGGGCTGATCTTGCCCGACGGGTTGGCCGAGGGCGCGGCCACAGGGCAGCCTGCCGCCTCAAACAGCGCCTGCGCCAAAGGCGCATCGGGCACGCGCAGGCCCACGGTGGGCAGCCCCGCCGACACCAGCTTTGACAAGGGCGCGCCGGGTTTCATCGGCACCACGAGCGTCAGCGGCCCCGGCCAGAAGGCCTGCGCCAGCCGCAGCGCCGCATCGGGGAAATCGGCCAAGGCCTGCGCCGCCTCAAGCGAGGCCACATGCACGATCAGCGGGTTGAACTGCGGCCGCGCCTTGGCCTCGAAAATCTGCGCCACCGCCGCATCGTTGCCCGCATCCGCGCCAAGCCCGTAGACCGTCTCTGTCGGGAAGGCCACGAGCCCGCCTGAGCGCAGGACGTCACCGGCCCGTTTTATGGCCCGTTCGATGCCGCTTTCCGTGGCGTCCAGATATTCGGTCTTTTGGGTCATGATCTCTGACGCTGCGTTCCGGTTGCCGGTTGACGGCCCATGGCTAGGGTGGCGGATGAGTTGAGTGATTAGCGCCGGAGTCCGCCGATTCCAAGCGCTCCGAGGGAGAAGCCCATGCCATACCGTGCCCCTGTCGAGGATTTCCGCTTCATTTTCGACGAGATCGTCGGCCTGAGCGAGGTTGTTGCCACCGAGCGTTTTGCCGAAGCCACGAGCGATGTCACCCACGCCGTGCTCGGTGAGGCGGGCAAGATGTGCGAAGAGGTGATCGCGCCTGTGAACCGCGCGGGCGATCTGCATCCGGCGCGGCTGGAAAACGGCGTCGTGCGCTCCTCGCCCGGCTTTGCCGAAGCCTATGAGGCCATCCGCGAGGGCGGTTGGGTCGGGCTCGCGGCGGACCCGGAGTTCGGCGGCATGGGGCTGCCCTTCTCCGTGGGCACGGCCGTGAACGACATGATGGCCTCGGCCTGCATGGCGCTGCAGCTGAACCCGTTGCTTTCGCAGGGTCAGATCGAAGCGCTGGAGCATCACGCCTCTGACGAGCTGAAAGCGCTCTACCTGCCCAAGCTCAACGCCGGCATCTGGAGCGGCACGATGAACCTGACCGAGCCGCAGGCCGGATCGGATGTGGGCGCGCTGCGCTCCAAGGCCGAGCCGAACGGCGATGGCACCTATGCGGTGTCGGGGCAGAAGATCTTCATCACCTGGGGCGACAGCGATCTGCACGAAAACACCGTGCACCTCGTGCTGGCGCGCCTGCCTGATGGCGTGGCCGGAACCAAGGGCATCAGCCTGTTCCTCGTGCCCAAGAAACTGCCCGACGCCGATGGCAACCCGGGCGTGGCGAACAGCCTGCGGGTTGTCTCGCTGGAGCACAAGATGGGCATCCACGGCTCCCCCACTGCCGTGATGGAATTTGACGGCGCCAAAGGCTGGCTCGTGGGCGAAGAGCACGGCGGCATGAAGGCGATGTTCACCATGATGAACAACGCCCGCGTCGGTGTGGCCGCGCAGGGCGTGGCCATGGCCGAAGCCGCCTACCAGCACGCGCTGGCCTATGCGATGGACCGCAAGCAGGGCAAAACGCCTGTGGCGGGCGGCCATGGCGGCATCATCGAACACGCCGACGTGCGCCGGATGCTCGCCACCATGAAGGCCGAGATCTTCGCCGCCCGCGCCATCACGCTGGCCTGCGCCGTGGCGATCGACATGCAGAACGCCACAGGCTCCGCCGATTGGACGGCCCGTGCGGCCTTCCTCACGCCGATCTCCAAAGCCTATGGCACCGATGTGGGCAATGAGGTCGCCTATCAGGGCGTGCAGATCCACGGCGGCATGGGCTTCATCGAAGAAACCGGCGCGGCGCAATTCGCCCGCGATGCCCGGATCACCCCGATCTATGAAGGCACCAACGGCATTCAGGCGATGGATCTTGTGGCGCGCAAGCTGATGGATGGCGGCGAGGCTGCTTTCCGCCTGCTGGAGGAGGTCGAGACCCACGCCGAAGCCTCCCGTGGCACCTTCCCGGAACTGGCCGAGGCTGTCTGGGGCGCGGCGGAATCGCTGCGGGAAACCACCGAGTGGCTGATTTCCTGCGAAAACCTGAACGACCGTTTCGCCGGCTGTGTGCCCTACCTGCGCGCCTTTGCCCGCGTGCTGGGTGCCCACTACCATCTGAAGGCCGCCATGGCCGAGGGCGGGGCTGGTGCGCGCACCAATCTGGCGGCCTTCTACATCAAGCGCCTGCTGCCCGAACACGCCGCCCTTCTGGCGCATGTGCAGGAGGGGGCCGAGGGGCTCTACGCCATCACCGACGCCGATCTCGCCGCATGAGCGAGGCTGGCCCGATGCGGATCGGCTACCCGATAGAGGAGCCGCCCGCCTTCGGGGCTGCGGTTCTGATCGCGGAAGGCGTCTACTGGATCCGGCTCAGCCTGCCGATGGCGCTGGATCACGTGAACGCTTACGCGCTGGACGATGGCGACGGCTGGACGCTGATCGACACCGGCCTTGATACCCGCAAGACGCGCGGCCAGTGGCAGGCGGTGCTGGACGGCCCGCTGGCCGGAAAGCCCGTGCGCCGCGTGGTGCTGACCCATTACCACCCCGATCACGTCGGGCTGGCGGCCTGGTTCCAGACCGAGCACGGCGCGGAGCTGGTGACGACGCGCACGAGCTACCTCTATGCAAGGATGCTGACGCTCGACGTGCAGGAGCGCCCGACGCCTGAACAGCTCGCGTTTTGGAAAAGCGCAGGCATGGATACGGCGATCTACGACGCCCGCAGGGAAGAGCGCCCCTTCAACTTCGCCGATGGGGTGGGCGTGCTGCGGCTCGGCTATACCCGTATCCAGCAGGATGACGTGATCACCATGGGCGGGCGGCGCTGGGTGGTGCACATCGGCCACGGCCATGCGCCCGAACATGCCACTTTCTGGAGCCTCGACGATGATCTCGTCATCGCCGGCGATCAGATCATCTCCTCCATTTCGCCCAACATCGGGCTCTATCCGACCGAGCCCGAGGCCGATCCTGTGGCCGAGTGGGACGAAAGCTGCCGCCGCCTCGCCACGCTGGCGCGGCCTGAACACGTGGTACTTGCAGGCCACAAGCGCCCCTTTACCGGGCTGCCGCTGCGGATGCGCCAGCTGATCGAGAATCACGAGGGTGCCCTGCGCCGCCTGCGCGCCCATCTCGCCGCGCCACACACCGCCGGGGAATGCTTCCCGCCGATGTTCAAGCGCGAGATCCGGGCCTCCGAATATGGGCTCGCCCTTGCCGAGACCATGGCCCATGTGGTTCACCTGTGGCATCGGGGCGAGCTATCGCGCCACCGCCGCGCCGATGGCGCATGGCTCTGGCAGATGAAAGGCTGAGCCTGCCGCGCCCCGCACTGCCAAGGGAGGAGAAGCCGTTGGAAGACGATATTCGCACCACCGCCGAAGCCGAAGAGGCAGAGGCCCTGCCGCGCGCCCATGCCGTGCACACCGATCCGGCAGCACAAGGTGCCGAGCAGCGCCCGCTGCCTGCCCGCGTGGCGCAGAAGCCTGTGGGGCAGAAAAGCCCGGCGGAATGGGCCTATGAGCGGCTGATCCTCTACATTCGCAACTTCGAGGAACAGCTCGACAACGAGCATGAGATCGCGATGGGCATGACGGGCGGCAATGCCGGCGTGCTGCGCATCGAGGGGTTGGGGTATTTCGATCCGGATATCGTTACCTTCTACGGCACCGATCCGTCGGGGGCGAAAACGCAGCTGATCCAGCATGTGAGCCAGCTCAGCGTAATGCTGCGCGCCCTGCCGCGGGCCAATCCGCAGGCCGATGTGCCACCGCAGCGGATCGGCTTCCGGCTGGCGCAGGATCTGGAAGGCGAATAGCCGCAACCTTCCTCTGAGACTGGGCCGTGACAGGGCGGGAAAAATCCGCTAGCAACGCGCTCAAACGCTGCAACAGCAACTAACAAGGGACTGCCGGACATGGCCGACGATTTCAAACCGGGTGAGATGGACATCACCGTTCAGGAAAAAACCTTCGCAGGCTTCATCAAGTGGGTGACTTGGGGCGCGACCGTCTCCATCGGCATTCTGATCTTCCTCGCGATCTTCAACAGCTGATCCGAAACCACCGGCCTTGCCGGAAGCGGGAGAACGCGATGATCCTCGATCGACGTTCCTTACTGGCGGGTTTGGCGGCCAGCACGGCCCTTGCGGGCTGTATGGCCGTCGAAGTTGGCGCATCCGACGATGAAATCGCCGCCGTGGCCTATCGCAGTCCCGGCCCGACCAAAATCACCCTCTACACGATGGTGAGCACGCAGAATGACGAAGGCCTGCATTCGGGCCTTCTGATCTCCGCTTCCCAACAGGTTCTGTTTGATCCCGCGGGCAGCTGGTATCACCAGTCGCTGCCCGAGCGCGGCGATGTGATTTTCGGGATGATCCCCCAGGCCGTCGAATTCTACGAGGATTTCCACGCGCGCGAGACGGTGAAGGTCACGATCCAATCCGTCGAGGTTTCGCCGGAAGTGGCCGAGATGGCACTTGGCCTCGCCCGCGCCAACGGGCCGGTCGGCAACGCTTTCTGCTCCAATTCGATCAGCAAGCTGCTGGTTAAACTGCCCGGGTTTGAGGCCGTGGAAGTGACCATGTTCCCGAAGAACCTGCGCGAGTCCTTCTCGCAAGTGCCGGGTGTCCAGACGCGCTATCGTCAGGATCTCGACTCTGATGATCACAAGACCTTGCTTGGCAATCAGGGCGACGTTTAAGCCAGCACGTTCAGCAGCACGAAAAGCGTGCCGGCCCCGGCAAAGATCGCGGCCAGCAGGTTTTTCGTGAAGTACCCCACAACAAGCGTCATCAGCGAGGCGGCCAGCCGGGCCGGATCCGTTTCGCCGCCTGTGGCGGGAGGCCAGACGACGAGCGGTGCGACGAGCCCCGGCAGCACTGCCACGGGCGTGTAGCGCAGAAGGCGCAGGGCCCAGTCGGGCAGATCGCGCCCGCCGATCAGGCCGAGGAAGGAAAAGCGGATCACGAAGGTGCCGATGCCGATCAGCGCGATGATCAGCCAGATTTGCGTATCACTCATGTCCAGCGCCCCTTTCGTTGCAGCCAAAGCTCCACCTGCGCCCCCACGCCCATCGCCGCAAGGGCTGCGATTAGGAGGCCTAGGTTATAGGGCAGTGCTGCGAAGAGCAGCGCCAGCAGGATCGATGTCAGCGCTGCCGCCACATGGGCCAGCGTGCGCAGCATCGGCGCGACGACGGCGAGGAAGGTGATCGGCACCGCGAAATCCAGCGCGTAGTCCGCCGGGATGCTGGCCCCGATCAGCGCGCCCACCAGCGTGAAGGCATACCAGAAGGGGCAGACGAAAGTGATCGCACCGAAGAAGAAGGCCACCTTCGCGGCCACGGACTCTGCCGGGCGGGCTTCGTAATCGGCCATGGATACCGCATAGGCCTGATCCACAAGGAAATAGGCCACGAGCGCGCGCTGCCACAGCGGGGCCGCGCCGATATGCGGGGTGAGGGAGGCCGAATACATCGCCATGCGCATGTTTACCGCCAGCGCCGTGCCGATGATCACCACCGCCGGGGCGTTTTCCGTCAGCAGTTGCACGGCGGCAAACTGCGAGGCCCCGGCGATCACCAGCACCGAGAACCCCAGCACCTGCGCCACGTTCAGCCCGGCCTCGCTCGCCACCACGCCGAAGAGCGTGGAGAAGGGCACGATCACCACGAGGAAGGGGAGCCCTTGTCGCACCCCCCGCAGGTAGGCCGATTTGATGGTGGAGGCCGGCATGTTAACTCCCTAAGGTATCGCTCAAAGCCGCTTAGGCGTTTCGGAAGGGAGTTGCAATTGGCGAGGCTTCACAGCGTCGAAGGCTACCTCATCGCCCCGGATCCCGGCCGCACGGGCCTGACCCGCGCCGTCACCGGGCTCGATCAGGCGGGCCAGCCCACCGAGATTTCAGTCGTGGAAGAGCGCCCGCTCACGATCTACCTGAACCGGCAGGAGATCGTCACCGCCATGACGATCGGCGACTACCCGGAGTATCTGGCGCTCGGCTTCCTGCGCAATCAGGGCATGCTGCACCCCGACGAGGAGGTGACGGCGGTGGATTTCGACGAGGAGCTGGAGACCGTCGTTGTCCGCACCAGGCGGGAAACCGATTACGAAGAGAAGCTGCAGAAGAAAACCCGCACCTCGGGCTGCGCCGTGGGCACGGTGTTTGGCGACATGATGGAGGGGCTTGAGGGCCTGAGCCTGCCCCAGACACCGGTGCGCACCTCGTGGCTCTATGCGCTTTCGGCGCAGATCAACCGCACGCCGAGCCTCTATCTGGAAGCGGGCGCAATCCACGGCACGGTGCTGTGCCGGGAAGATGTGCCGCTCGTCTACATGGAGGACGTGGGCCGCCACAACGCGGTGGACAAGATCGCCGGCTGGATGATGAGCACCCGCGAAGAAGCGGCGGACAAGATCCTATACACCACCGGGCGTCTGACCTCGGAGATGGTGATCAAATGCGCCCAGATGGGCATTCCGGTGCTGGTGTCGCGCTCGGGCTTCACCGCTTGGGGTGTGGAGATCGCCCGACAGGTGGGGCTCACCGTGATCGGGCGGATGCGCGGGCAGCGCTTTGTCTGCCTTGCGGGGGAGGCGCGGCTTGTTTGGGATGCCGATCCGGGCAGCGTGGCCCCGGAAGAGGGCAAGCACCGCCGGAAATCGGTGCAATGAGCGGATCGGAAGGCGGGCAACATGCGTGAACCCTATGGCGTGATCCTTGCCGGTGGCCGTGCCACGCGCATGGGCGGGGGCGACAAGGGCCTGCTGCAGATCGCGGGCCAGAGCCTGCTTGCGCGCGTGGTGGACCGTATCGCCCCGCAGGTTGCGGGCCTCGCGCTGAACGCCAATGGCGATGCGGCGCGGTTTGCGGGCTTCGGCCTACCAGTTCTGCCCGACGGAATTGCCGAGTACCCCGGCCCCTTGGCGGGGGTTCTGGCGGGGATGGATTGGGCCGCCGCGCAGGGCGCGGATCACGTGGTGAGCGTGGCCGCCGATACGCCCTTCTTCCCCGAAGATCTGGTGCCGCGCCTGTTGCTGGCGGCGGAAACCGAAGCCAAGCCCATCGCGCTGGCAGCCACACCAAGGCCCGACGGCGGCCACTGGCGGCACCCGACCTTCGGGCTCTGGCCTGTGGCCCTGCGCCATGATCTGCGGGCCGCACTGGAGGGCGGCCTGCGCAAGGTCGTGCTGTGGACAGACAGCCACGGCACCGCCACAGCGCCCTTCCCGGCCACACCCTTTGATCCCTTCTTCAACGTGAATACGCCGGAGGATCTGGAAACAGCTCGGCGCATGGCGGAAGGCGCGCGCGCATGAGGGTTTACGGGATCGTCGGCTACAAGAACGCCGGGAAAACCGGCCTCGTGGAGCGGCTCGTGGCCGAGATCACCGCGCGCGGTTTCACGGTGTCCACGCTGAAACACGCCCATCACGGGGTGGACGTGGATCAGCCGGGGCGCGACAGCCACCGTCACCGGGAGGCAGGTGCGCAGGAGGTGCTGCTGGCCTCCGCGAAGCGCTGGGCGCTGATGCACGAATTGCGCGGCGCGGCGGAGCCTGCGATGGCGGAGCAGCTTGCGCGGCTCTCGCCGGTGGATCTGGTGCTCGTGGAGGGGTTCAAGCGCGAGGATCACCCCAAGGTCGAGGCCTTCCGGCAGGTCGCGAACAACCCGCTGATCGCGGCGCAGGACGCAAGCGTACGTGCTGTTGCTGCCGATTGCGATGTGGAGGCGGGCGAGCGGCCCGTGTTCGATCTGGACGACACTGGCGCGATCGCGGATTTCATCCTTGCCGAGGTCGGGCTTGTGAAAGCCCCCGCGCCTGCGGCCCCGCTCACCCCGCCCAAGCTGAAGGACGATTGCTTCGCCCTGCCGCCGGGCGTGTCTTGGACTCCTGTGGAGGAAGCGCTCGCGCGTCTGCGCGCGGGGCTCTCCTGCGTGGTGGCGCAGGAGCGCCTGCCGCTCGATCAGGCCGCCGGGCGGATCCTCGCGCAAGATGCCATCGCGGCGCGCGCCAACCCGCCTGCCGCGAATTGCGCAGTGGATGGCTACGGGATGAGGATGTCGGATGTGGGAGGCGCTGGCCCCTTCACCCTGCCGTTGGCAGAGGGCCGCGCGGCGGCGGGCGCGCCTTATGCTGGCACGCCCCCCGCAGGCCACGCGCTGCGCATCCTCACCGGGGCGCTTGTGCCGCCGGGGATGGAGGCCGTGGTGATGGATGAGGACGTCGCCCTCGGCGAGGGCCAGATCGCTTTTGAAGGCCCGATCAAGCCCGGCGCGAACCTGCGCAAGGCGGGCGAAGACGTGGCGCAAAGCGCGATTGCCTTGCCCGCTGGCACGCTCATGGGCGCACCCGAGATTGCCCTGCTCGCGGCGGTGGGTGTGGCGGAGGTCGCGGCCTATCGCCCCTTGCGCGTCGGCGTGCTGTCCACCGGCGATGAACTGGCTCCGAGCGGCAGCACGATGGATAGGGCGCGCACCTTTGATGCCAATCGCCCGATGCTTCTGGAACTGGCCCGCCGCTGGGGCTACGTGCCGGTGGATCTGGGCCACGTGCGCGATGAGCGCAGCGCCCTGCGGGAGCGGCTGAACAGCGCCGCGCGGGAGGCCGATGTGATCCTGACGAGCGGCGGGGCCTCTGCCGGGGATGAAGATCACGTGTCGGCGTTGCTGCGGGAGGAGGGCGCGCTGCAAAGCTGGCGCATCGCCCTGAAACCGGGCCGCCCGCTGGCGCTCGCGCTCTGGGACGGTGTGCCGGTGTTCGGCCTGCCGGGCAATCCGGTGGCGGCCTTCGTCTGTTCGCTGATCTTCGCGCGGCCCGCTTTCTCGGTGCTGGCGGGCGGGGCGTGGCTTGAGCCCATGGGCTTTACCGTTCCGGCGGCCTTTTCCAAGCGCAAGAAGGCGGGGCGGCGGGAATACCTGCGCGCGCGGCTGAATGCGCAAGGTGAAGCCGAGGTCTTTGCCTCGGAAGGCTCCGGGCGCATCTCGGGGCTGGCCTGGGCGGAAGGGATCGTGGAACTGGAAGACGGCGCGCGGGAGATCGCGCCGGGCGATCCGGTGCGCTTCGTGCCCTATGGGAGCTTTGGGTTGGGGTAAGTGTGCGTCGAAGCGCTGGGAAAATATCACAACGGTAGCGCCGTCCCGAGGGGTGGCGCAAACGCGCCGCCCGTTTTGCCGGAGGCAAACCTCCGGTTTGACGGGGGCGGGACGGCGCGGCCCAACAGTGCCTGTTGGGCGGCAAATACCAAGTGAAGTCTAGTTAAACGTCCCCGAAACACGCCCGAGCAGCATGAAGGCGCGGGCGGTGCGGGTGCCGGAGAAGGCCGCGATCTCGGCGTCGGTGGCCCCATCGGCAAACTCGGCAAAGCGGGTGTCGAACTGGCGCAGGAAGTGGTGCGCGGCGTCGCGGAAGATCGGATCGGCCCGCATCCGTGCCGCCGTGAGCGCCAGCGAGGAGCGATCCCGGATCCCGCCCAGAGGCGCAACGGCGCGACCCCGCTCACCGGCCGCGAAAGCCCGCCAGATCTCGGGCCGCGCGCGGTCCGGGCGCAGGTCGTCCATGTAGATGCCTTCCTCGCTCAGCAGCGTCAGCACGTCCTGCGCGGCCTGCACGAGCTTGGCGGTGTCGCGGTGCTTGAGCGCCAGCCGCAAGGCGGTGAAGCCGTCCACGTCATCTGCATCTTCAGGGAAATTCAGCGCCCGCACGAAATCGGCGCGCGAAAGCGGCGGCTGCAGCGCTTCGGCGGGGGTGCCGAGCGCCAGCGCGGCCTGGCCTTCTTCCGTGGCGGTTTTCACCACCTCGCGGGAGATCTTCACCGCTTCGCCTTTCTCGCGCGAGGAGGTGAAGGTGGCGATCCTGTCCTCGGTTTCCTTGGTGCGCGCCGCGATCTCGTCGAGCTTCTTCTCGACCTCGGGCTTGCGCACGCTCTCCATCGCCTTCTGCTGGGCCACGTAGCTCAGGCGCAGCGCGTCGATGGCGGCCTGCAGCCGGGCGCTTTCCTCGCGCATGATGCGGCTGCTCTTGGCCGCCCACGCGCCGATCCAGATCATTGCGACGGGCAGGAAGATCGCCATCATCACCATGACGAAATGCAGCGGATCCAGCCCGGAAAGCGCAGCGCTTTCGCCGCGCATCAGGTAGAAGAAACCGCCGACGAAGGCGATCCAGACCACGGTGAGGATCACCCCGATGCGGTCAGCCGCAGAGGCTCCGCTGTCGCGGGACTGCACGGAATAGATGCCGGCGGCGGGCCGGCCCTTCTCTTGCGGTTCGGCCATAAAACAGCCTCCTGCGCCCGGGCCGCCTTTGCCTCAGACGTATTTCACACTCAAAATTTCGTAGCTCCGCTCGCCACCGGGCGTGCGGACTTCAACACTGTCGCCTTCTTCCTTGCCGATCAGGGCACGGGCCAGCGGGGATTTGAGGTTCAGCAGGCCCTTTTCGATATTGGCCTCTGCCTCGCCGACGATCTGGTACGTCTTTTCCTCGTCGGTGTCTTCGTCCACGAGTTGCACCGTCGCGCCAAACTTGATGGCGCCGGACAGCGAGGCGGGGTCGATCACCTCGGCGAGCGAGAGCATGCCCTCAAGCTCCTTGATCCGGCCTTCGATGAAGCTCTGCTTTTCACGCGCGGAATGGTACTCGGCATTTTCCGACAGATCGCCATGCTCGCGGGCTTCGGCGATGGCCTTGATGATGGCCGGGCGCTCCACGGACTTGAGCTTCTTGAGTTCTCCATCCAGCGCGATGTGGCCGGCGCGGGTCATCGGTATCTTTTCCATGAAGGCCCTGTTTTCTTCGTGTTTATGACGGCGGCAATATCCGCTTGTTAACTCAGGCGGCGCGGCGAAAGTCAAGCCTGCGCGCTTGCGCCCGGCGCTTGCCTGCCGCTGCCTGCGCCAGTGCCGAAATGCCGGGGCGGCGGTTTAGCCGGGGAAGGCGGGCCATGGCAAGGGGGCGGTGAGGGGGATTTGCGGGGCCGAATGTCGCTATCAGCCGGAATAACGCTGTGTTCCGATTGACCGGTGGGGGCGGGATTTGTAGGCCATTCTTCCAGAGAGCTAGCGAACATGGATGAGCGCGCTGCGCCGCGGGGAAGAGAATATGTCTGAGATCGAACGCGAATCGATGGAATACGATGTGGTCATCGTCGGGGCCGGCCCTGCCGGTCTGTCGGCGGCCATCCGCCTGAAACAACTGGACGTCGACCTGAACGTCGTCGTGCTGGAGAAGGGCTCCGAAGTGGGCGCACATATTCTTTCGGGCGCGGTGCTGGACCCGAGCGGGCTGGATGCGCTGATCCCGGACTGGAAGGAAAAGGGCGCGCCGCTCAACACGCCGGTGACGGAGGACAACTTCTACGTCCTCGGGGCCGCCGGCCAGATCCGCGTGCCGAACTGGCCGATGCCGCCGCTGATGAACAACCACGGCAACTACATCGTGTCGATGGGCAACGTCTGCCGCTGGATGGCCGAACAGGCCGAAGGGCTGGGCGTCGAGATCTTCCCGGGCATGGCCTGCTCCGAGCTGGTTTACGGCGAGAATGGCGAAGTGAAGGGCGTGGTGGCCGGTGAGTTCGGCAAGAACCCCGACGGCACGCCGGGGCCGGGCTATGAGCCGGGCATGGAACTGCATGGCAAATACGTGTTCCTGTCCGAAGGCGTGCGCGGCTCGCTCGCCAAGGAAGTGATCGCGAAATACAACCTCTCCGAAGGGCACGAGCCGCAGAAATTCGGACTTGGTATGAAAGAGATCTGGGAGATCGACCCGGCCAAGCACAAGGAAGGCACCGTGACCCACACGATGGGCTGGCCCCTTGGCTCCAACGCGGGCGGCGGCTCCTTCATCTACCACCTGGAGAACAACCAGGTCTATGTGGGCTTCGTGGTGCACCTGAACTACGAAAACCCGCATCTCTTCCCCTACATGGAGTTCCAGCGCTTCAAGCACCACCCGATGGTGGCCGAGCTGCTGAAAGGCGGCAAGCGTGTGGCCTATGGCGCGCGGGCGATCAGCGAAGGCGGCTATCAGTCGATGCCGAAGATGGTCGCGCCGGGCGTGGCACTGCTGGGCTGCTCTGTGGGCATGGTCAACGTGCCGCGCATCAAGGGCAACCACAACGCGATGCTCTCGGGCAAGGCCGCCGCCGAAGCCGCTTTCGAAGCCATCAAGGCCGAGCGTTCGGGCGATGAGCTTTCGGATTACGAGGTCGAGGTGCGCGAAGGCGCGATCGGCAAGGATCTGAAGCGCGTGCGCAACGTGAAGCCGCTCTGGAGCAAGTTCGGCCTCACCACCTCGCTGGTGGCCGGTGGCTTCGACATGTGGGTGAACAACCTTTTCGGCTTCTCCCCCTTCGGCACGCTCAAGCACGGCAAGACGGATGCACAGGCCACGGGCCGCGCCTCGCTCTACCCGGAGATCGACTACCCCAAGCCCGATGGCACGCTCTCGTTTGACCGCCTGACCAACGTCAGCTTCTCGATGACGAACCACGAGGAAAGCCAGCCCTGCCACCTGCAACTGAAGGATGCGAGCATCCCGATCATGGTGAACCTGCCCCAGTTCGACGAACCGGCGCAGCGCTATTGCCCGGCGGGCGTCTACGAGGTGGTGCGTGAGGAAGGCAAGGATCCGCGCTTCGTGGTGAACTTCCAGAACTGCGTCCACTGCAAAACCTGCGACATCAAGGATCCCTCCCAGAACATCAACTGGGCCACGCCGCAGGGTGGGGACGGGCCGAACTACCCGAACATGTAACAATCTCGGCAGCGGGGCGCCCATAGCGGGCGCCCCGCATTGCCTTGCCCCTGCCGAGGCCCTAGATTCGGATCAAGCAGTTCGAAATGACAGGGGCATTCGCGTGGTCAGGAAGCATCTGAGGGCACTTGCCGTGCTCGCATTCGCCGGGGCGCCATTCGCCCCCGTCGCCGTTCAGGCCGAAGACGGGCTCGCCGGGCCCTATCTGGCCGCCCGCCACGCCAGCATCTTCTCCGATTACGAAGCCGCCGCGAATTACTTCACGCGGGCGCTGCTGCGCGATCCGGGCAATCCGGCACTGATGGAGAACGCGCTCACCTCCTTCGTGGGCCTTGGCGATCTGGACCGTGCGGTGCCGGTGGCGCGCAAGATGGTGGCCGATGGGATCAACTCCCAGACGGCGCATATGGTGCTGCTGACCGATCAGTTCCTAACCGGAGAATACACCGCCGCCGTGGCCGATCTGCAGTCGGGCCGCAGTGTGGGCCAGCTTGTGGACGGGCTCGCCGTGGCCTGGGGGCTTGTTGGCGAGGGCGAGATGGGCGAGGCGCTGGCCGAATTCGACGCCATGAGCGAACAACCGGGGCTGGCCGCCTTTGCGCTGTTCCATAAGGCGCTGGCGCTGGCCTCCGTGGGCGATTTCGAAGCCGCCGATCAGATCTTTTCTGGTGAAAGCGGCGTGACGCTGCAGGCCACCCGCCGCGGGGTCATGGCTCATGCGCAGGTGATGGGCCAACTCGATCGCGCCGAGGATGCCATTCAGCTGATCGACGCTGTTGCCGGCCGCGATCTGGACCCGGAAATGCAGAGCCTGCGCGATGCGCTCGCCGCCGGGGAGGATGTACCCTACGACATCGTGCGCGACCCGAAAGAGGGGCTGGGCGAGGTCTTCTACATGGTCGCCGAGGCGCTGCGCTCGGACGCGATGCCGGGCTACACGCTGCTCTATTCGCGCATGTCCGAAGCGCTGCATCCGGGTCAGATCGAGGTGCTGCTGATGAGCGCAGGCCTACTGGAAGAGATGGAGCGCTACACGCTGGCCACCGAAACCTATGACAAGGTGCCCGCCGATCACCCGTCTTTCCATGCCGCCGAGCTGGGCCGCTCGCAGGCGCTGATGGATGCGGGCATGGAAGAGGCGTCCCTCGAAGTGCTGCGCCAGCTTGCCAAGACGCACCCGGATCTGCCGCAGGTCCATGTCTCGCTCGGGGATCGTTACCGCCAGATGGAGCGGTTTGACGAGGCCTCCAAGGCCTATGACGTGGCGCTGGAGATCTACGGCGAGCCCAACGCGAGCCATTGGTTCGTCTACTATGCGCGCGGCATCACCCATGAGCGCGAGGACCGCTGGGAACTGGCCGAGGCCGACTTCCGCGAATCGCTCGAACTGGTGCCGGGCCAGCCGCAGGTGCTGAACTATCTCGGCTATTCGATGGTCGAGATGCAGATCAACCTCGATGAGGCGTTGCAGATGATCGAGGAGGCCGTCGCAGCGCGGCCCGATGATGGCTACATCACGGATTCGCTGGGCTGGGTGCTGTATCGCCTTGGCCGCTACGAGGAGGCCGTGGTGCATATGGAGCGCGCCGCCGAGCTGATGCCGGTGGACCCGATCATCAACGATCACCTCGGCGATACCTACTGGGCTGTGGGCCGCCAGCTTGAGGCGCAGTTCCAATGGCGCCGGGCGCTGTCCTTCGATCCGGAGCCGGAAGAAGCCGAGCGCATCCGCCGCAAGCTCGAGGTGGGGCTCGACGTGGTGCTTGAGGAAGAGGGCGCCGATCCGATTTCCGTGGCCAATGACGGTTAGGGAATTCGCCCCGGCGAAGGTCAATCTCACGCTGCATGTAACGGGCCGCCGGCCCGATCGTTACCATTTGCTGGATTCCTTCGTCGTGTTCGCTTCCGTTGGCGATTGGGTGCGGGCGGAGCCTGCCCCCGAAACGCGGCTCGCCGTGAGCGGACCCCGCGCCGAGGGCGTGCCGGTGGACGGCCGCAATCTGGTGCTGAAAGCCGCCGCGCTGTTGCCGGAGGTGCACGCCGGGATCATGCTTGAAAAACACCTGCCCGCCGCCGCCGGGATCGGAGGCGGCTCCAGCGATGCCGCCGCCACGCTGCGCGCGCTGGCGCGGCTGGGTGGCGCGGAGCTGCCTCCGGCGGAAGCTGTCTTGGCCTTGGGTGCGGATGTGCCCGTCTGCCTTGCGGGTCGCCCCTGCCGGATGGAAGGGATCGGGGAGCGGGTCACGCCGCTTTCGGGGGCTTTGCCGGAGATGGGGATCCTGCTCGTCAATCCGGGCGTGGATGTGCCGACGCCAAAGGTCTTCGCCGCGCTGGACCGGCGAGACAATCCGCCGATGCCTGAGGCGCTGCCCGTCTGCGAGAGCCTCGGCGCTTTCACGGCCTTCCTTGCGCAGCAACGCAACGATCTGGAAGCACCCGCCCGCGCTCTTGAGCCCGTGATCGGCGAGGTGCTTGCCGCTCTTGCAGCCACCGATGGCTGTTCTCTGGCACGGATGTCGGGCTCCGGGGCGACCTGCTTTGGCCTGTATGAAAACGAGGCCGCCGCGCAGGCCGCAGCAAAGGCGCTGCAGCGTCATGTAGATTGGTGGGTGGCCGCGGGGAATGTTTTGCCCTGACAAAGCCGGGCAGGCCTCGCCCGAGGTGGGGGCGAAGCCCCCGCCTTGGGGGCGGGCGGGGGCTGCCCGGCGTGCCGCCGGGCGAACCGAAATCATAAGGTAGGGAGTGCCTAGCTTATCCGCTCGACAACGTAGTCGGCGATGTCCGTCAGCATATCGCGGATCGGATGATCGGGCAGGACAGCAATCGCCTCCTTGGCCTGCACCGACCACGCCAACGCTTCCTGCCGGGTTTCCTCCAGCGTGCCGTGCTTGCGCAGCAATTCCAGCGCATGTTCGAGATCGCCGTCTTCCTGCTTGCGCTTCTCGATCACGCGGGCCCAGAAGGCGCGTTCCTCGGCATCGGCGCAGGCCACGGCCTTGATCACGGGCAGCGTCAGCTTGCCTTCGCGGAAGTCATCGCCCACATTCTTGCCCGTCTGCTCGGCCAGCCCGCCGTAATCCAGCAGATCATCCACGATCTGGAAGCTGATCCCCAGCGCATCGCCATAGGTGAACAGCGCCTTCACATGAGCCTCATCCGCTCCGGCGATCACGCCGCCCACTTCCGTGGCCGCCGAAAACAGTGCCGCCGTCTTACCGCGGATCACCTGCATGTAGATCGCCTCGTCGGTGCGCAGATCCTGCGCCGCCGTCAGCTGCAGCACCTCGCCTTCCGCGATCGTGGCAGAGGCGTTGGAGAGGATGTCCAGTACCCGCAGGTTGCCGGTTTCCACCATCAGCTGGAAGGCGCGGGAAAACAGGTAATCCCCCACCAGCACGGAGGATTTATTGTCCCACAGCAGGTTGGCGGTGGGGCGGCCGCGCCGCTGGGCGCTTTCGTCCACCACGTCGTCATGCAGCAGCGTAGCGGTGTGGATGAACTCCACCGTGGCGGCGAGATTGATGTGATAGGGCCCTTCGTAGCCGCAGAGCCGCGCGGCGGCCAGGGTGAGCATCGGGCGCAGGCGTTTGCCGCCGGCCTCCACAAGGTGGCGCGTCACCTCCGGGATCCGCGGCGCATGTTCCGACGCCATGCGCACGGCAATCAGATCGTTCACCGCGTCCAGATCCGCGGACAGATGGGCGCTCAGGCGCTCGTGGGGTTTGGTTGTGCTATCCAATGCCATCACGCTCTCGTCACTGCTCTCGACAAATGCAGGGGGAACTCATTAGTTGTCAGACTATGAAAGAACTCATGCGTACCAACGACCCGACCCTGATCGCATTCGCCAAAGCCCTGCTTCAGGGGGAGGGTATAGACTGCTTTGAAATGGACGTAAATATGAGCGTCCTTGAAGGGTCCATCGGCATTTTGCCACGCCGGATGCTGGTGCGCAGCGAGGATCATTTCCGCGCCGCTGCCGTGCTGCGCGACAATGACATCCCCGTCTCGGAAGCGGGGCGGTGAGCCAGCCTGACCTGACGCAAGACGCGTTTCTGGGCGGGCGGCTTTCGGTCTGGCAGCCGCGCGCGGGCTACAGGGCCGGGGTGGATCCGGTTTTGCTGGCCGCAGCCGTGCCCGCAAAGGCGGGTGACAACGTGCTGGAGCTGGGCTGCGGCGCGGGCGTGGCCAGCCTCTGCCTTGCGGCGCGGGTGCCGGGGCTGGTGCAGGCTGGTATCGAGGTTCAGCCCTTCTACGCCGCTCTGGCGCGGCGCAACGCGGAAGAAAACGGCGTGGCGCTTGAGGTTTTTGAGGGCGATCTGGCCGCGCCGCCGGAGGCGCTGAAGGCACGGAGTTTCACCCATGTGATCGCCAACCCGCCCTATTTCCTGCGCAATCGGGGCACTGCCGCGCCGCAGGCCGGGCGGGAGCGCGCAATGGGTGAAGAAACCCTTCTGGCCGACTGGCTCTCTACGGCAGCGCGGCGCCTTGCGCCGAAGGGCTGGCTGACGCTGATCCAGGATGCCGAACGCCTGCCCGATCTGCTGCGCGACATGCCCGCGAGCCTTGGAAGCCTCACGGTTTTGCCCCTCGCCGCACGGGAAGGCCGCGCTGCCCACCGGGTGATCCTGCAGGCGCGCAAAGGCGGGCAGGCGGCGTTTTGCTTGCGTGCGCCCGTCGTGATGCATGACGGCCCCCGCCACATCGTCGACGGGGAGGATTACGCGCCGATGATCCGCGCGGTGCTGCGGGAGGGCGCGGCGCTCGGCTAAGCCCCTGCCCGCCGCTGCATCGCAGCGCGCAAAGGCTTGCCGATTTGCGCTGAATTTTACCGGCAGAGCGTGACACGACTCGGATTATGTGCTGCACTCATACTGTTGTTACACAGACCAACACAGGAGGACGAACATGAGCGTCAGCGCACATGTAGCTGAACTGCAGAAGAAGCACCACATCCTCTCGGAGAAGGTTGAAAACGCACTCCGAAGCCCTTCTACGGACGATCTTGAGATCGCGGCGCTGAAGAAACAGAAGCTGCGCATCAAGGAAGAAATCCAGCGCCTTTCGACTGTCTGACCTTTACCTCAACTTCATGTTTTGGCACTGGCGCGGGCCGCCAGTGCCGCACCACCAGTGATCAGCAGCGCCGCCGCCAGCAGAAGCCAGCTTGGCGCTGCAATCCCAAAGATGACCAGCGCCAGAGTTGACAGCAAGGGGGCCGCGTAGGACGCGACGCCCAAAAGCTGGATGTCGCCCTGTTTCACCCCGATATCCCAGACGTAGAAGGCCAGCCCCACCGGGCCGAGCCCCAACGCCAGAACAGCGCCCCAACCAAGGGCGTCCTGCGGCCAAACCGTTGTTTCCAAAGCCAGATGCGCTATGGCTGAAAGCACCGCCGTGGCAAGGCAGAAGACGGCCACCGAGGCAGTGGGCGTTTCGCCGAGTCGCCGCGAGAGCACCGAGTAGCCCGACCACGTGAGCGCGCAGAGAAAGGCCAGCCCGTAGCCCGGCAGCGCACTGCCCTCAAAGGCCGCTCCCCCGCGCAACACGATGAGCGCCGCCCCGGCAAAACCGATGAGTGCGCCAAGGACATGGCCGGCCCGCAAGCTTTCGCCGGGCAGCAGGCCCGAAAACAGCACGATGAGCAGGGGCCAGAGATAGGCAATCAGCCCGGCCTCTGCCGCCGGGGCCATGCGCAGGGCGGAAAAATACAGAAAATGGTAGCCAAAAAGCCCCAGCGTGCCGAAGGCATAGACGCGTAGGGGGATCGCTTTCAGCTGGCCGAACCCACCCGTGCGCCAGACCCAGATCAGCCCGATCGCGCCGCCGATCGAGAAGCAGAGCGCGTTCAGAAGGAATGGCGGCACCGGCGCGCTGCCCACGGTGAAAAGCGCCAGCAGCGCCCAGAGCAGCACGGCGATGAAGCCGATGGCCGTTGCGCGGGATTTTGTCATCGGGGCAGATCCTTCACATCCACGAAGGTGAATTCCTCGCTGATATAGGAGAGCTTTGCAATCTCGGCGGTGATCCAGTCATGAAAGGCGCGGATGGCGGGGCGCGCCTCGCTGCCGGGCAGGCAGACGAAGCGGAAATGGGCGTCGATGGCGAGCGCGGTGCGGAACGGGGCCACGAGCCGCCCCTCCGCGATGTCCTTCACGATGAAGCCGCGCCGCCCCAACACGACACCAGCGCCGTTCAGGGCCGCGTCGATCGCGTGATCGGCCTGGGTGAACCGCGCCCCGCGCGTGGCGGCAAACTCGACGCCGACCGCCTGAAACCACGCGTGCCAATCGCAAGGCGGCTCCAGAAAGGCGATGGAATCATCATGCAGCAGGGGGGCTTCTTTCAGGCTTTCGATGGTGGGGAAGCGCGCGTGCATCTCCGGCGTCATCACCGGGGTGAGCCACTCGCGGGCCAGCGGGCGGGAGTGCAGGCCGGTGTCGGGCGAGGCCCCGAAGCGGATCGCCACGTCCACATCATCGCGCGCCAGATCGGCCATCTTCAGGGAGGCGGCGAAGCGCAGCTCGATCTCCGGGTGATCCTGCGCGAACTGGTAGAGCCGGGGGGCGAGCCATTTCGCGGTGAAGGCGGGCCCGGCGGTGACGCTGAGCGTGTTGCTCTCGCTCAAACGCCGCGCGCTGCGCCAGGCGCTGGCAAGCTGATCGAACCCTTCCGTTGCGCCGGGGCTCAGGGCCTTGCCTGCGGCCGTCAGTTCCACCGCGCGGTTGAGGCGGAGAAACAGCGGTTGCCCGAAATGGGCTTCAAGGGATTTGATCTGGAAGGAAAGCGCCGCCGGCGTGACGTTCAACTCCGCAGCCGCCTTGGCAAAGCTTAGGTGGCGGGCGGCGGCCTCAAAGGCGCGCAGGGCGGTGAGCGGGGGCAGGCGATCCGGCATTTCACATAAGTAAAACTAAACTGACGCCTTGGAAAGTCTCGTTTGTGGCTTTCTTTGCGAGGCTCCATATTGGGTGCAGTTCAGAAACACTTAAGGAAAGCGAGATCGAGATGTTCGAGAGCACCGCCCAGACCCGCACCCGCGACGCGATCCGCGCCGCCCACGCCGAACGCGGCGCAGCCTTTGCCGGCCTGATGAGCCGCCTGTTCACCCGCCACACTTCCCGCTGATCGTTTCCAGTAGATCCGTGGAAAGCAAAGGGCCGGCCTCCTGTTCAGAGTGCCGGCCCTTCCTTTTTGTCCGCTGGCGCGCGATCAGCTCATGTACTGGCCGCCATTGGCGGAGATGGTGGAGCCGGTGATGAAGGCGGCGTCATCCGAAGCAAGGAAAGCCACGCAGCGCGCGATCTCGTCGGCCTCGCCGAGGCGGCCCACCGGGATCTGCGGCAGGATAACCTCGTTCATCACTTTTTCAGGGATCGTGCTCATCATCTCGGTGTTGATGTAGCCCGGGCAGATCACGTTCACGGTGATGCCTGCGCGTGCGCCTTCCTGGGCCAGCGCCTTGGTGAAGCCGATGTCGCCGGCTTTCGAGGCGGCGTAGTTGGCCTGGGCGAACTGGCCTTTCTGGCCGTTGATGGAGGAGATCGTCACGATCCGGCCGAACTTGCGCTCGCGCATCCCGCCCCAGACGTTGTGGCTCATGTTGAAGACGCCGGTGAGGTTGGTGTCGATCACCTCGTGCCATTGCTCGGGCGTCATGCGGTGGAAGGGGGCGTCGCGGGTGATGCCCGCGTTGTTGACGAGCACGTCGACGGGGCCAACCTCGGCCTCGACCTTGGCGATGCCTTCTTTGCAGGCGTCATAATCGCCGACGGACCATTTGAAGGTAGCGATGCCGGTTTCGGCGGTGAAGGCTTTCGCGGCCTCATCGTTGCCGCCGTAGGTGGCGGCGACGTTGTAGCCCTCGGCTTTCAGTTTCTTTGCGATGGCGGCGCCGATGCCGCGTGTGCCGCCGGTGACAAGTGCTGTTCTGGCCATGGATGCTCCTCCCGGGCGCGTAATCAAATTTCCCAAAAAAATTGGGGCGCGCAATTTTCTTGCGCGCCCGTTTGTCTTAGTCGCGTTCGACGCAGAGGGCAACGCCCATGCCGCCGCCGATGCAAAGTGTCGCAAGGCCCTTCTTGGCGTCGCGGCGCTGCATCTCGAACAGCAGCGTGTTCAGCACGCGGCAGCCGGAGGCACCGATGGGGTGGCCGATGGCGATCGCGCCGCCGTTGACGTTCACGATGGCCGGATCCCAGCCCATCTCCTTGTTGACGGCGCAGGCCTGTGCCGCGAAGGCCTCGTTGGCTTCCACGAGATCCAGATCGGAGGCGGACCAGCCGGCCTTCTCCAGCGCCTTGCGCGAGGCGTAGATCGGGCCAACGCCCATGACGGAGGGATCAAGGCCAGCGGTCGCGTAGGAGGCGATGCGGGCGAGCGGTTTGATGCCGCGCTTCTCGGCGTTCTCAGCGCTCATCAGCAGCACGGCGGCCGCACCGTCGTTCAGGCCGGAGGCGTTGGCAGCCGTGACGGAGCCGTCCTTGGTGAAGGCCGGGCGCAGTTTCTGCATGGCTTCGATCGTCGCGCCGTGGCGGATGTATTCATCGCTGTCCACCACGATGTCGCCCTTGCGGGTGGAAATCGTGACGGCGGTGATCTCATCGGCGAATTTGCCGGCCTTCTGCGCGGCTTCGGCTTTGTTCTGGGAAGCGACGGCGAATTCATCCTGCTGCTCGCGTGAAATCTGCCATTTCTCAGCGACATTCTCGGCCGTCTGGCCCATATGGTAGCCGTTGAAGGCGTCCCAGAGGCCGTCCTTGATCATGGAGTCGATGTACTTCATGTCGCCCATTTTCTGGCCCTGACGCAGGTTGGCGACATGGGGGGACATGGACATGTTTTCCTGACCGCCAGCGGCCACGATATCGGCATCGCCGAGCATGATGTGCTGGGCGCCAAGCGCCACCGCGCGCAGGCCGGAGCCGCAGACCTGGTTGAGGCCCCAGGCGGCGCTTTCGATCGGCAGGCCGGCGTTCACATGCGCCTGACGGGCCGGGTTCTGGCCCTGGCCGCCGGTCAGCACCTGGCCGAGGATGGTTTCGGAAACGTCGCCTTTCTCGATCCCGGCACGCTCGACAATGGCTTCGAGCACGATCTTGCCCAGATCATGGGCGGGGGTATTTGCAAAGGAACCAAGGAAAGAGCCGACCGGGGTCCGGGCGGCGGAGGCGATAACGACATTCGTCATGGGGTGAGTCCTCTCCCAAATGAAATCTGGCAAGGCTCGGCCACGGCACGCGCGGCCTGTTATCTCGCCGGTGCAGCATTATTGGTAGGGACATTGCTGCGAAACAGCAACGGACAGGGTGTCTCACATAATGGGCAAATGCCGTTTGTTTGCGCAATCAGGCGCGTTTGCGGCCGGTTTCCGCCTCCCACGGGGGGTGAATCGTGGGCGCGGCGAAGAAATAGCCCTGCATGCAATCGATGCCGAGCCGCAGGAGGTATTCCGCGTCGGCCCGTGATTCGACGCCCTCGGCCACGGTGTACATGTCGAAGTGTTCGCCGATGGAGAGCAGGGCGCGGGCCAGCACCTGATTGTCTGCATCTGTGGCGATGTTGCGGATGAACTGGCTGTCGATCTTCAGGATGTCGAAATAGAACTGCTTGAGGTAGCGGAAGGCCGTGTAGCCCGCGCCGAAATCATCCAGCGCGAAGGCCACGCCTTTGTCCTGCAGGCCCGCCATGAAGGTGGTAACGAGCTCTGGCATGAGCATGGCGCTGGATTCGGTAATCTCGAGGATCAGCCGCTCGCCGATGCGGGGGGCGGCGGTGAGCCCGGCCTCCAGCGTGCGCTGCCATTGCGGATAGCCGATGGAGCGCGCTGACATGTTGATCGAGAGCCGCAGGCTGGGCTGTTCGGCCAGTGTGCGCAGGCCGAGCGCGAGGGCGGTGCAATCGATCTGGCGGCCCAGATCGCTTTCTTCCGCCACGCCGATGAAATCGCGTGCGGGGATCACGCGGCCGGTGTCGTCGAAAATACGGATCAGCCCTTCATAGAAGGCCACGCCGCCGCCCTTCTTGGCGCGCATCACAGGCTGGTAGGCGAGCGCCACCTCCCGATGGGCGAGCGCGCGAGAGACCATGGCCAGCGTATCGCGATTGCGCGAGGCGGTGGCGGCGGCGAGGGGGCTTTGGTGATGGGCGGGAACATCCCGCAGGCGATCCTGAAACTGAGGCGACATCCGGCAATCCTTCTGGCAACAGCCACAGCATGGATCGCGACAGGTTTATCAGTGGTAAAGATTCTTATTTTGTTCTAATTTTCGAACAATGCCGTTTGAAGGGAAATTTTACCGCTTCAGGCGCAACAATCAGGCAGGGCGATCAGGAAGGCAGAACCATGGAACGATGCGGCTGGGTGGGCTCAGAGCAGATCTATCTGGACTATCACGACACCGAGTGGGGCGTGCCCGAATACGACAGCCGTGCGCTCTGGGAGAAGCTGATTCTCGACGGGTTTCAGGCCGGGCTGAGCTGGATCACCATTCTGAAAAAGCGGGAGAATTTCCGTGCCGCTTTTGAGGGCTTCGATCCCGATGTCATCGCGGGCTGGGGCGAGGCCGAGGTGCAGCGCCTGCTTGCCGATCCTGGCATCGTGCGCCATCGCGGCAAGATCGAGGCCACCATCGGCAATGCCCGCGCCTGGCAGAAGATCGAGGCCGATCGGGGGTTTGACCGCTTCCTCTGGGATTACGTCGGCGGCGCGCCGATCCAGAACAGCTTTGTCACGCTGGCCGAAGTCCCCGCCGAAACTCCGCTCTCCAAGCAGATCTCCAAGGATCTGAAGAAAGCGGGCTTCCGTTTCTGCGGGCCGACGATTGTCTATGCCTTCATGCAGGCGGTGGGCATGGTCAATGATCACCTCGTGACCTGCCCGCGCCATGACGCGGTGAAGGCGCTGGCACGGTGAAGGTACTGGCGCGCTAGGCGCGGTAATCCTCGAACCCCGGCGTGCCGGCCACGTCCGGGTGGCGGCGGACGTAGTCGGCCTTGATCGTGGCGGTGCCGTCTTGCGGATTGTCGTGTCGCCAGCCGGGTGGGTTGATGGCATAGCCGAAGCGCTGGCGCAGGCTCAGGCCGGGCTGGGTCATGTCGCGCAGCACGGCGACCCATTCGTGGAAGGCCACCCGCAGCGGATTGAACGTGCCGATATTGGTGACAAGCCCGTAATCGACCTTCTCGTCCTCCCGTTCGGGCACGAAGGTGCCGAACATCTTGTCCCACATAATGAAGACCCCGGCGTAATTCGCGTCCAGATAGCGCGCGTTGCGGCCGTGGTGGACGCGGTGGTGGCTCGGCGTGTTCATCACCGCCTCAAACCAGCGCGGCATCTTTCCGATGGCCTCGGTGTGGATCCAGAACTGGTAGATCAGGTTGATGCCGCCCACGAAGAGCACCATGGCCGGGTGAAAGCCCAACAGGATCAGCGGCGCGCGTACGATCATCATGAAGGTGAAGGTGCCCGTCCATGTCTGGCGCAGGGCGGTTGTCAGATTGTAGTGCTGGCTGGAATGGTGGTTTACGTGGCTCGCCCAAACCCAGCGGATGCGGTGTCCGAAGCGGTGCACCCAGTAGTAGCGCAGATCATCGAGCACGAAGCAGAGCAGCACCACCCAAGCCGAGGTGCCCAGATCCAGCGGCGTGAGCGCCCAGAGGAACATGAAGAAGCCCCAGGCAATGAAGCCCAGCACGATGCCGCTCGCCACGCTGCCCGCGCCCATGATCAGCGACGTCATCGCGTCCTGCATCTCGTAGCGGCCACCCCGGTGCTTGGTGGCGATCCAGATAATCTCGATCAGGATGGCGGCGATGAAGAAGGGCACCGCGAAATTCACGACGTCGGGGTAGGTGAGCATATCGGTCATGCGGCGAGCTCCTGTATCTTTTCTTGCCAGAGGGGCCGCTCTTCGGCGGTGAGGCGCAAGCGCGGGCCGGGGGAGGCGAAGCTGTGGAGATCCACGCGCAGGCCGCAGCGGTTGGGTTTGGCCACGGCACCGGCCAGTCCGCGGGCCACGGTGTCGGCCCCGAAGGCCCAGATCAGCACGCCGCCGGCATCGGTCTCCACCAGCGCGCTGCGGCCATCCTGCGCCAGCAGCACCCGCCCGCCCTCGCGCGCGGGCATGTGGCGCGCCAGCGCGCGGCGCACGTCGTCCTCGCTCTGAAAGGCAAAGGGGTGCGAGACGCCAAGCAGGCGTATCGTCAGCGCAACGGCGATCAGGCCGAAAACGACAAGCGGTCCCAGAACCGAAAGTGGCATGATGTCCTCCCGGGGAAAATCTCGGCCAGCCCTTTGTTTCCTGTCAATCCGGACGTTGGGTCAGCGGGGCTGCAAGGCGCACTGGGCGGCCTCTGCGTATGCGTTAACAGGCCGCTAACGGGCTGCTAACGCGGCACGGGGCAATCTGTGCCTGCGTGACGCTGATGCGTTCGAGGTCTTTTAATTACCTGTTTCTGTTACCAAACATTTCGGCGGTGGCCCGAGCGGAGTTGTGCCCGCGACGGCTGTGTGTAACCGCCTGACCACCTACTTGTTTTAGCTGCCAAGACCACACGGCAACACGCGCATCCCCAGGAGGGTTTCGGCCCTCCGGTGCCCCGGAACGTGCTTCAATTCTGCCTGCCCTGGCGAATCCACGTTCCGGGGTGTTTTCCTTTTGGATTTCGCCAAATGCCCGCCGGCTTGCCCGCCAGCCGTACTGGACACCCAAGCCGCCTTCGTGCTTCCTTCGGGGCAAACCTCTGATCCCGAAGGCCGTTTGTCCGATGCTCCGATCTCTCCTGCGTGAACCGCTCCTGCATTTTGCTCTGATCGGCGTGGTGCTGTTTGCCGTCTTCGCCATGCGCAACCCGGAGGCCGGGGCGCAGGCTGATGCTCGGGTGATCGTAATCGATGACGCCGATGTAGAGCGGCTGCGGCAGAATTTCACCTCCGTCTGGAACCGCCCGCCCGAGCCCGAGGTGCTGGAGGGGCTGGTCGAGAATTACATCTACGAGGAAGTGCTGGTGCGCGAGGCACTGGCCTTGGGGATGGATCAGGGCGATGCGGTGATCCGTCAGCGCCTGCGTCAGAAGATGGAGTTCCTCGCTTCCGCTGCTGCCGAGGCCGTGGCACCGACTGAAGACGAGATCGCGGCCTTTCACGCGGAGAATGCAGCGGCCTACACCCGCCCTGCCCGAATCGGCTTCCAGCAGATTTTCCTTGGTGACAACGGGGTAGAGGCGGACGCCGTGGCGATGTTGAAGGATCTGGAAAATGGTTTGGACTGGCAAACCCTCGGCGCGATGAGCCTGTTGCCGCCGGAACTGTCGTCTGCTCCGCGTGCGGCAATCGAAAGCCTGTTTGGTCCTGGTTTTTACTCGGAACTCGATGGTGCGGAGCCGGCGCAATGGTTTGGGCCTGTGCGCTCAGGATATGGGCTGCACATCGCGCGCATCACTGAAGTGATACCAGCACAAACCCTGCCCCTGGAAGACGTACGATCGAAGGTTGAGGCGGACCTCAAGCAAGCCCGCGCGGCCGAGATGGCCGAGAAGCAGCGCGCCTTTCTCTTGGGGCGCTACACCGTCGAGCGGGCGGAGGCGGCGCAATGATCCGAGCCGCTCTTGCGCTGCTTGTCAGCCTCTGCGCGTTCCTCCTTGCTCCGGCGCAGGCCAACGCCCATGCGCTGCAGCCGGGCTATCTGGAACTTCAGGCGCTGGGCGGCGATGACTTCCGCGCGTTCTGGCGCCGCCCCGATGTGCAGGGCGCGCCAATGGCGATCGACGCCCGGCTGCCCGAAAACTGCACCCTGCGCAGCGGCCCGGCCCCGCAGTTTGATGGCGAAGGCTGGGTCACCCAATGGATCACCGCCTGCCCCGGCGGGCTGGCCGATGGCGAGATCTTCATTGAAGGGCTCGCCAACACCCGCACGGATGTTCTGGTGCGCTACGAGATCGAAGCCGGGCAGGGCGAGGCGCAACGGCTCACCGCATCAGAGCCCGGCTTCACCGTGCCGCGCGCGCCGGGGCCGGGGGAAATTCTGGCGAGCTACTTCGGCCTCGGGATCGAACACATTCTCGAAGGGCTCGATCACCTGCTTTTCGTCTTCGCGCTGCTCCTACTGATCCGGGATCGCTGGCGGCTTCTGGGCGCGGTGACGGCCTTTACCGTGGCGCACAGTGTCACGCTTGCGGCGGCGGCGCTGGGCTGGCTGATCGTGCCCGGTCCGCCCGTGGAGGCGATCATCGCGCTGTCCATCATGTTCCTTGCCGCAGAGGTGCTGAAAAGCGGCGACGGGCAGGCGCGGCTCTCGGAGCGGTTTCCCTGGCTCGTGAGCTTCGGCTTCGGCCTTCTGCACGGGCTGGGCTTTGGCAGCGCGCTGCTGGAGATTGGTCTGCCGCAAAGCGAGATCTGGCTGGCGCTTCTGGCCTTCAACCTTGGGGTGGAGGCCGGGCAGATCCTGTTCATCGCCGTGGTGCTAGCCGCGGGCTGGCTGCTTGCGCGCGTTTTGCCCGCGCTGCTGGACAAGGCCACGACCCTTGGCGCGACGCTGGCAACAGCGGTGACCTATGCCGTGGGGGGCATCGCGGCCTATTGGTTCGTGGAGCGGGTGATGGCCTTCTAGCTGCCGTCCGTTTCCGCAAGCGCTGCGATGATCGCCTTTGCACTGTCGCTGTCCCATTCCGCGTCACCGATCAGCCGGGCGATCTCGCGCCCTTCCGGATCCAGCAGGATCGTGACGGGCAGGCCAAGCACGCCGCTTTCGCGCGCCAGCGCCATGTTCGGATCCAGCAGCACCGGGAGGTGTTGAATCTCAGCCTGTTTGAAGAACTTGTCGATGGCGGGCCTCGGGTTGCGCCCGGTGGCGATGGTTACCACCTCGAAGCGCTCCCCGCCCAGCTCGGCCTGCAGCCGGTCCAGCGAGGGCATTTCGTGGCGGCAGGGGGCGCACCATGTGGCCCAGAAATTCACCAGCGCGTATTTGCCTTTGTAGGCCTCAAGCGTCAGCTCCTGCCCCTCGGCATCGGTGAAGGCCTTGACCGAGGCGGGCGCGGGATCGCTGTGGAACATGAGCTTCTTCATGTCGCCCTCGCGCAGGGCTTCCACCGCAGCCATATCCGCAAAGGCAGCATTTGCACCAAGCGCAAGGGCCGTATAGAGAACGGCGGACCGTAGTAAGCGCATTTATCCCTCCGATGGGCCAGCAAAGGGCCAGACAACCATGACAAACGATACCCCGAAATCCTCTGCCTCCAACGCCATGTGGGGCGGCCGTTTTGCCGCAGGCCCCGATGCGATCATGGAGGCGATCAACGCCTCGATCGATTTCGACAAGCGGATGGCGGCCCAGGATATTCGCGGGTCCCGTGCCCATGCGGCGATGCTCGCTGCACAAGGCATCATTACCGATAGCGATGCGGCGGCCATTCGGGAAGGGCTGCTCACGGTGTTGTCAGAAATCGAGGGCGGCGATTTCCCCTTCTCCAAGGCGCTGGAAGACATCCACATGAACGTGGAAGCCCGCCTGAAAGAGGTGATCGGCGCGCCCGCAGGCCGTTTGCACACGGGCCGCAGCCGCAACGATCAGGTGGCCACCGATTTCAAACTTTGGGTGCGCGATCAGATGGACGCCGCCATCGAGGGCATCGAAGCCCTGATCCGCGCGCTTCTGGCGCAGGCCGAAGCCGGGGCGGATTGGGTGATGCCGGGCTTCACCCATCTGCAAACGGCCCAGCCCGTCACATGGGGCCACCACATGATGGCCTATGTTGAGATGTTCGGCCGCGATGTGAGCCGGTTCCGCGATGCCCGCGCCCGGATGAACGAATCGCCCCTTGGGGCCGCCGCGCTGGCGGGCACGTCCTTCCCCATCGATCGCCACATGACAGCCGAAGCACTGGGGTTTGACCGCCCCGCCGCCAACTCGCTCGACGCCGTAGCCGATCGCGATTTCGCGCTGGAGTTCCTCTCCTGCTCGACGATCTGTGCCATGCACCTGAGCCGTTTCGCCGAGGAACTGGTGATCTGGTCGTCTGCGCAGTTCCGCTTCGTGGTGCTGTCGGATCGTTTCTCCACCGGCTCTTCCATCATGCCGCAAAAGAAGAACCCGGACGCCGCCGAGCTGATCCGCGCCAAGATCGGCCGGATCATGGGGGCGATGGTGGGGCTCTTTACGGTGATGAAAGGCCTGCCGCTGACCTATTCCAAAGACATGCAGGAAGACAAAGAACAGGTGTTTGACGCCGCTGACAGCCTGATGCTCTCGCTCGCCGCGATGACGGGGATGGTCTCGGACATGACGGCCAACCGCCCCTCGCTGGAGGCCGCCGCCGCGTCCGGCTTCTCCACCGCCACCGATCTGGCCGACTGGCTGGTGCGCTCCCTGAACATGCCTTTCCGCGATGCCCACCACGTGACGGGTACGCTTGTGGCCATGGCCGAGAAGAAGGGCTGCGACCTGCCCGACCTGACCTTGGAAGAGATGCAATCGGTTCACGAATCCATCAACGCCTCTGTATTTGACGTGCTGGGTGTGCATAACTCGGTGGCAAGCCGTCAGAGCTATGGCGGCACCGCGCCGGATCAGGTGCGCCTACAGATTGCCCGTTGGAAAGAGTTGCTCGGATGAAACGCCTGTTTGCCCTTGGCCTTGTGGCCCTGCTTGCCGCCTGTAACCCGAACGCCGGTGTCGGCGTGAGCGGTGGCAGCGGGGATGTCTCGGTCAACGCGGGCGTCTCGGGCAATGTGGGCCAGAACTCCACGGCCTATGTCGGCACTGGTGGCGCGGGTGTGTCCACGAGCACTGGCGGGAACACCAGCGTTTACGTCGGCACCGATGGCGCCGGGATTTCCGTGGGCACCGGTAACGTGCGCGTCGGCGTGGGCACGGGCGGCCCGCGCTGGGGCCTTGGCTGGGGCTGGTAACATGACGCGCCCCTTCCTGCTGTGTGCCGCGCTCGCGCTGCTTTCTGCCTGTGGCGTGGACGGCCGACCAATCCCACCTGCCGGATCCGAGGCGCAGGCCCCAAAGCGGGGGCCGGAGATCACGCTGTCCGGTGAAATCAACGTGGGCGTTGTCGTGGACTGACAGGAGGCAGGGTTTTCGCCCGCCCGCAATGTGCTACCTCTGGGCGATCCAAAGAAACGCCCGGAGCCAACCATGCCCTCGCTGCGCCATGTCTACCTTGCCCTTGCCGTGATCGGTGCGATCTGGCCGATGTATTACTTTATCAGCTGGTTTCTTGAATTTGGCTTCTCCCTCACGGCCATGGCCGATGCGTGGCATGTGAATGATGCCACCAGCGGGCTGGTCTGGGATCTCACCATCGCCGCCGTGGCGCTGACGACCTGGGTCCTGAGCGAAACATACGTGCGCAAAAACTGGATTGCCCTCTGGGCGATTCCGGCCACCTGGTGTATCGGCGTGAGCTGCGGCTTGCCGCTGTTTCTGTTCCTGCGCACAAGGCCCATTGACTGATGGATCACTTTCTTTACCGCGGTGGCGTGCTGCACGCCGAAGACGTGCCCGTTCCCACCATCGCGGCGGCTGTCGGCACGCCTTTCTACGCCTATTCCACCGCCACCCTGCAGCGCCATTTCCGCCTGTTTGACGAGGCGCTGGACTGGGGCGAACACCTCGTGTGCTTCGCGATGAAATCCAACAGCAATCAGGCCGTGCTGAAGGTGCTGGCCGAAGCTGGCGCGGGCATGGACGTGGTGAGCGGCGGGGAATACGCCCGCGCCAAGGCGGCCGGTGTGCCGGGCGAGAAGATCGTCTTCTCCGGCGTCGGCAAGACGCGCGAGGAAATGCGCGCCGCCCTTGAAGGCGGCATCCGCCAGTTCAACGTGGAGAGCGAGCCCGAGATGGTGGCGCTGAACGAGGTCGCGCTGAGCCTTGGGGTGCGCGCGCCCATCGCCATCCGCGTGAACCCGGATGTGGACGCAAAGACCCACGCCAAGATCGCCACCGGCAAGAGCGAGAACAAATTCGGCATCCCCATCGCGCGGGCGAGGGAGGTCTACGCCGAGGCCGCCGCCATGAAAGGGCTGGAGGTTGTCGGCATCGATGTACATATCGGCTCCCAGCTCACTGAGCTTGAGCCCTTCCGGCTGGCCTATGAGAAGGTCGCTGAACTGACGGGCGTGCTGCGCGAGGCTGGCCACGCCATCCGCCGCCTCGATCTGGGCGGTGGACTGGGCATCCCCTACGAGCGCTCCAACGCCGCGCCGCCGTTGCCGGTGGAATACGGCGCGCTGGTGAAGGAGACGCTGGGCCATCTGGACTGCGAGATCGAGATCGAGCCGGGCCGGCTTATTTCCGGCAACGCCGGGATCCTCGTCTCGGGCGTGATCTACGTGAAGAACGGCGAGGGCCGTGATTTCCTGATCCTCAATGCGGCGATGAACGATCTGATCCGCCCGGCCATGTATGAGGCCCACCACGACATCGTGCCGGTGGTTGAGCCCGCCCCCGGCGTGGAGCAGCAGCCCTACGACATCGTCGGCCCCGTCTGCGAAACCGGCGATACCTTCGCCAAGCAGCGCCAGATGCCGCCGCTGTCCGCCGGGGATCTGGTGGCTTTCCGCTCCGCCGGGGCCTATGGCGCGGTGATGAGCAGCGAGTACAACTCGCGCCCGCTGATCCCGGAAGTGCTCGTGCATGGCGATCAATTCGCCGTAATCCGTTCACGCCCTACCTATGAAGAAATGATCAGCCGCGATAGCATACCCTCGTGGCTCTGACTGGCGCAGCCGCCCTGCGCCGAACGGAACAGGGAGCATGGCGAACCAAAGCGAAGGCATCACCCGCGCCCTGAAGGGCATCGGCTGGCCCCTGCGTCTGACGCGCTGGGGCATGGTAGCCGAACGCCTGACGCGGGCGTTTTGGCCGCTGTGGAGCCTGCTCTTCGCCGGGGCCGGTGCGCTGCTTTTGGGCCTGCATGAGGCGCTGCCGCTCGAACTTCTCTGGATCATTTCTTTCTGCTGGCTCGTGGCGCTCGTGTTGTTCACAGCGCGCGGCCTGCGCCGCTTCCACTGGCCCACGCTGCCTGAAGCCGAGGCGCGGCTTGATGCAAGCCTGCCGGGCCGCCCGCTTGCCGCGCTGAAGGACACGCAGGCCATTGGCGCGGGCGATGCCGCGTCTGAAGCCGTCTGGCAGGCCCATGTGGCGCGCATGGCGGCCAAGCTGGAAGGCGCGAAGGCGGCGGAGCCGGATCTGCGCATGGCCTCGCGCGATCCCTACGCCCTGCGCTACGTAGCGCTTCTGGTTCTGCTCACGGGGCTTCTGTTTGGCTCTTTCCTGAAAGTCGCCAGCGTGGGCGAGATGGCCCCCGGTGCCGGGGGCGATGGGCTCGCCGCTGCCGGCCCGAGCTGGGAAGGCTGGATCGAGCCACCCCGCTATACCGGCCTTCCGAGCCTCTACCTGAATGATCTGCCCGAAGGTGAGATCGTGATCCCGCAGGGCAGCACCGTGACCCTACGGCTCTATGGCGAGGTCGGCGCGCTGACCGTGGCCGAGACGATCTCCGGCCGCACCGAGATCGCCGAAGGCGCTGCGGAACCGGCGCAATCCTTCACCGTCACCGCGTCTGGCGCCTTGCGCATCGACGGCGAGGGTGGCGCGCAATGGGATGTCACCATGACGCCCGACACCCCGCCGCGCGTCGAGGTCTCGGGCCTGCCCGAGGATACGCTTGGCGGCGAGTTGCGGCAGCCGTTCATTGCCGAGGATGATTACGGCGTTGTTGCCGGGCGGGCGGTGATCGCGCTCGACATGGCCGCGCTGGACCGTCGCTACGGCCTAAGCGCAGCGCCCGAGCCGCGCGAGGACATCCTACTGGATCTGCCGCTCACGATTTCCGGCGATCGGGCCGGGTTCGAGGAAACGCTGGTGGACACCTTTGCCGAGCACCCCTGGGCGGGCCTGCCGGTGACGCTCACGCTGGAGGTGGACGACGCCCTTGGTCAGACAGGCCAGAGTGAGGCCGCGCAGATGGCGCTGCCGGGGCGGCGCTTCTTTGATCCGATGGCCGCCGCGCTGATCGAACAGCGCCGCGATTTGCTCTGGACGCGGGAAAACGCGCCGCGTGTGGTGCAGCTTCTCAAAGCCGTCACCTACAAGCCCGAGGGCCTCTTCGCGCGGGAGGCAGACTATCTGAAACTGCGCGTCATGATGCGCCGTCTGGAAACGGCCACGGAGGCTGGGCTCACTGTGGAAGAACGGGACGACTTCGCGCAGGTGCTGTGGGATCTGGCGGTGCAGATCGAGGATGGCGATCTGTCGGATGCGCTGGAGCGTCTGCGCCGGGCGCAGGATCGGCTCTCGCAGGCGATGCGCGACGGGGCCACCGATCAGGAGATTGCCGAGCTGATGCAGGAGCTGCGCGAGGCGATGCAGGATTACATGCGCCAGCTGGCCGAGCAGGCGCAGGAGGGCGGCGAACAGCAGCAGGCCGAGAACGGCCAATCGCAAGAGATCACCGGCGATCAGCTGCAGGACATGCTCGACCAGATTCAGGAACTGATGGAGCAGGGCCGCATGGCCGAGGCCCAGCAGCTTCTGGATCAGCTGCGCCAGATGATGGAGAATATGCAGGTCACCCAAGGCGGGCAGGGACAGCAGAGCCCCGGTCAGGAGGCCATGGAAGGGCTGGCCGACACGCTGCGCCAGCAGCAGGGGCTCTCGGATGAGGCCTTCCGCGATCTGCAGGAGCAATTCAACCCCAATGCGCAGGCCGGACAGAGCCAGCAGAACGAAGGCCGCAACGGCAGCGAAGGCCGGGGGCAGAGCCACGAAGGCCAGGGCCAGGGACAAGGGCAGGGCGAACAGCAGGGCGAAGGCGGCGAACAGCAGCAGGCCGATGGCCAGCAGGGTGAGCAGGGCGGCGATATGGCCGGCAATCTTGCCGACCGCCAGCAAGCCCTGCGCAACGAGTTGAACCGCCAGCAGCAGAACCTGCCCGGTGCGGGCACGCCCGAGGGCGATGCCGCACGCGAAGCGCTGGGCCGCGCGGGTGATGCGATGGATGGGGCCGAGGAAGCCCTCCGGCAGGACGACCTGCCCGAGGCGCTGGATCGTCAGGCCGAGGCGATGGAGGCCCTGCGCGAGGGCATGCGCAACCTTGGCGATGCCATGGCGCAGCAGCAACAGCAGCAGGGCGGCCAGCAGGGCGAGGCGATGGGCAATGCCCAGCCCAACAACCGCGATCCGCTGGGCCGCGACGCAGGCTCCATGGGCAACGTCGGCACCGACGAGGATCTGCTGCAGGGCGAGGATGTCTACCGCCGCGCCCGCGATCTGCTAGACGCGCTGCGTGAGAAATCCGGCGAACAGGAACGCCCGAGTTTCGAACTGGACTACTTCAAGCGGCTACTCGACCGCTTCTGATCCCCCGAGGCCCGAGAGCTTCTCTGTCAGGCTTGTCATCCAGCCGTTCAGCGCCACGCGGCTTTCGTTGACCAGATCCACATATTGCCCCATCGCCGCTTCGCTTTCCGGCACCGTTTGCACGATGGTGGGGGCGTAGGCATAGGCGCAGATCAGGATCACGATCACGAAAATCATCAGGCTGAAGCCGATGCGGAAGCCCCGGCGCTGCGCGCGCTCGGCCACTTCCGGCTCCACCATCGTGGGCTCCTGCGGGCTGCGCTCCGAGGTGGAGCGCAGGGAGGAGTTGATCTCCTCGATGTCGGGCAGCAGATCCTTGCGGGTGTCTTCGGTTTCGGGTTCGCTGGGCTCGATCCCGCGCAGCCGCGCGGTGCGTTCCTGCACCGGCGTCATCGGCTCCGCCGGTGTCGTTTCCGGCTCGCCGAGCCCCAGATCGCCCTGTGTTTCAAGGCCCGATTGCGCTTCGCGCTGGCGGGCGAGGCTTTCGCGCTCGGCCTCTTCCTTCAGGATGCCAAGGATGGATTCATCCAGCGCCCGCTGGCGCTGCGCCAGAACGGATTGCCCCACGGGCGCACCGGCCTCGGCGTATTCCTCGTCGACCGGTTCGTCTTCGTCGTCGTAGACGTCCTCATCCGCACCGTCATCGTCGTAGGCGCCGCCGTCATCGTCTTCATAGGACGCATCATCCTCAACGTCGCCCTCATCGAACTCCGCCTCTTCCGGCGCATCGGCCTCCGCGTCGTCCGGGGCCACGTCTTCCTGAACGTCGTCCTCGGTGTCCGGCGTGGGGTCCATCGCGGGGCTCAGCCCCTCTTCGGCCAGTTCCTCGCTCAGCGCCGCGTCCAGATGGGCGGGGCGCTGGAACCACGTGTGGCCGCAATTGGAGCACTGCACATCCCGACCGTCGTCGGGAATGACCGCGTCATCCACTTCATATTGCGCATCGCAATTTGGGCAAATCAGCCGCATCGTGCCCCCAGTTCCCGCCGCGCGGGATTGTTTTTTCTCGTTGGCCCCTAATTTCGCCAATCCTATCAAAAGGGTGCGCGAATTCAAAGGATTTGCGCAGGCTTCCATTGAAACCGGGCGCGGGCTTCGGCAAAAGTGACGCACAACCGACGGAGTGAAGACGCGTGATAGACCTGCAAGGGGTGGCCTACAGTTACAGCGGGCGGGAGCTGTTTTCCAACGTGTCCCTCTCGATCACGCCGGGATCGTTCCACTTCCTCACCGGCCCCTCCGGCGCGGGCAAAACCACGCTGCTGAAGCTGTGCTACCTTGAGCTGATGGCCACCTCCGGCAAGGTCAAGGTGTTCGGGCGCGATGCCGGCCAGATGAGCCGGGACGACATCGCCCGCAGCCGGGGCCGCATCGGTGTGGTGCATCAGGATTGCCAGTTCCTCGACCATCTGCCGGTGCTGGAGAACGTCGCCCTGCCGCTGACCGTTTCTGGCAAGGATCCCGAGAAGGCGCGGGAGGATCTGACATCGCTTCTGGCTTGGGTCGGGCTGACCCATCAGGCCGATCGTCGCCCGCCGGAGCTTTCGGGCGGCGAACGCCAGCGCGCAGCACTCGCCCGTGCCGTGATCAACGCGCCCGACGTGATCCTTGCCGATGAGCCCACGGGCAACGTCGATTGGGAGATGAGCCAGCGGTTGCTGTCGCTTCTGGTGGAGCTGAACCGCATGGGCACCGCGATCATCGTGGCCACCCACGACATGAACCTGATCCGCGCCGCCAAGGCGCAGGTGAACACGCGCACGCTGCGGATCTCGGAGCGCAGGCTTGTATCAGCGGGGGCAGACCTGTGAGCGAACGTGTGACCATCGCCAGCTTCCGTGGCTTCCTGCTGGGGGATGCGCAGGCAGACCGCGCCGTGCCGCCGACCGGCTTCACAGCCAGCCTCACCGTTTTTGCGGCCGCCGCCATGAGCTTTCTGGCCGTCTTCGCGCTGGCGCTTTCGCTCACCACCGAACGCATCGCGGAACGCTGGAGCGCGGAGCTCGCGCGCACGGCGACGGTGCGGATCTCGGCCCCGGAAGGCCAGTTGCAGGCTCAGACAGAAGCCGCGCTTCAGGTGTTGCGCACCACGCCCGGCGTGGCCGAGGCGCGGGTGCTCTCCACGGCAGAACAGCAGGCGCTGCTCACCCCGTGGTTCGGCCCGGATCTGCCCATCGACAGCCTGCCGCTGCCGCAGCTGATCGAGATCGAGGAAGGCGGCGAGGGGCTGGACGCGGAGGGCCTGCGCCTGCGGCTCTCCGCCGAAGTGCCCGGCGCGGTGCTGGACGACCACGCCCGCTGGCGCGCGCCGCTGGTGCAGGCGGCGGACCGTCTGCGCGCCTTGGGGCTGTTCTCGCTCGCGCTGATCGGGGCAACGACGGCGGTGATGATCACGCTGGCCGCCAATGCCGCGCTGTCGGCCAATGCGCAGGTGATTGGCGTACTGCGCCTTGTCGGCGCGCGGGATGTCTATATTGCCCGCGCTTTCGTGCGCCGTTTCACCCTGCGCGCGCTCTTTGGCGCGGCCATCGGCACGGCTCTGGCGGCCATAGCGGTGGCCTTCCTGCCCCGCGACGCCACCCGCGACGGCTTTCTCACCGGCCTCGGCTTTGAAGGGCTGGAGTGGGCCTGGCCGCTCGCTATTCCCTTCCTTGCGGCCTTCGTGGCCTTCTGGGCTACCCGCACCGCCGCCTTCCGCACCCTTAAGGAGCTGACCTGATGGCCTATGCCTGGCGCTGGCTGCGCTCGCTTCTCTTCTCGATCCAGATCTACGTGATGATGTTCCTCATGGCGCTCTTCTTCACGCCCATGGCGATCTGGAAGCGTGACTGGGCCTTCCACGGCATCCACACGTGGTGCCGCTATGTGCGCTGGTCTGCCGATTGGATGCTGGGGCTGAAAAGCGAGGTGCGGGGCGAGATCCCGACAGACGAGGTGCTGATCGCGTCGAAACACCAGAGCTTCTTTGACATCATCCTGATCGTCAGCGAAACGCCGCGCCCGAAGTTCATCATGAAGAAACAGCTGAAATGGGCCCCCATCGTCGGCTACTACGCCATGCGCATCGGCTGCGTGCCGGTGGATCGCGGCAAGCGCGGGCAGGCGATTTCCAAGATGGTGGAAGATGTGAAATCCGGCCGCCAGCAGCCGGGCCAGTTGATCATCTACCCGCAGGGCACCCGCGTCGCCCCCGGCGCGATGCTGCCCTACAAGGTCGGCCCCGCCGTGCTCTACAGCCAGACCGGGCAGGATTGCGTCCCGGCGGCCACCAACGTGGGCGTCTTCTGGCCGCGCCACGGCGTCTACCGCAAGCCTGGCCTTGCGGTGGTGGAGTTCCTTCCCCGCATCAAGGCGGGCCTGAGCCGAGAGGCCTTCATGGAAAAGCTCGAAGCCGAGGTGGAGGGCCGTTCGGACGCGCTGATGGCGGAAGCCGGGTTCACGAAAGCCGATTGATCTGAGAGGAGCAGCCGATGGCGCGGATCGAGACGTTGGAGGCGCTTGAGGCGCTCTATGGGACGCCCGGCGAAGCCAGCCTCGTGAAGGTCGCCCGCCGGATGACTCCGGGCTACCGCGCCTTCATCGCGCAAAGCCGTTTCTGCACGCTCACCACCGTCGGCCCGGAGGGCACCGATTGCTCTCCGCGCGGCGATGATGGCCCGGTTGTCACCGAACTGGATCCCGGCACGCTGGCGATGCCCGATTGGCGCGGCAACAACCGGATGGATTCCTTGCGCAATATCGTGCGGGACGGGCGGGTGTCGCTCAGCTTCTTCGTGGCGGGCGCCACCATGGTGGTGCGGGTGAACGGCAGCGCTCACGTCAGCACCGATGCGGATTTGCTGGCGCGCTTCTCTGATCGGGGGCGGCAGCCGCGCAGCGTGATCGTGATTGCCATCGGCGAGGTGTATTTCCAATGCGCCCGCGCCCTGATGCGCGCGCAGCTCTGGCAGGGCATCCCCGCACCGGAGGGCCTGCCAAGCGCGGGCGATCTGCTTTCGGAAATGACGGAAGGCCGTTTTGACGGCGCGTCCTACGATCAGGAATGGCCCGCGCGGGCCGAAAAGACGCTCTGGTAAGGGCTCAAACGGGCAGCGCGGTCGTTTTGAACACGGTTCGCAGCGCGAAGGAGGAATGCATCTGCGCTACGCCGGGCAGGCGGGCCAGATGGCGGCGGTGGATCAGCGCGAAATCCTCGGTGTCCTCGGCAACGACCTTGAGCAGGTAATCGGCGGTGCCCGCCATCAGGTGGCACTCCAGCACATCCGGGATCTTCGCCACTTCGCGCTCAAACGCCTCCAGCACCTCGTCCGCCTGCCCGGACAGCGTGATCTCCACGAACACCGTCGTGGGCCGCCCCAGCTTGCGGCTGTCCAACAGAGCGACGTAATCCTTGATGTAGCCCTCGGACTCCAGCCGCTGCACCCGCCGGTGACAGGCTGAAGCAGAGAGATTGATCCGCTCCGCCAGATCCGCGTTGGAGATCCGCCCGGCCTTCTGCAGCACGGTCAGGATTCGACGATCTATGCTGTCCAAAGCCATAAGCGTGCAAGTTCCTCTCACCGTTTGACAGAAACCTCGCGGCTTCTTGCGTGATTTTGGAAAAACGAGGCAGGAATTTCAAGCCAATTGCGCGCGGCTTGGCAGATACTCCTTTTCAATACGGGAAGGGAGAGAGCCCATGAAAATCGGATGCCCCAAGGAAATCAAGCCACAGGAGTTCCGCGTCGGCCTGACACCGGCCGCCGCGCGGGAAGCCATTGCCCACGGCCACAGCGTGATCGTCGAAACCAATGCCGGCGCGGGGGCCGGCTTTACGGATACGGATTACATCGCCGCCGGCGCGCAAATCCTCGGCACCGCAGCCGAGATCTTTGCCGCCGCCGACATGATCGTGAAGGTGAAGGAGCCACAGGCGGTGGAACGCAAGATGCTGCGCGAAGGCCAGCTGCTGTTCACCTACCTGCACCTTGCGCCCGACCCGGAGCAGACGAAGGATCTGCTGGCCAGCGGCTGCACCGCCATTGCTTACGAAACCGTGACGGATGATCGCGGCGGCCTGCCGCTGCTCGCGCCGATGTCGGAAGTGGCCGGACGGCTCGCGCCGCAGGTCGGGGCCTGGACGCTGCAAAAGGCCAATGGCGGCCGTGGCGTTCTGCTGGGCGGCGTGCCCGGTGTGGGCCCGGCGAAAGTGGTGGTGATCGGTGGCGGCGTTGTTGGCACCCACGCGGCGCGCATTGCCGCCGGGATGGGTGCGGATGTGACGGTGCTAGATCGCTCCCTGCCGCGCCTGCGCTATCTCGATGACGTCTTCGCCCGCGATTTCCGCAACCGTTACGCCTCGGCGGAAGCCACGGCGGAACTGGTGCGCGAAGCCGACATGGTGATCGGCGCGGTGCTGATCCCCGGCGCTGCCGCGCCCAAGCTCGTCAGCCGCGCGCAGCTTTCGGAGATGAAGCCAGGCGCGGCCATCGTGGATGTGGCCATCGATCAGGGCGGTTGTTTCGAAACCTCCCGCGCCACCACCCATCAGGATCCGATCTATGATGTGGATGGCATCATGCATTACTGCGTCGCCAACATGCCCGGTGCCGTGGCCCGCACCTCCACCATCGCACTTGGCAATGCCACCATGCCCTTCCTGCTGGCGCTTGCCGACAAGGGTTGGCGCAAGGCCTGCGAAGAAGATCCACACCTGCTGAACGGGCTCAACGTCCATGCCGGCAAGCTGACCTACTACGCCGTGGGCAAGGCGCTGGGGCTCGACGTGATGGCCCCGCATCTGGCGCTGAAAGCGGCCTAGGCATGGCGCAACGCGAAACGGAAAGGGCCCGCCAGATCGGCGGGCCCTTTTTGGCATCCTGTGATTGGCAGCTTAGCCCTTGTTCAGCGAATCCCGGATCTCGATCAGGATGTCCAGCTCGCTGGGGCCTTCCGGCTCCGCCGGGGCCTCTTCGGCCTCTTCCTTGGCCGCCGCCATGTCCTTCACCTTGTTCACGTAGCGCACGAGCATGAACACGACGAAGGCGATGATCAGGAAGTTGATCACGGCCATGATGAAGCGCCCGTAGGCAAACACGGCCGCCCCGGCTTCCTCTGCTGCCGCGATGGAGGCATATTCGCCCTCGCCCAGCAGCACATACATGCCGGAAAAATCGATCCCGCCGATGAAGAGGCTGATGATCGGGTTGATGAGATCGCCCACCATGGATTGCACGATGGCGGTGAAAGCCGCGCCGATGATGATCCCCACGGCCATGTCCATCACATTGCCCTTGGCGATGAAATCGCGGAACTCCTGAAGCATTCTGTGTCCTTCCCCTGTTGAGGTGCTCTGCGGCACCCAATGTGCCCCACTACCCCATCTCCGGGCTTGAATGTCGGGGAAACTGCGGCGAACACTCCCCGCAATCCATGTTTGTGAAAGCGAAATGCCATGCAGCGCCTCTCTGACCACCCGATCACCCGCCGTTGGCCCGCCATCCGGCCCGAGGTGCTGCAGCTCTATTCCTTTCCCACCCCCAACGGCGTGAAGATCTCGGTCGCGCTGGAGGAGACAGGGCTGCCCTACGAGGCGCATCTCGTCTCGATCCGCACCGACGATCAGCTCACGCCCGAGTTTCTTGCACTCAACCCCAACAACAAGATCCCCGCGATCATTGACCCCGATGGCCCCGGCGGCGCGCCGCTGGCGCTGTTTGAAAGCGGCGCGATCCTGATCTACCTGGCCGAGAAAACCGGCCAGCTCCTGCCCGAGGATCCGGCCGCGCGCTATCAGGCGCTGCAATGGCTGATGTTCCAGATGGGCGGGCTGGGGCCGATGTTCGGGCAAATGGGCTTCTTCACCAAATTCGCCGGGAAAGACTGGGAGGACAAGCGCCCCACCGAGCGCTACGTGGCCGAAAGCCGCCGCCTTGTGGGCGTGCTTGATGCCGCTCTGGCCGGGAAGGACTGGATCGCGGGCAGCTACTCCATCGCCGATATCGCCATCGCGCCCTGGCTCAATGCGCTCGTGACCTCCTATCAGAACGCCGATCTTGTCGGGCTCTTCGAGTTGGACAACGTGCCCGCCTATCTGGAACGCTTCCTCGCGCGGCCCGCCGTGCAGCGCGGCCTCAAAATCCCGCCGCGCCCGCCGGAGTGAGGCCTACGCCCCCGCCTGCGCGCGGCGGCGCAGGGCCAGCCAGATCGTGCCCACGATCAGCAGGTTGATCAGCCCCGCGATCACCGCGTTGGCATAGGTCCAGAAATAGCCTCCCGTAAGATCGAAGACGAAGCCGCCCTGCCAGCCGCCAAGCGCATGGCCGGCCCAGCCGAAGGCCAGCACGATCCCCGTCGCCGAGGCGCGGCGGGCGGGTGGTGTGAGCGTGCCCACAGTGATCAGAACCCCCGTCATCACCCCGCCGTAGCCGAAGCCGTAGAGCGGTGCGAAGAGCCAGAAGCCCTGCATCGTGCCAAGGAAAACAAAGCCCAGCATCAGCGCCGTCTGCCAGCTGGTGGCCGCCATCCAGGCTTGTACAGGGCCGATGATGTCGGCCAGCCGGCCGAAGAACACCCGCCCCAGAACCGCTGCGCCCAGCATGATCAGAAGCGGTCCGCCGGCCTCCGCGCCCACGCCGCAGACGCCCTGAATGAGCGGCACCAGATGCATCAGCGGCACCGCCATGCCGGTGCAGCAGCCCAGAACAGCGATGGAGAGCGCGGGCAGCACCAGCTTCGGCGAAAGCAGCGGCGCGGCCCCTTTCTGGGCAGCCGCGGCAGCGGCCTGCGCCGGGGGCGGAACCATCAAAAGCGACAGCGGCAGCAGCGTCAGACCGGCAAAGGCACCGAGCAGGGTGAAGGCATTCGCCCAGCCCGTGACCTCGATCAGATGGCCCGCCACGAAAGGCACAAGCCCCTGCCCAAGCCCCTGCCCGGCGGAGGCGATACCGATGGCCAGCCCCCGGCTCGCGGTGAACCAGCCGCCCACCAGCGCGATCACAGGTGCGAATAGCGCACCGCCTCCAAGAAACCCGGCGGCGAAGAAGAGCGTGTAGAACTGCCAGAGCGCCTCCGCCCGCGCCGCCAGCAGAAGCGCTGCCGCAAGGCTCGCGGCCCCGATCAGGCAGATCGTCCGCGTCGCGATCCGGTCGGCGAGAAAGCCCATGACGATCCCGCCCAGGGCAATCCCGATCAGCCCCAGCGAGTTGATCGCCGAAACCTCCGCGCGGCTCCAGCCGAAGTGGATCTCCAGCGGGATCACGAAGGCCGACAGCCCGTTCACCAGCGTGCCCATGGCGATGCCCAAAAGCAGGGCCGCCGCCACCACGATCACCCAGCGAAACCTCGGGTTGGACAGGTCAGGGGAAGTCTGCATCGCATCACCGCCACGAGAAAAGAGGCAGCCGGGCGCAAAAAGAACAAGCCTTCGCCCGGGCCGGACTCTGAAAGCTTAACAGATTTCGCGCGCCTCTGACAGAACAAGCGCTCAGCCCGGAAGCGCACCGGTCAGCACGTAGCGCAGGATCTGCACCACCTGCTCTGGCGTCTCGGCCACCGCTTCCGCCGCCGCGTCCACCTCTTTCAAGGCGTGCTGATGCTCCGGCCCGTGCAGGATGATCAGGCTCTTGCCAAGCGCCGCCGCATAGCCCGCGTCAAAGGCCGCGTTCCACTGTTTGTACTTCTCGCCAAAGCGCACCACCACCACATCGGCGGCCTCGATCGCGGTCCGCGTGCGGATCGCATTCACGCCCGCGCCCTTGCGATCATGCCAGAGCGGTTTTTCTTCCGCCCCCAGAATGGCCACGCCGCAATCGTCACTGGCCGCGTGATCGGTGACCGGCGCGGAGAACCGAACCTCCAGCCCCTTCGCGCCCTCAACGATCCGCTCCCGCCAATCGGTGTGGATCTCGCCCGACAGGTAAACCTTCAACATGTGCCGCTCTCCCTAAATCCAAACATGCGAAAGGGGCGCGCGCGCCCCCTCACTTTGTTCCAGAAATATCCCCGCCGGAGGCAAGAAAGTCCAGCCAGCCTCAGCCGCGCAGCACGCCGCCCGTGGCCTTGCCGACCTTCTCCACGATCTTGGCCGCCACGGCCTCGATGTCCTTTTCCTTCAGCGTGGCAGTGGTGGGCTGCAGGCGCACGGTGATGGCGAGGGATTTCTTGCCCTCGCCCAAAGCGCCGCCGATGAACTCGTCGAACACGCGCACCTCTTCGATTAGCGCCTTGTCGGCCCCGGCGGCGGCGTTGACCAGCGTCAGCGCTTCCACATCCGCATCCACCACGAAGGCGAAATCGCGTTCCACCGCCTGCAGATCGCTCGCGGCGAGCGGCGGACGGGTGGGGGATTTGGCTTTCGGGAAGGGCACATTGGCAAGATGGATCGCGAAAGCCACCACGGGGCCTTTCACATCCATCGCCGCGATGGCGCGCGGGTGCAGTTCGCCAAAACCCGCCAGGACCATCTTCGGCCCGAGGCAGATCTTGCCCGAACGGCCCGGATGCCACCAGGCGTTCATCCCGCGCTGGATCTGCGCCTTGGCCGGCGCGCCGACGGCAGCGAGGATCGCCTCGGCATCGGCCTTGGCGTCAAACACATCCACCGCGCGGCGGGTGCCGTGCACATCTTTGGGGCCGGTATGGCCCACGAGGATCCCGGTGATCAGCACTTCCTGATCCTCCGGCTCGCCGCCGTGGAAGGCCGGGCCGACCTCGAACAGCGCCAGATCCATGAAGCCGCGCGCCTGGTTGCGGGCGGCAGCCTGCAGCAGCCCCGGCAGCAGCGAGGGGCGCATGTGGCTCATCTCGCTGGAAATCGGGTTCTCCAGCATCGTCGCATCCGTGCCGCCGCCGAAGGCCTCGGCACTTTTCTGGTCGATGAAGCTGTAGGTCACGCATTCATTGTAGCCGAGTGCTGCCGCCGTGCGCCGCGCGATGGCTTCGCGCTTCTGCATCGGGGTCAGGATCGCGCGCGGCACACCGGCCTGTACACGGGGCAGGGGCTGGCCGACGAGCTTGGTGAGCGAGGCCACGCGTGCGACCTCTTCCACCAGATCGGCCTCGCCCAGCACATCGGGGCGCCAGCTCGGCACATTGGCCATGTCGCCGTCCAGCGTGAAGCCGAGCGCCTCCAGCGTGGCGCGCTGGGTGTCCGCCGGGATCTCCATGCCGACGAGCGATTGCACGCGGTCGGTGTCCAGCCGGTAGGCGCGGGAGACATCGGGCACCGCGCCCGCCGTCACCACGTCGGAGGCCTCACCGCCGCAGAGATCGAGGATCATCTGCGTGGCCTGTTCGATGGCTTGGGCGTTGAAGGCCGGATCGATGCCGCGCTCGTTGCGGTAGCGCGCATCGGAGTTGATCTTCAGCGCACGGCCCGTCTTGGCGATCTGGATCGTGTCCCAGATGGCGGCCTCGAGGAAGACGTTCGTCGTCTCGTCAGTACAGCCCGTGGCCAGCCCGCCCATGATGCCGGCGATGCTTTCCACGCCCTGATCGTCGGAAATCACAACCATGCCCGGCGCGAAGGTGTATTCCTTCTCGTCAAGGCCCACGAGCGTTTCGCCGCCCTTGGCGTGATGCACCCGCAGGTTGCCCTGCACCTTGTCGGCGTCAAACACGTGCAGCGGGCGGTTTTGATCGTAGGTGAAGAAGTTCGTCACATCTACGAGGGCAGAGATCGGGCGCAGGCCGATGGCTTTCAGACGCTTCTGCAGCCATTCGGGCGAGGGGCCGTTCTTCACGCCACGGATCAGCCGGCCCATGAAGAGCGGGGCTTCGTCCAGCGTGACCGCATCAATGGTGACCTTCAGCGGGCTTTCGAAGCTGCCGGCCACCGAAACTTCCTTGGCGGGCTTCAGCGTGCCAAGGCCACGGGCGGCCAGATCGCGGGCCACGCCGCGCACGCCAAGCGCATCGGGGCGGTTCGGGGTGATGGCGATGTCGATGACGGGGTCGATCTTTTCCGGATCGTTGGCGGCGAGCCAGTCGATGAATTTCTCACCCACCTGGCCGGAGGGCAGTTCGATGATGCCGTCGTGATCCTCGCCCAGTTCCAGCTCGCGCATGGAGGCCATCATGCCGTGGCTTTCCACGCCGCGGATCTTGCCGACAGAGAGGGTGATATCCAGCCCCGGCACGTAGTCGCCGGGTTTGGCGAGCACCACGGTGATGCCTTCGCGCGCATTGGGCGCGCCGCAGACGATCTGCTTGTCGCCCTCATCGGTGGCCACGGTGCAGACGCGCAGACGGTCGGCGTCCGGGTGCTGGCTGGCGGCGGTGATCTTGGCCAGCGTGAAGCTTTTCAGCTTCTCGGCCGGGTTGATGACCTCTTCCACTTCAAGGCCAAGATCGGTGAGCGCCTCGGCGATCTGATCCACGGTGGCCTCGGTGTCGAGGTGCTCTTTCAGCCAGGAGAGAGTGAATTTCATTTTTCTTCGGCCTTCCTCATTTTGCGCGCGGGAGCCAACGAAACTGCAGAGAGACCGTATTCCTGCTGACGCGCAATATTTATGAATTCGGTTTGCGCACTGACGACCTTTTGATCGAATGCTTCGTTATCCCGAATTGTTTGCCACAGGTTATTCTGGAAACCAGATTGGATACCTCTTTCTAGATGACGCTGTAGCAATTCGTAGACTTGTCTATGTGTTTCTTGGCAGGCGTATCCAGCTTCAAGGACCTCTGTGTTGCTAGAGACAGTTAGTGCTAGCAGTGCGTCCTCAAGAGCATCCCATCTAGTCGTTAGGTCGGCTAAAGTCTGGATATATGTGTCTGCGGAGTTCGGCCTAAGCCTGTCTATTGTAGACTTGAACCTTCCAAGCTCGACCACAAACTTTTTTAGATCCGTCCGCCGCTCCAACCGAATTTGTAGTTTTCTGTCTTCTTCCTTTTGCCTTGGGTAGACCCGAAGCCCAATATAAAGCGCGGTTGCGGAGGCCAAAACGCTCGCAAGAACGCCTGAAGGGATATGCGAAAGGAAGTTAAAATCACGGCATACGTTTTCGCACACCGTGATGGCGTTGCTTCCGGTCACCGGCTCAGGCCTCCGGCCAGCGTCGGCATGTCCAGCGCGGCGAAGCCGTAGTGGCGCAGCCAGCGCAGGTCGCTGTCGAAGAAGGCGCGCAGGTCGGGGATGCCGTATTTCAGCATCGCCAGCCGGTCGATCCCGAGGCCGAAGGCAAAGCCCTGGTATTCCTCCGGGTCCACCCCGGCGGCCTGCAGCACCTTCGGGTGCACCATGCCGGAGCCGAGGATCTCCATCCAGTCGTCGCCCTCGCCCACTTTCAGCTGGCCACCTTCCCAGGAGCAGCGCAGATCGACTTCGGCCGACGGCTCGGTGAAGGGGAAGTGGGAGGCGCGGAAGCGCAGCTCCACCTGATCCACCTCGAAGAAGGCGCGGCAGAATTCCTCCAGCGTCCACTTGAGGTTGGCCATGGAGATGTTCTTGTCGATGGCGAGGCCTTCGACCTGGTGGAACATCGGGGTGTGGGTCTGGTCGTAATCGGAGCGGTAGACGCGGCCCGGGGCGATGACGCGGATCGGCGCGCCCTGTTTTTCCATCGAGCGGATCTGGACCGGGCTCGTGTGGGTGCGCAGCACGTGGGGCGGGCGGTTGTCGCCTTCGGCGCGGTGCATGTAGAAGGTGTCGAACTCCTGCCGCGCGGGGTGGTGCGGCGGGATGTTGAGCGCGTCGAAATTGTACCAGTCGGTCTCGATCTGCGGGCCTTCGGCCACGGCGAAGCCCATGTCGGCGAAGATCGCGGCGATTTCCTCGGTGACCTGGCTGATCGGGTGGATGGAGCCCCCGGCGCGGCTGCCCGTGCGGCCCGGCAGGGTGACGTCGAGCCACTCGGTTTTCAGGCGCGCATCCAGCGCGGCATCTGCCAGCGCGGCTTTCTTGGCGGTGAGCGCCGTGTTCAGCTCGTCCTTGAGCGCGTTCAGCGCCGGACCGGCCACCTGCCGCTCTTCCGGGCTCATCTTGCCCAGCTCGCGCATCTTGAGCGAAACCTCGCCCTTCTTGCCGATCGCGGCCACGCGCAGCTCTTCCAGCGCGGCTTCGTCGCCGGCGTTCCCAATCGCTTCCAAATAGCGGCTTTTCAGCTCGTTCAATCCGTCCATCGGGCCTTTTCCTCTTGATCGGGCCATGCCCTATCACAGACAGGGTGCAATGCAAGGGAAAGGGAAGGCGCGGGGGCTCTGCCCCCGCACCCCGAGGTATTTCGGGCGAGAGGAAGGCAAAAGAAAACCGCGCCATCCGGGGGATGACGCGGTTTGAACTGTCCCTCGAAGAACGAGGCGGCTTGCTTAAGCCAGAGCGGCTTTCGCCTTGTCCACGATGGCACCGAAGGCTTCGGGCTCGTGCACGGCCAGATCGGCCAGAACCTTGCGGTCCACTTCGATGCCGGCCAGCGACAGGCCGTTGATGAAGCGGGAGTAAGTCAGGGCTTCGTCGTGCGCGCGGACAGCGGCGTTGATGCGCTGGATCCAGAGCGCGCGGAAATTGCGCTTGCGGGCCTTGCGGTCGCGGGTGGCGTATTGGTTCGCCTTGTCGACAGCCTGCGTGGCGGTGCGGAAGGCGTTCTTGCGACGGCCATAGTAGCCTTTGGCTGCCTTGATGACCTTCTTGTGGCGGGCGTGGGTAACTTTACCGGAAGTAACGCGGGACATTGATCAGCTCTCCTTAGCGCGCGTAGGGCATCATCGACTTGATGATTTTCTCATCAGGAGCCGACAGGGTGGTGGTGCCGCGGGCATTGCGGAGGAATTTGTTGGTGCGCTTGATCATGCCGTGACGCTTGCCGGCCTGGCCGGTTTTCACGCGGCCGGACGCCGTCACCTTGAACCGCTTCTTGCAGCTCGATTTCGTCTTCATCTTGGGCATTTCCGTCTCCTTCGATGGGTCGGTCTTGAACGCGACTCGGCATGCCACTTGAGCCGGTCGCGCGATTGAAGTGCGCCGTATAAGGGCGGGTTGGGGAATTGGCAAGAGGCAAAGCGGCCGGATTGGCGGCGAAAACCTAGTGCAGGATGCCGCCGATCACATTGACGAAGGCGTGGGGCACATCGGCGAGTTGGAAGCCGTCGGGCTGCAGCGAGATCGCGTAGAGGATGGCCACGCCGGCGGCCAGCACCAGCACGGCAGACAGCCTTGGGGCATCGCTATCGGCATAGGCCTTGATGGCGGCGGGAAGCGCGAGGGCCAGAAGCACGATGCCGCTCACGAGGAGCATGTCGGGATCCAGATCCGCAAACATCCGCTCTGCCTGTGCCTCCTTCAGATTTGGCGCGGGGCCGGGCTGTAGTGCCCGGCCCCGGGGCCAGAAGTCATGCGCCGGGGCCAAGGCACCGGCTTTAGGGCATTATTCCGCTTCGGAGCTGAAAATCAACCGCTCCTCGCAGGGGGCAACCCGCAGGATGTTGGTGGTGCCGGGCACGTTGAAGGGCACACCGGCGGTGACGACGATGTTGTCCGTCGGCTCGGCAAGGCCCAGATCGCGGGCGGCGCGTACCGCGCCCACCACGGCCATCTTGAAGCGGGCCACCGGGCCCGTCACGGCGCATTGCGTGCCCCAGCTCAGCGAGAGCTGGCGTGCGGTGCGGATGTCGGAGGTGAGGCCGATGATCGGCACGGAGGGGCGCTCGCGGGCCACCAGAAGCGCGGTGGTGCCGGATTGCGTGTAGCAGCAGATCGCCTTGATGTCGGCGGTTTCGGCGATCTCGCGCGCGGCAGACACGATGCCGTCGGCGATGCCGGAGCGTTTCTCCTTCACCAGCGCAATGCGGGAGGCGTCGATCACGGTGCGATAGTTCGGATCGCTTTCCACTTCCTTGGCCACGTTGTGCATCGTCGAGACGGCTTCGATCGGGAAGCTGCCGGCGGCGGATTCGGCCGAGAGCATGATCGCGTCGGTGCCTTCATAGATGGCGGTGGCCACGTCGGAGACCTCGGCGCGCGTCGGCATCGGGCTTTCGATCATGCTTTCCAGCATCTGCGTGGCCACGATCACCGGCTTGGCGGCGGCGCGGCATTTGCGGATTAGGCGCTTCTGGATCGGCGGCACGTTCTGCACCGGAAGCTCCACGCCCAGATCGCCGCGGGCGACCATGATGCCGTCAGAGACTTCGAGGATGCGGTCGAAATCCTTCACCGCGGCAGGCTTCTCGATCTTCGACAGGATCGCGGCGCGGCCCATGGCCAGATCGCGTGCCTCGCGCACGTCATCGGCGCGCTGCACGAAGCTCAGCGCCAGCCAGTCGACGCCCAACTCGCAGACGAACTCCAGATCGCGGCGGTCCTTCTCGGAGAGCGCGGCCAGCGGCAGCACCACGTCGGGGACGTTCACGCCCTTGCGGTTGGAGATGGTGCCGCCCACGGTGACAACGCAATCGGCGAAATCGGAGCCGCATTTCTCCACCTTCAGGCGGATCTTGCCGTCGTTCACCAGCAGGCTGGCGCCCGGCTCAAGCGCGGCGAAGATTTCCTTGTGCGGCAGTTGCACGCGCTCTTTGGTGCCGGCGGCCGGATCCAGATCGAGGCGGAACGTGTCGCCCACTTCCAGCTCCTCGGCCTCGTTGGCAAATTTGCCGACGCGCAGCTTGGGGCCCTGAAGGTCTGCGAGGATGGCGATCGGGGTGCCAACGTCCTTCTCGACCTTGCGGATGATCTCGTGGCGGCGACGGATCTCGTCGTGGTCGCCATGGCTCATGTTGAGCCGGAAGACGTCGGCGCCGGCTTCATGCAGCGCACGGATCATCTTGTAGTCGTCGGATGCGGGGCCCAGCGTGGCCACGATTTTTACATTGCGAGTGCGTGTCATGCTGCCTCGTTCCTCGTGTCGATTCAATTTTTCGGTGGGCCGCGTGCTATATGGCCGAATTGTCGCCCCCTGACAACTGGTGCTTTGCCGCAGGCTGGCCTATTTCAGGGGCTGACAGAATGTTGCGACAGGCCCATGACAGACGCCCCTTTCGAGATCATCGGTGAAGACAGGCCCTCGCCCTGGGTGCTGACATGCGATCATGCCAGCAACCGGGTGCCGCCGGAGATCAACGGCGGTGATCTGGGCCTGCCTGCGCAGGATATGGACCGCCACATCGCCTATGACGTGGGCGCGGCGGCGGTGACGCGGAATCTGGCGGATCTGCTGGACGCCACGGCGGTGCTGTCGAATTTCTCGCGCCTCGTGATCGATCCGAACCGGGGCGAGGATGACCCGACGATCCTGATGAAGCTCTATGACGGCTCGGTGATTCCGGCCAACCGCCACGCCGACGCGGCGGAGCGGGAGCGCAGGCTCAACGCCTATCACCGCCCCTATCATGCGGCGCTGGAGAAGGTGTTCACGGCGCGGCGGCATTCGGCCATTCTTTCGGTCCACAGTTTCACCAATCGGCTGGCCGGGCGGGCCGAACGCCCCTGGCACATCGGTGTGCTGCATTCGCCGGGCGATCAGCGTCTTGCCCTGCCCCTGCTGGCGCGGCTGGCGCAGGAGCCGGATCTTTGTGTGGGCGATAACGAGCCCTATTCCGGCCACCTCACCGGCGACGCGATGGACCGCCACGGGCTGCAGCATGGCCGCGCCCATGTGCTGATCGAGCTGCGCAACGATCTGATCCGCGAGCCGGCCCAGCAACGCGCCTGGGCCGCCCGGCTTGCGCCGATCCTTCGGCAGACCCTTGAAGACGCCGGGCTGGCCCGGCAGGATGCACCCACAGACGCAGGAGCTTGAGCCATGGACGATCAGACCCGCCTTGAACTGGAAGCCGCCGCCTTCCGCCGGCTGCGCGATCACCTCGCCGAACGGACGGATGTGCAAAACATCGACATGATGAATCTCGCCGGTTTCTGCCGCAACTGCCTCTCGCGCTGGTATCAGGAAGCTGCCAACGCGCGCGGCATCGAGATGAGCAAGGATGAGGGGCGCGAGGCTTTCTACGGCATGCCCTATACCGAGTGGCGCGACCGCTATCAAACCGAGGCCAGCGACGCGCAAAAGGAAGCCTTCGCCAAGTCGCACCCGGGGCACTGAGCGGGCCACAATCATCGCATAGCGGACTGTCTACCCACTGTTTTGCCCCGCGAAACAGTGTGTTGAGCGCTGTGGAAGATTGTCAGAAATGTGTTAACGCGGTATAAATCGCCCTGTTTTTGCCATTTTTGAGGCAAGGTTTAAGGGGTATCCGCCGTGGAATTGTTCCTGCTTGTTCCACTTGTTCTGGCTGGCGTGCTGATCGCGCAATCTGACGACGACGATCCGTCGCCTTCGGATGTGGAGGGCGGTGACGGCGCGGATGCGGTGCAGGGCACCGAGGGCGGCGACAACCTCAATGGCGGCGGCGGCGACGATCTGCTGCTGGGCCTTGGCGGCAAGGATCTCCTGCGCGGTGGCGAGGGCAACGACCTCATCGACGGCGGCGCAGGGGATGACGAGATTTACGGCGACGATGGCGATGATGCCGTAACCGGCGGCGCGGGCGATGACCGGATTTTTCTGGCCGGCGGCGACGACATCACCCGGATCGGCGACAGCTGGGACGACAGCGGCGACGATTTCATCCGTGGCGGCAGCGGCAACGACATTCTCTTCGATTTCGGCGGCTCCAACGTGATTTTCGGTGATTCCGGTGATGATGCGATCAGCGGCTTCGATCAGCCGGGAACAGATGAGCCCGATGAGCTTTTCGCAGGGAAAGGCGACGACGAGATCCTTCTGGACGACGGCGATACTGCCACCGGCGCGGCTGGTACGGATCTCTTTACCGTGCTTGTGGACGAGGCTGACGATCAGGCCGCGACCATCACCGATTTCGATCCCGCCAGTGAGCAGCTGGTGGTTCTGCTGGACGCCTCGCTGGGCAGCGTGGACACCAGTGCGCTGGAGCTGCGCGAGAGCGACGGCGACACCGAAGTGCTTCTGGACGAGCAGGTCGTAGCCGTGCTCGCCGGGGTGACGTCGGTCACACAGGCCAATCTGGTTCTTTCCATTCAGGATCTCGGAACCGTCTGAGACCCGGCACCACAAGCCGGGCGCGACATGCGATAGACGATAAGGGGGCGGCGGTACCGGGGGGTGCCGGCGCAGGAGACTGACAATGGACTACATGATTTTCACACCTTTCGCGCTGTTCTGCCTGAGCGTGCTGTTCATGGACGATGAAAGCGAGCCCGTCGAAGAGGGCGATACCGGCGACGGCGGGGATGGCGGCGACGGCGGTTTTCCTGAAGGCGCGATTGGCGGCACCGAAACGGCAGACCTGCTGTCTGGAACCGTTGAGGGCGACGCGATCTTTGGCCTGGGCGGAGACGACAGGCTCTCGGGGCTTGAAGGCGACGATCTGCTCGATGGTGGCGCGGGAGACGATGAAATTTTCGGCGGTTCCGGCGATGATTCGATCCTTGGCGGTGACGGTGTGGATACTGTCTTTGGTGGCGCGGGCGATGATACCGTCGATCTGGGGGCGGGCGACGACCGCATGGGCCCCACCACCGCCGATGAGGGCGATGACACCATCGAAGGCGGTGAAGGCGACGACCGGATCTATGACTGGATCGGCTCCAACACACTGATGGGCGGGGCGGGCGATGATCTGCTCAACAGTCTCGACGATGTGGATGACGACACGCCTGACGTGCTGGATGGCGGCGAGGGGGAGGACCTCCTGCAGGGCGATGACGGCGACACGCTGACCGGCGGCGCGGGCATCGATGATTTTGCAGTGCTGTTTGACGAGCTGGACGATACCGCTGTCACGATCACCGATTTCGATGCGGAAACCGAGGCGCTCGTCGTTTTTGCCCGCAACGATCTGGGCATTCCCGATGATGCGGAGCTGGTGCTGAACACCGCTGAGAACGGCACCGACACCGAGGTGCTGCTCGACGGCGCGCTGGTGGCGCTGGTGCAGGGCACAACGGGGCTTTCGGCGGCCAATCTCACGCTTTCCTTCATCACCCCCGGCGTGGGCTGAGCCAGAAACGGACAGGTGCGAGCCATGCGGCTCGTGCAACGCAGCGTCACGGGCGTTCCGGCTTCAAACCGCTTTGGCCTTCTCCTATTTGTTAACGCAGGAGGACAATCCGAAACGCGGAACAGATGCCATGAATGCCCACGCCGATACGCACACCCACCCCCTGATGGGCCACCTGCCCGAGCTGCAAGATGCGCTGATCGCCCATTACAAGACGCTGTCAGCCGCCTCCCGCCGCCTGCGTTTCCTCACCCCCGCCGCCGACGATGCCTATCTGGAAAAGATCGGCCACCACATTTCGCCTGACCACGTGGTCGAGATCACGCTGGGGGCGGAAACGGCCGGCATTCTCGAGATCTACCTTGGCCGCGACGGCCATGCCGAGATCGGCATTTCCATGGAAGACCGCTTTCAGGGCCGCGGGCTCGGCGGCCAGCTCTTCGCTGCAGGGCTTGAAGCCTGCGCCGAGATGGGCGTGAAAAGCGCCGACCTCTACTTCTCTGCCGCCAACACCGCGATCATGCACATGGTGCTGGAGCGCGGTGCCCGCATCGAGCGCGAAGGCAGCGATGTGATGGCGTTTATCGACCTGTCGAATGGTATTGCGCAGGCGGCTTGATCGGGGCGATCACTGTCCGATGAGTACCCAGAGCGTGTGGGCCGCCATGTAGATCACGATCACGGAGCCGATGGTATAGAACGTGGCGCGGACCTCGTGCGACTTGCTGGTGGCATAGGCCCAGAAGTGCATGGCCCGGGCGACGACGAATCCATAGAGCAGCCCCTGCGCAAGCCCGAGAGCCGGATCCGTTGCTACGAACAAAAGCCCCGCCGCCCAGAAAGCTGGGATGTTTTCAAGGTCGTTTCGATGCAGACGCCGGGAGCGGTCGACGTAGTCGTTGACTTCAAGCTGGGAGGGCGCGGGTGCCCGGTTGATCAAACCTGCGCGCAAGTCTTCCGGGCTGGCGTAACCAGCCCCGATCCGAAGCATCCGGTAGACCGTCATCCAGCCCTGTCCCATGACCTTGAGCACCATCAGGGCCGCCGCGATTGCGTAGGTCGTGAAGACCGGGTTCTCGAAGGTGAATTGCGACATGGCCGTGCCTCCTTGGTGGTGGCCCTAAGCGCATCCGCCTGCGTTCCACCCCTCTTTACTTACCAATGGTAGGCGTTGTAGCTTACCATTGGTAAGCCGTCAAGGAGCACTCCATGCCCAGAGAGAACACCAAAGCCCTTATTCTGGAGGTCGCGGGGGAATTGCTCGCATCCGGGGGGATTTCGGCGGTGTCTTTCGATGCGATTGCCACGCGGCTTGGCCGGTCCAAACAGGCCGTCCTCTACTGGTACCCCAATAAACATGCGCTCCTCGGAGCAATGTTCCTGCCTGCGCTGAAGGCCGAAGCCGAGACGGCAACGGCAGCTTTGGCTCACTGCGAAACCGAGGCTGAGGCGATTGCCGCTTTTGTCTCCTCGATCCTGCGGTTTCACATGGGTGATCTGGACCGGTTCCGCATGATGTACCTACTGCCGCAGACACAGCGCCACGCCGGAGGTGAACCACCGGCCGGCGCCCTGCTGGATGAGGTGCATCCAGTGACCGACGCCATGTATGCGGCGCTGGCGGCTCGGCTCGGGGGCGATCCCATCAGCGCGCGGCAGAAAGCCTTTGCGATCCATTCGGCCGTATTGGGCGTGGCGCTGATGTTCGGTCTGGCCGACAGCCTCGGCGACCCGCTCAAACACGGGGCGGAGGAAGCTGCTCGGGCGCTCATCGAGTCGTTTGGGGCGTCCCTGTAGAAGGGGGCAAACCGGCAAAGAAAAAGCCGCCCGTTGGGCGGCTTTGTCGTTTCGAGGGAAGGCAGTCGCCTCAGACAGCGGCCTTGCGGCTTTCGTCCAGATAGATTTCGCGCAGGCGTTTGGCGACGGGGCCCGGCGTGCCTGCCCCCAGCGCCTTGCCGTCGATCTCCACGACTGGCATCACGAAGGTAGAGGCTGAGGTGATGAAGGCCTCGTCGGCTTCCTGCGCTTCTGCGATAGTGAAGGGGCGTTCTTCCACCACCATCTGGGCTTCCTCGGCAAACTTCAGCACGGCGGCGCGGGTGATGCCGTGCAGGATGTCGTTGGAGAGCTGGCGGGTGATGATCTTGCCGCCCTTCACGATATAGGCGTTGTTGGAGGTGCCTTCGGTGACGGCACCATCTTCCACCATCCACGCATCATCGCAGCCGGCCTTCTTGGCCATCATCTTGCCCATGGAGGGGTAGAGCAGCTGCACGGTTTTGATGTCACGGCGGCCCCAGCGGATGTCCTCGATGGAGATGACTTTGAGGCCCTTTTCGGCAGCGGGCGAGTTGGCAAGGCCCGGCTTGTTCTGGGTAAACAGCACGATGGTGGAGGGCACTTTGGCCGGATCCGGGAAGGCGAAATCGCGATCTTCCGGCGCGCCACGGGTGATCTGCAGGTAGATCATGCCCTCTTCGATGCCGTTCAGGCGCACCAGTTCGCGGTGGACCTCCAGCAGCTCTTCCGTGGTGATCGGCGCGGCCATGTCCAGCTCGGTGAGCGACCGCTCCAGCCGCTTGGCGTGGCCAGCGAAATCGATCAGCTTGCCGTCGAGCACGCTGGTCACTTCATAGACGCCATCGGCCATCAGGAAGCCCCGGTCGAAGATCGACACTTTGGCTTCGGTTTCGGGCAGGTATTCGCCATTCACGTAAACGGTGCGGGTCATCTGTGGCTCCTGAAGATCGTGTTGGAATGTCTGTGGGGGGAAGTCCGGTGTTCGTCAAGCCATCGCTTGGCCGCAGGGCGCGTTGCTGGCCCGCCGCGCAAGCGGTGGGCCCGCGTCCGCCCGCCCCACGGCGGGCGCGTTTCCGCGCCCACCCGGGCGGCCGCTTTGCGCTCTACCCCCAGAGCGCGGCCACGGGCGGGTGCACCCCGGCGGCGTCGAATTGCAATGCGTTGGGGCGGTCCTCGGCCAGAAGCAGTGGCCCGTCCAGATCCGTGATCATCGCCCCCTGCGCCACTAGCGTGGCCGGGGCCATGGCGAGCGAAGAGCCGACCATGCAGCCGACCATGATCCGGTAGCCTTCGGCCACGGCGGTATCGCGCAGGGCGAGCGCTTCTGTCAGCCCGCCTGTTTTGTCGATCTTGATGTTGATCACATCGTATTTGCCCTTCAGAGCGGGCAGCGAGGCGCGATCATGGCAGCTTTCATCGGCACACACTGGCACCGGACGTTCCATGCCGATCAGGGCGTCATCCTCACCGGCGGGCAGGGGCTGCTCAACCAGCGCCACGCCGAGGCGCAGCAGATGCGGGGCGAGATCGGCGTAAACTTCGGCCGACCAGCCCTCGTTGGCATCCACGATGATGCGGGATTTCGGCGCACCGGCGCGCACCGCTTCAAGGCGGGGCATGTCATCAGGCGTGCCGAGCTTGATCTTCAGGAGCGGGCGGAAGGCGTGTTTGGCCGCGGAGGCGCGCATCTTCTCGGGCGTGTCGAGCGAAAGCGTGTAGGCCGTGATCTCAGGGCCGGGCGCGGGCAGGCCCGCCAGATCCCAGGCCCGTTTGCCGGCCTGTTTGGCCTCCAGATCCCAAAGCGCGCAGTCCACGGCATTGCGGGCCGCACCTGCGGGCAGGGCGCTTTGCAGCGCGGCGCGGGTGATCCCTTCGGGCAGGGCGAGGATTTCTTCCGTCACGCTGTCGAGTGTTTCGTTGTAGCGGGCATAGGGCACGCATTCGCCCCGGCCCGTGTGGCCGCAGCGCGTGACCGAAACGGTGAGCACACGGGCCTCGGTGCGTGAGCCGCGCGAAATGGTGAAGGCCTCGGCCAGTTTGAACGTGTCGGGGCTGACGGTGATGGTCATCTTGCGTGGCCTCTCCCAGCGAGCAGTCGAAAAAGAACCGGGCGCGAGCCACCGTTTCCTTGCAGCGGAAAAACAGCAGATCGCGCCCGGAGGTGCAACAGGGGCCTAGACCGCCGCGAGAGCGTCTACAAGACGCCCGGCGCCATGCCGGTAGGGGTCGACGGTGGGCAGGCCCATTTGTGCCTCGACTTTCGCGAGGTATGCGCGGGCGTCTTCTTCGTTCAGGTGCTGGGTGTTGACGGAGATCCCGACAACCTGACAGGCCGGGTTGGCCACGCGGGCCATGGCCAGCGCGGTGTCGCGCAGGTCTTCGAGGCTGGGCAGGCTGTAGCCCGGCAGGCCGCGCATATGGGTGCGGGTCGGCTCGTGGCAGAGGATCAGCGCATCGGGCTGCCCGCCATGCACCAGCGCCATCGTCACGCCGGAGTAGGAGACGTGGAACAGCGAACCCTGACCCTCGATCAGATCCCAGTGATCTTCGTCGTTGTCGGGTGTCAGGTATTCGATGGAGCCCGCCATGAAATCGGCGATCACCGCGTCCAGCGGCACGCCGTGGCCGGTGATCAGGATGCCCGTCTGCCCGGTGGCACGGAAGGTGGATTTCATGCCGCGCGCCTGCATTTCGGCGTCCATCGCCATGGCGGTGTACATCTTGCCCACGGAGCAATCGGTGCCCACGGCAAGGCAGCGCTTGCCGGTACGTTTCACGCCATTGGCGATCGGATAGCCGACGGTGGGCACGCGCACGTCATGCAGGGTGCCGCCATGGGTTTGGGCGGCGGCCACAAGGTCGCCCTCGTCGCGCAGCAGGTTGTGCAGGCCGGAGGCCAGATCGTAGCCCATCTCCAGCGCCGCGATCAGCACTTCTTTCCACGCCTGCGAGATGATCCCGCCGCGGTTGGCCACGCCGATCACCAGCGTCTTCGCACCGGCTTCCTTGGCTTCGGCAAGCGTCATGTCGGTCAGGCCCAGATCGGCACCACAGCCGGGCAGTCGGATCTGGCCCACGGCGTTCTCCGGTCGCCAGTCGCGGATGCCGATGGCAACTTTGGCGGCGAGTTGATCCGGCGCATCGCCGAGGAACAGCAGGTAAGGGGTTTCGATCATGGCAGCCTCTTGTCTTTTGTGTTGGTCCTTCGATACCGGGGCGGGCGGCGAAGGTGTGCCTCAATCGCGGCGCAAAACGTCGGGGAAGGGTGATGAAATTGCGCTCTTTTCTAAAAATGTCGAAGAAAATTCGAATGATTACGAAATAGGCAGGATAAAAACGCCGTTTCGCTCAGGCTGTCGGCGGTTTGTCCCGCGTCCTTTCTGCAGTGCAGGAATCATGCCGCAGGTGCGAAAAAGCCGTTGAATGCTGCGGCGCAATATTCTACCAAAACCAAAACGTGAAATGTAACTTCATTACCCAAGCGAGGTTTGCCGATGAGCTTCCGCCTGCAACCCACTCCGCCCGCGCGCCCCAACCGTTGCCAGCTCTTCGGGCCCGGCTCCAACACCAAGCTTTTTGCCAAGATGGCGGCCTCGGCGGCGGATGTGATCAACCTTGATCTGGAAGATTCGGTCGCGCCCTCCGACAAGGACATCGCCCGCGCCAATGTGATCGAGGCGATCAACACGGTGGATTGGGGTACCAAGACGCTTTCGGTGCGCATTAACAGCCTTGATACGCCCTATTGGTATCGTGACGTGGTGGATCTGCTGGAACAGTCCAGCGAGCGGCTGGATCAGATCATGATTCCCAAGGTCGGCTGCGCCGAGGACATCTACGCCGTGGACGCGCTCGTCACCGCCATCGAGCGCGCCAAGGGCCGCGAGAAGCGCGTGGCGTTTGAGGTGATCATCGAAAGCGCTGCCGGCATCGCCCATGTGGAAGCCATCGCTGCCGCCTCGCCCCGGCTTGAGGCCATGAGCCTTGGCGCAGCCGATTTCGCCGCCTCCATGGGCATGCAGACCACCGGCATCGGTGGCACCCAGGAGAATTATTACATGCTGCGCGAGGGCCAGAAACATTGGTCCGATCCGTGGCACTGGGCGCAGGCCGCCATCGTCGCCGCCTGCCGTACCCACGGTATCCTGCCGGTCGACGGCCCCTTCGGCGATTTTTCCGATGATGAGGGCTATATCGCGCAGGCCAAACGCTCTGCCACGCTGGGGATGGTGGGCAAATGGGCGATCCACCCCAAGCAGATTGCTCTGGCCAACGAGGTGTTCACACCTTCCGAGGAGGCCGTCGCCGAGGCGCGGGAGATCTTGGCGGCGATGGAAGCGGCCAAGGCCAGCGGCGCAGGCGCGACCGTCTACAAGGGCCGTCTGGTGGACATCGCCTCCATCAAACAGGCCGAGGTGATCGTGGCGCAGTCTGAGCTGATCGCCGGGATGTAACCCGTCTGGCCGGGGCCTTCGGGCCGCTGGTGCTTCAAAAACAGGCCGCGCCCGGCTCCTATGAGCGGGCGCGGTTTTGTTTCTGGGCAAGGCCGCCGTCGCTGCCGCAAAGCGTTGCAAATCGCTTGGCGCAGGGTCATATAGGCGCGTGAAGGCATCAGGAGCAGGCAATGAGCAACTATCTTGAGTTCGAAAAACCGCTGGCCGATATCGAAGGCAAGGCGGAGGAGCTGCGCGCCATGGCGCGGGCGAACGACGAGATGGACGTGGAGCAGGAAGCGGCCGCACTCGACAAGAAGGCCGCCGACATGCTGGCCGAGCTCTACAAGGGGCTGACGCCCTGGCGCAAATGCCAGGTGGCGCGCCACCCCGACCGCCCCCATTGCGCCGACTACATCGAGGCGCTTTTCACCGAATACACGCCGCTCGCGGGCGACCGGAACTTCGCCGACGACCATGCCATCATGGGCGGCCTTGCCCGCCTTGGCGACACGCCGGTGGTGGTGATTGGTCACGAGAAGGGCAATGACACCAAGACCCGCATCGAGCGCAACTTCGGCATGGCGCGGCCCGAAGGCTACCGCAAGGCCATCCGCCTGATGGATCTGGCGGATCGGTTCGGCCTGCCGATCATCACGCTGGTGGACACCCCCGGTGCTTACCCGGGCCGTGGCGCGGAAGAACGCGGCCAGTCCGAGGCCATCGCCCGCTCCACCGAGAAATGCCTGCAGGTGAAGGTGCCGCTGATCACGGTGGTGATCGGTGAGGGCGGCTCCGGCGGCGCCGTGGGCATCGCGGCAGGCAACAAGGTGCTGATGCTGGAGCATTCGATCTACTCGGTGATCTCGCCGGAGGGCTGCGCCTCGATCCTGTGGAAGGACGCCGAGAAGATGCGCGAGGCCGCCGAAGCGCTGCGCCTCACCGCGCAGGATCTGCAGAAGCTGGGCGTCTGTGATGACATCATCGCCGAGCCGCTGGGCGGCGCGCACCGCGATCGCGCCGGCACCATCGCGCGGGTTGGCAAGGCGCTGGAAGAACAGCTGCGCGTGCTGGGCAAGAAGAGCCCCGAGAAGCTCGTGAAAGAGCGCCGCCAGAAATTCCTCGACATGGGCAAGAAGGGCCTCTGAGGCCCGTCTTTCCGGATCAGCTTTCGGCAGCTTCCGGCGGATCGGCCCCGATCCGCCCGATGGCGGCATTGGCCTGCATCACCAGCCGATCCAGCAGCGAGAAGAACACGTCGATCGCAAAGCCGAAGAGGAAGGCGATCGTCAGCAGGCCAAGCGAGATGCCCGAGACATCGAACAGGGCGTCCGGCTCGCCCGACCAGAACCAAGCGATGGAGATCCCTGCGAAGGATCCCAGGAACACCCGCAGCAGGATGCGCACGGGGCCGGGATCGGGCAGGAACGGGTTCAGCAGGGCACGCATTGTGAACATCATCGCCCCGAGCGCGCCGTAGAGCGCGGGCAGCCACCAGCGGCTGAGGATGTCCACCTTGTTGCTGATGCCGAGCGCCAGCGCGTTTAGCCGCTGGCGGGAGTTCCCCAGCGCCTGCGGGCTGTCGGACTGGATATTGGCAAAGCATTTGATTGCCCGGATCAGCGAGTCGTGGTGCTGCACCGTGCGCCCGAACATCGTAATTACGGCGAGGCCCTCCGGACCTGCAGGATTGGCAAGGACTCGCACGTGATCAGCGCAGGGGGAGCGCGCCTGCGGCCCGACGGCGGGCTCCACCAAGGGCGCCTGCGGCAGCGAGGCGAGGCTTTGTTGTGGCACCGGCGTGCTGAAATAGGCCTTCGCCCTCAGATAGGCCGGCACCCATGGGTAAATACGTTGCGACTGCCTTTGCGCGTGCTGGATCAGGGTGCGTTCGCGCTCGTCGAGATCGCGCAGCTCGCGCACTTTCTCGCGGAAGAAGACGCTCGTCGTGGCCGGGAAGCTGCCATCGGCCAGGGTCTGGGCGTCATGCTCCAGAATGCGCAGCACAACCTCATTTGTGATGGCCTCCTCCCGCGCCGACTGCAGGGCGCTCACCTGCGAGAGGATCACGCTGGCCTGTTGCTGCCAGACGGTCAGATAGCCGCAGACGAAGATCAGGAAGAAGGCCGCGATCACGAAGGCGATCTTCGTGGTGGCCGTCCGTTTGCCGCCGGAGGCCGGTTTCACGAAGGGGTTCCAACCGCTTTTCAGATCCACCAGCGACACCGGCCGGATGCGCGCCACGGCGGCGTTCAGCGCCTTCTGAACCTCCACGACCTCGGGCGACCCCCACGAAAGCGCCTGTGCGGCATGGGCTTTCTGCAATGCCTCGAAAAGCTGCGTATCATTGAGCTTTCCCGTGTTGCGCCCGTAGGCGGCCACGAGGCCCGCGTCTTCCAGCAGTTCGGCAAGAGAGCTGTCCATCCGCCTGCTCCCGGTCAGCCAAGGATGCCCGGCACCCACCCGTAGTAGGTGGGGCATTCACAGGGCGTGCCCGGGTAGCCGGGATACAGCGCCCAGCACCAGAAGGTGGCTGTGAAGCAGATCGTGCCGGGGGTGTGGGGCGGAACCTGCGCGCGCGCTACGGCGGGGGCGAGCGCTGCGGCAAGCGCAATTGCAAGAACGGGAAGCAGGCGGCGCCGGTGTGGCGCGGGGCGGGACAATTCCATGGATGACCTCGAAATCTGGTCGTCGGTTCAATGTTTGGTTGAGGTTACGGCCTCGAAATATACCCTGAGCATACAGGAACTCTGGGCAAAAGTCACATCCGGCGCAGGCGGAGGCGGATTGACAGGCCCCCGGTGCTGTCGAAGATATCAAGCCATGACACAGGGTGAGGTATCCGGATACTGGCGGAGCGAGAGCGGCCGGGAGGGCGTGCTGGCGGGCTCTGCGGATCCCTCCGCGCTGTTTCCCTATTGGAGTTTCACCAAGACAGTGATCGCGGCGGCGGTTCTGAAACTGGTGGAACAGGGGCAGGCCGATTTGGATGCACCGCTGCCCGATGCGGCCTACAGCCTGCGCCAGCTTCTGGCCCATCGCGCGGGTCTGCCGGACTATGGCCCGTTGCCCGCCTACCACGCGGCTGTTTCAGCCGGTGAGTCAGCTTGGCCGCGCGATCTACTGGTGGCGCGGGCGATGGAGCGGGGGATGCTGTGGCCCCCGGGGCAGGGCTTTGCCTATTCAAACGTCGGTTATCTGTTCTTGCGTGAAGGGATTGAGGCAGCCACGGGGCAGGGGCTGGGGGCGGCGCTTGAGGCCTTGATCCTCGCCCCGCTGGGGCTTGCCTCGGTGCGGCTCTGGGAAGGGCCCACGATGGGCCGCGATCTGCACTGGTCCGCCGCCGTTGGCTACGATCCCGCATGGGTCTATCACGGCTGCCTGATCGGCACAGCGCGCGATGCCGTCACGCTTCTGGACGCACTTCTGAAGGGCGATCTGCTGCCAGCGCCCTTAAGGCGCGAAATGCAAAGCGCTTATCCCGTCGGCGGCGCGCTGCCGGGGCGGCCTTGGGAGCGTTGCGGCTACGGGCTTGGCCTGATGATCGGGGAGGCCACGGGGGCCGGGGCCACTTTGGGCCATTCTGGCGTTGGGCCCTTCTGCGTCAACGCCGTCTACCATTTCCCGGCGCTCGCCGATCCCGTCACCGTGGCGGCCTTCAGCGACGGCAGCGACGAAGCCCCGGTGGAACATGCCGCGGTGCAGGCGGCCCTTGCTAAGCAAAACGCCTAATCACACCCCTAAAAACAACAAACCCCCGCGAAGGGCGGGGGTCGTCGTGTTGGGCCGAGGCCCGAACCAATCGCTAAAAGCTGCTTAGAGCAGCCCTTCGCGTTGAGCTTTTTTGCGCGCCAGCTTGCGAGCACGGCGGATGGCTTCAGCCTTCTCGCGTGCTTTTTTCTCGGAGGGTTTCTCGAAATGCTGCCGAAGCTTCATCTCGCGGAAAACACCCTCACGCTGCAGCTTTTTCTTCAGAGCCCGGAGGGCCTGATCGACGTTGTTGTCGCGAACGCTAACCTGCATGTGGTTTTCACCACCTTTCTAAGTTTGAGTTGCAAGGAAATTGCAGGAGTGGGCCGTATAGCAAAGCCGCCCTATCTTGTCTACAGTCCAGCCAGCCTGTGGAAAGGAATGCCGATGCACCGCCCCGAACATCCCCACGCCGACGTGATTTCCGCCCTTCTGGAGGCCGCTTTGCCCCATGTGGTGTTCGATGGCTGGAGCGAGGAGACCTTCCGCGCCGCTATTGCTGACAGTGAAACCGATTCGGAGCTGGCTCGCATCGCCTGCCCGCGCGGGGCCGTGGATCTGGCCGTGGCCTACCACCGGCTCGGCGATCAGCGCATGGTCGAGGGGCTCAAAACGGCCGATCTCACGACGATGCGCTTTCGCGATCGCGTTGCCTATGCGATCCGCCTGCGGCTCGAAACCGTCGAGGACAAGGAGGCCGTGCGCCGGGCCTCGGCCCTCTTTGCGCTGCCCTCCCATGCTGCCGAAGGCGCGAAGCTCGTGTGGGAGACCTGCGATCTCGTCTGGTCCGCGCTGGGCGACACCTCGGAAGATCTCAACTGGTATTCCAAACGCGCCACGCTGTCGGGTGTCTATGGAACCACGATCCTATATTGGCTCGGCGACGAAACCCCCGGCCATATGGCCACGTGGGAGTTTCTGGACCGCCGGATCGACAACGTGATGCAGATCGAAATGGCCAAGGCCAGCGCGCGGAAGAACCCGCTGCTGAAGCCGCTCATGGCCGGGCAGGACTGGCTGTTTTCGCAAGTCAAAGCCCCGCCCGCCCGCGCTGCGCGCCGCGATCTGCCCGGCGCGATCTGGCCTGAGCAATAACCCCTCCGCGAAGAAGGACAGCGCCCGATGAGCGATACCATGCGCGCGATCGAAATTTCCAAACCGGGTGGGCCCGAAGTGCTGCGCCTCACCGACCGCCCGATCCCTGTCGCCCGCGCGGGCGAGATCGTGATCCGGCTCGCCTATGCCGGGGTCAATCGCCCCGACGCGCTGCAACGCGCTGGCATGTATGCGCCGCCGCCGTCCGCCAGCGATCTGCCGGGGCTGGAGGGCGCGGGCACCATTACCGAGGTCGGCGCGGGTGTCAGTGGCTGGAAGGTGGGCGAAAAGGTCTGCGCCCTGCTGCCCGGCGGCGGTTATGCGGACTACGTCTCCTGCCCGGCGGCCCATGCGCTGCCGATCCCCAAGGGGCTGGATCTGAAACAGGCCGCCTGCCTGCCGGAAACCTATTTCACCGTCTGGTCCAACGTCTTCATGCGCGGTGGCCTGCAGGCGGGCGAGCGCTTTTTGGTGCACGGCGGCTCTTCCGGCATAGGCACCACGGCGATCCAGCTCGCCCGCCATTTCGGCGCGCGAGTGTTCACCACGGCTGGCTCCGAGGAAAAATGCGCGGTCTGCCGCGATCTGGGCGCGGAAGTGGCGATGAACTACCGCGAGGCGGATTTCGTGAAGGTGCTGCAGGCCGAGGGCGGGGCCAACCTGATCCTGGACATGGTCGGCGGCGACTATATCGCCCGCAACATCCGCGCGCTGGCCGATGAGGGCCGCATGGTCCATATCGCCTTCCTGCAGGGCCCCAAGGCCGAGATCAACTTCGCCCAGGTGATGGCCCGCCGCCTCACGATCACCGGCAGCACCCTGCGCCCGCAAAGCGATCTCGCCAAGGCGCGGATCGCGGATCAACTGCGCGAGCACGTTTGGCCGCTTCTGGAAGCCGGGCGCATCGCTCCGGTGATGGACAGCGAGTTCGCGCTGGAAGAGGCCGCGAGCGCCCACGCGCGCATGGAAAGCTCCGGCCACATCGGGAAGATCGTGCTTAAGATCTAGCGGATGAAGCGCTCCACGTAATCCTCGCCAAGCCCGACATCCGCGAAATGCTTGCGGCACATGTCGATCTTGGTGAAGACGTCCTCGTAGCCCAAAACCTCGCCCCAGGGGTCGACGTAACACATCACGCCGTTGACCTGAAAATAGGTGATCATCTCTTCCACATCTTCCGGAACAACGAGGGTGTGGGTCTCGCCGGGCGGCTCGTAAACGTAAGCGCCCGGTGTCGCCTCCCAATCGTGCTCAAGGTAGTGCCAGCGCCCCTTTAGCACGAAGCCATGCACCGGCTGCGGATGGCGGTGGCGCGACAGCACCCCGGCCTTGCGCACCTTCAAGAGGTTCATCCAGTAGCCCTGCGAGCGGTTCAGGCAGAGCGGGCGGAACCAGACGTTCTCCGCCTGCGGCACCCAGAGCCGCTCATCCTCCGGCACCGCGTCGGGGATCACGATCTCCTCCAGCGCATCCCGAGGGAAAGGCAACTGGTAGGGCATCTTCGGGTCTGTATCTTTTGCCATGGGTCCTCCTCACATCGCCAGATATCCGCCGTCCACCGGGTAGACAGCCCCTGTCACGAAACTGGCCTCCGCGCTCAACAGCCAGCCCACCAGCGCGGCCACCTCGCCGGGCTTGCCCCAGCGCTTCATCGGCGTGCGCGCCATGATGCCTTCGGTGCGGGCGGGGTCAGCGCGCAGAGCGCCGGTCATCTCGGTCTCGATCCAGCCGGGCGCCACGGCGTTCACCCGCACGCCTTCCGGAGCCCAGGCCCCGGCCAGAGCCTTCGTCAGCTGCGCCACGCCGCCTTTGGAGGCGGAATAGGCCGGCACCAAGGGCCCGCCGAAGGTGCTGAGCATTGAGGCGGTGTTCACGATCGCGCCGCCCGAAGCGGCCAGCAGGGGCTTGCCGGCCAAACAGCAGCGCATAGTGCCGGTCAAGTTCACATCCAGCACCTGCCGAAACACCTCGATGTCAAATTCATCAACCCGCCGCAGGATGCCCGCGCAGTTCACCAGCCCATCCAGCGTGCCGATCTCTGAAAACAGCGCCGCCACCGAGGCTTCGCTGGTCACATCCAGCGCCCGCACCGATATGCCGTCCTGCGCCACGAACGCGGCGCGTTCCTCCTCAGAGGCCGACGCCGCGATCACTTCCCAGCCCGCCGCCGCCAAGCCGCGCGCTACACCCTCGCCGATCCCGCGCGTGCCGCCTGTCACCACTACCCGCTTCATGCCGCCTCCCACGCCATGCCCACTACAGCCAGCCTACCCCGATTCCCGCGCCGCGCAATCGGCCCTCTCTTCTGACAGGAAATATCCCGGGGGAGACCCCGTCAGGGGCCGGGGGCAGCGCCCCCAAACTCAGGGCTCAGTCCACAGGCTCCAGCAGGGCCTTCGCACTGCAATCCCGGATCACATCCGCCCCGCAGCGCCGCGGGGCCAGATCCTTCGTCAGGCAGATCCGCGCTTCCTGAATATGGCCATCCCGACAGGTCAGCGTGATCCCGTCCGGCGTCAGCCTGGGGTTCTGCGCCAGGAAGGCCTCCTCAACCACCGAAGCCGGCAGGCGCACCGTGCGATCAAGCCGGCGCAGCACCTCTGGCCGAGTCACGCCCTCATAGGCCGCACGGGCCTGCGCGAAGTAGTCCGGGGCGGAAAGCCCCGAACAGCGCCCGTGTTTCTTCCACTGATACCAGGCCGAACCCGCGCTCCCCATGATGTCGGCCATGGCAGCCGTTTCGCCGCGCGTGGCCTCCCGGTGGGGCGTGCGGCAATAGCTTGGCCAGCCGCGCTCATATTGCGGCCAGAGCCCGTGCATCACCCAGCCAAACCCGCTGCCGCCGTCGCATTGCGGCGCGCCCTTCGCGCGGCCCTCCAGCTTGCACCAGTTCGGCGACCAGCTCAGCGCCAGCACGTAGTAGTCGAACTCGCCGGCCCGCTCGCCCTCGGCCCGCGCCGCCCCCGCGAAGGCCATCGCCAGCAGCATGGCCATGATCACACGCATTTGCTCTTCCCTCTTTGCCTTTGCGGCACTATATACGCGGGAAGTTCCCCGACAACGTGAACCCGTCCCGCCCCGGCAGGACCGTCCCGAAAGGGGCGAAGGGAAACGCTTTGTCTGTCGTTAGGACGTGAAAGGAGTAAGACCGATGGCCAAACCGCTCATGGCGAAGGCAACCGCCGTCTGGCTGGTAGACAACACGACGCTGACCTTCAAACAGGTCGCCGATTTCTGCGGGCTGCACGAGCTCGAAGTGCAGGGCATAGCCGATGGCGACGTGGCCACCGGCGTGAAGGGTTTTGACCCGATCGCCAACAACCAGCTGACCCAGGAAGAGATCGACAAGGCCGAGGCCGATCCGCTGCACAAGCTGAAGCTGAAGTTCAACCCGGCCGCCGTGGGCGAGGAAAAACGCCGCGGCCCGCGTTACACGCCGCTGTCCAAGCGTCAGGACCGCCCGGCCTCCATCCTCTGGCTGGTGAAATTCCACCCCGAGCTGTCTGATGGCCAGATCTCCAAACTCGTCGGCACCACCAAGCCGACGATCCAGGCGATCCGCGAGCGCACCCATTGGAACATCGCCAACATCCAGCCGATCGACCCGGTCGCCTTGGGCCTCTGCAAGCAGAGCGAGCTGGATCTTGCCGTGCAGAAAGCCGCTGCGAAACGCGCCGCCGAAGGCGTGGTGATGAGCGATGACGAGCGCCGCAAGCTCGTCTCCACCGAGCAGTCGCTGACGATGGAAACCGAGCCGAAGATCCCCACCGCGATCGAAGGGCTGGAAACCTTCACGCTGGGCGGCGATCCGCGCGGCGACGAGGACGAGGACGACAAGAAAGACGGTGATTTCCTTGACGCCGACAGCTTCTTCAACCTGCCCGAAGGCGGCGACGAGGACGAGCAGCCCTAAGCGGCTGAGCTTTCGAACAACCCAAAAACCCCGCGCTGCAAGGCGTGGGGTTTTTCTTTTCCCTTCGCCTGAGCCTTGCGCAGGAAGCGGATCGCTTGTGCCACTTGGGCACATGATGGTGTGCTCACCGCAACGAGATCTGCCCCATGCAACAAACCACCCTCGCCCTCCTGCTGTTTCTCTTTCCGCTGGCTTATAGTCCCGGACCGGGGAACCTGTTCTTCGCCGGGATCGGTGCCCGTTTCGGCGTGAAAGCCTCGCTCCCGGCCAGCGCCGGGTACCATCTGGCGACCTTCGCGCTCACGCTCTCGATCGGCCTCGGCTTCTCGGGTCTTCTCCACGCAAGCCCTCTGCTGTTTCAGATCCTGCGCTTTGCGGGAGCAGCCTATGTCCTCTGGCTGGCTGTCGGGTTTCTGCGGGCCGGGGCAGAACGTGGCGAAGCGCAGGCGCGCAAGGCCTCTGCGTGGGATGGCGCGGTTCTATTGCTGCTCAACCCGAAGGCCTGGGTGATCATCGCGCTGATGTTCACCCAGTTCCTGCCAGCCTCCCAGCCGCCAGAACCCGCGCGCGTGGTCTGGATCGCCAGTGTCTTCACCCTCAACAATCTTGTCGCCTTCACCCTCTGGACCTGCGCAGGCGATCTCCTGCTGCGCCGGTTTCGAAACCCGGATAAGGCGCGCTGGATGAACATCGCCCTCGGTGTCATGCTGCTCGCCGTGGCGCTTTGGCTCCTGTTGCGCTGATGGCCCAAAACGCAAACACCCCCGCCGAAGCAGGGGTGCATGCGTGTCAGAGTCTGACCGAAATCAGGCGCTTTGCAGCGGCTTCACCTCGATCTCACCTTCCCGGTCGGCCTTCATCGCCAGCGCGGCGGCGTGGCTGGCGGCGGCGGTGGTGAAATAGGGGATCTTGTCAAACAGCGCGACGGCGCGGATGTCGCGGCTGTCCTCGATGGCCTGCGGACCCTCGGTGGTGTTCATCACCAGATCGATCCCGCCGTCCTTGAGCATGTCCACGATGTTCGGGCGCCCCTCATAGACCTTGTTGACGATCTCGCACTCCACCCCGTTTTCACGCAGCCAGCCGGCTGTGCCGCGCGTGGCGACCACGGTGAAACCAAGCTCCGCCAGCACCTGCGCGGCTTCCTTCATGGCCGGGGTCTTGTCCTCATTCTTGATCGAAACGAAGACGCGGCCCGATTTCGGCAGGGCCACACCGGCGCCCATCTGGGCTTTCAGGAAGGCGCGGGCGAAGTTCTTGTCCGAGCCCATCACCTCGCCGGTGGAGCGCATTTCCGGCCCGAGGATCGTGTCCACGCCCGGGAAGCGGGCAAAGGGCAGCACGGCCTCTTTCACGGCGAAGGTGTCGATCTGCGGATCCACGAGGTCGAAGGCGGAAAGCTTCTCACCGGCCATCAACCGCGCGGCGATGGAGGCGATGGGCGAGTTCACGGCCTTGGCCACGAAGGGCACTGTGCGGGAGGCGCGCGGGTTCACCTCGATCAGGAAGATCTCCTGCTCACCGGCTTCATTGGCCTTGATCGCGAATTGCACGTTCATCAGGCCAACCACGTTCAGCTCTTTCGCCAGCGCCACCGTCTGGGCCTTCACCTCGTCGATCAGCGCGGCAGAGAGCGAGTAGGGCGGCAGCGAACAGGCGCTGTCGCCGGAGTGCACGCCGGCCTCCTCGATGTGCTGCATGATCCCGGCCACATGCACGTCGTCGCCATCGCAGAGCGCGTCCACGTCCAGTTCGGTTGCGCCGGAGAGGTAGCTGTCCAGCAGCACCGGGCTCTTGCCCGAAACCACCACGGCCTCGCGGATGTAGCGCTCGAGCTGCGCCATGTCGCGCACGATTTCCATCGCGCGGCCGCCCAGCACGTAAGAGGGGCGGATCACCAGCGGGAAGCCGATCTCACCCGCGATGCGCAGGGCTTCGGCGTCGGTGGAGGCGATGCCGTTCTTCGGCTGCTTCAGGCCAAGGCGGTTCACCAGCGCCTGGAAGCGCTCGCGGTCTTCGGCAAGGTCGATCGCGTCGGGCGTGGTGCCAAGGATCGGGATGCCCTCGGCCTCCAGCGCATTGGCAAGCTTCAGAGGCGTCTGGCCGCCGAATTGCACGATCACCCCGTGCAGCGTGCCGTTCTCCTGCTCCACGCGCAGGATCTCCATCACGTGCTCAAAGGAGAGCGGCTCGAAATAGAGGCGGTCGGAGGTATCGTAGTCGGTGGAGACGGTCTCCGGGTTGCAGTTGATCATCACTGTCTCATAGCCCTGCTCGGTGAGCGAGAAGCAAGCGTGGCAGCAGCAGTAATCGAACTCGATGCCCTGACCGATGCGGTTCGGGCCACCGCCAAGGATGACGACCTTCTTGCGATCGGAGGGCCGCGCCTCGCATTCCACCTCGCCCATGACTGCGCTTTCATAGGTGGAATACATGTAGGGCGTCTGGGCCTCGAACTCGGCGGCGCAGGTGTCGATGCGCTTGAACACGGCCTTCACGCCGAGGTTCAGACGGGCGCGGCGCACGTTCTCTTCGGTGCGGCCCGTGAGCTTGGCAAGGCGGGCGTCGGTGAAGCCCATCATCTTGAGTTTGCGCAGGCCTTCTTCCGTCATCGGCAGGCCATCTTTGCGGATCATGCATTCCGCGCCGATGATCTCCCGGATGCGGGCAAGGAACCACGGATCAAAGGAGGTGATCTCCTGGATCTCGTCGTTGGAGAAGCCAAAGCGCATCGCATCGGCGATCACCCGCAGCCGGTCCGGCGTCTGCTGGGAGAGCGCCTTGGTCATGGCCTTGTCTATGGCGGCCTGGGCACCGGCGTCCTTGCCGACGAGGATCTGTGTGACGAGCGCATCGTCGTGATCGCGCAGCACCATGTCGGCGCGGGCTGGCAGGCCTTCCACGGCCACTTCGTCAAAGCCGGTGAGCCCGGTTTCCAGCGAGGCCAGCGCTTTCTGCATGCTCTCGTGGATCGTGCGGCCGATGGCCATGGCCTCGCCCACGGATTTCATCGCGGTGGTGAGGAAGGGCTGGGAGCCGGGGAATTTTTCGAAGGCAAAGCGCGGGATCTTGGTGACGACGTAGTCGATCGTTGGCTCGAAGGAGGCAGGCGTGACCTTGGTGATGTCGTTGTCCAGCTCATCGAGCGTGTAGCCCACGGCAAGTTTCGCGGCGATCTTGGCGATGGGGAAGCCCGTGGCCTTGGAGGCCAGCGCGGAGGAGCGGCTCACGCGCGGGTTCATCTCGATCACCACCATGCGGCCATCGGCGGGGTTCACGGCCCATTGCACGTTGGAGCCGCCGGTTTCCACGCCGATCTCGCGCAGCACGGCGATCGAGCCGTTGCGCATGATCTGGTATTCCTTGTCCGTGAGCGTCAGCGCCGGGGCCACGGTGATGCTGTCGCCCGTGTGTACGCCCATCGGGTCCACGTTTTCGATGGCGCAGACGATGATGGCGTTGTCGGCCTTGTCGCGGACAACCTCCATCTCGTATTCCTTCCAGCCCAAGAGGCTTTCATCGACGAGGATCTGGTTCACCGGGGAGGCATCCATGCCGGTGCGGCAGAAGTGGATGTAATCATCGCGGTTGTAGGCCACGCCACCGCCGGTGCCGCCCAGCGTGAAGGCGGGGCGGATGATGGCGGGCAGGCCGATGTCTTCCAGCGCGTCCAGCGCGATCTGCACGCCGGCGTCCAGATCGGCATGGCCGTTGGCTTTCTTCGGCGCGGTCACGATGGTGGCGCGGGGGTTTTCAAGGCCGAGGCGGTCCATCGCCTCGCGGAACAGCTTGCGGTCCTCCGCCATCTCGATGGCGTCGCGCTTGGCGCCGATCATCTCCACGCCGAACTTCTCCAGCACGCCCATCTCTTCCAGCGCGAGGGAGGTGTTCAGCCCGGTCTGCCCGCCCATCGTGGGCAGCAGCGCGTCGGGGCGTTCCTTTTCGATGATCTTGGCCACGACTTCCGGCGTGATTGGCTCGATGTAGGTGGCATCGGCCATGTCCGGGTCGGTCATGATCGTGGCCGGGTTGGAGTTCACCAGGATCACCCGGTAGCCTTCCTCGCGCAGCGCCTTGCAGGCCTGGGCGCCGGAGTAGTCGAACTCGCAGGCCTGGCCAATGACGATCGGGCCGGCGCCAATGATCATGATGGAGGAGATATCGGTTCTTTTTGGCATATGTCGGACCCCGGATGACTGGCAAGAAACTCGCGTGAGTGACTCGCGTGCGCGCAAATTGTCGTGGGTTATAGACAGGGAGCGCGAAGGTGCAACCCCTTGAGACGCGAAAGCGCGGGCAATTGCGTGCCCGCCAACCTGCGCCCCGCGCGTTTTTGCAAGGCAGCGCCGCTTCCCCCCTGTGATCGGCCCGATCCCGCCCTATGTTGAGAGCGCAGGAGAGGAGAGCCACAGCCGATGACGATGACTGCCGAAACCAAGAGCCGCGCGCGCTCGGAAACGTCGCTCTGGGTGGAGTTCCTTGCCTTCTTCGTCGCCGGGCCCGTCGCGATCGCCGTTTTCATGCCGCCGGATAGGCTGTTTCCCATGCTCTTCGGGATCATGGTGCTTGGGCTTGTGCTGCTGCACCTGACGCCGGGCTTCAAATGGCGGCTGCTAAAGCAAAGCTGGGGCGGGGTGGAGTGGCGCGCCGTCTGGCTGATGGGGGCGCTGACGGCGGTGGTCTCCTTCGTGGTGATGCAGCTTTTGGCGCCTGAGCAGATGTTCGGCCTCTTCACCCGCGTGCCGTGGTTCTTCTTCCTGATCCTGATCCCCGGCTACACGCTGCTTTCGGCGCTGCCGCAGGAGATCGTCTTCCGCGTGCTCTACTTCCGCCGCTACCGCGCCATCCTGCCCAAGGGCCGCGCGGCGCTTCTGCTGAACGGCGCGATCTTCTCGCTGGCGCATCTGATGTATTGGAGCGTGACTGTCTGCTTGCTCACCTTCTTCGCCGGCGTGATGTTCGCCTGGGCCTACAAGGAGAAACACAGCCTCGGCCTCGCCGTGGCCATGCACGCCATCGCGGGCTGTGTGTTGTTTCTCTTCGGGATGGGCGTGTTCTTCTACTCCGGAAACGTCGTTCGGCCCTTCTGACTTGCTCTTCAGCTTGGCGAAAATATCCCCGCCGGAGGCATGAAGTTTTTCGGCTCTGGCGCTTTCGCGCCAGACCGGGGCGGGGGCTCTGCCCCCGCACCCCCGAGGTATTTGACGCGAGAGGAAAGGGTTATTCGGCGGCGTCTTGTCTGGCCGGGAGGATGCTGGCGTAGAGATAGTCGCGCGTGAGCGGCACCGCTTGTTGGTCGCGGGTCAGCTGGAACTGGTAGACGACCTGACGGTTGTGGCGGAAGGTCAGCTCGCTGGCGCGCAGGTAGTAGCGCCACATGCGGCAGAAGCGGTCGTCATAGAGGGCGCGGGCTTCGTCTTGGCGGGCCATGAAGCGATCATGCCAGTGGCGCAGGGTTTCGGCGTAGTGCAGGCGCCAGATTTCCACATCGCAGGTGCAGAGATCCTCCTTCTCGATGGCTTTAACGACTTCCGACATGGAAGGAACGTAGCCGCCGGGGAAGATGTATCTGTCGATCCACGGGCTTGTGGCGCCGGGCGGGGCGTTTCGGCCGATGGTGTGGATCAGGGCGATGCCGTCCTCCGTCAGGCGGTCGCGTACGTGGCGGAAGTATTCGCGGTAATGCGGCACGCCGACATGTTCGAACATGCCAACCGAGACCACCCGGTCGAACTGGCCGCTCAGGTTGCGGTAATCGGTGAGGCGGAACTCGACCTGATTTTCCAGCCCTGCTGCGCGCACCCTTTCGCAGGCGATTTTGTGCTGTTCTTCCGAAAGCGTGACCCCGAGCACTTTCGCACCGTAGTCGCGCGCGAGGGTGAGCCCCATGCCGCCCCAGCCACAGCCGATGTCGAGCACCTTCATGCCCGGCTCGATCCGAAGCTTGCGGGCGATATGGGCTTTCTTGTTGGCCTGGGCCTGGTCCAGCGTGTCCTGCGGGGTGCGGAAATAGGCGCAGCTGTATTGTTTGTCCGCGTCGAGGAAGAGATCGTAGAGCGCGGCGGAGAGATCGTAGTGGTGGGCGACGTTCTTCTGCGCACGCCCGACCGGATTGTATTGCTGCAGGTGTTTCAGCGCGGTGCGAAAGGCGCGGGCGGGTTGTTGGAACCAGACACGAGGGCGGGTGGCCAGATTGCGGATGACGAAGGTCAGGAAGCCGTGCAGATCGTCGCCGTCGATGGTGAGCGTGCCTTCCATATAGCCTTCCCCCACCGCCAGATCGGGGTTGAAGACGATGCGGCGGGGCAGGCTGTCGTCCAGCAGGTGGATGGTGACGGGATCCCCGGTGCCGTCGCCATAGACGTGGCGGCTGCCGTCCGGGAAATGGACGATAAAGGTGCCGTAGCGCGCGACGCCCGTGATGAATTGGTCCAGCAAACGTTCCCACATGCGCCCCCCTTGTCTGGGCACGGCGCGCGCGTCCTTCCCGTGTCTGCGCGACGTTGCCCTGCGTGGTTCCACCGGATGGTGCTGATACTGTTCACAAAATGGCCCGGTCTGTCCAGTTTTGCGCGAACAGCGCGCGCCGGGGCTGTTCTGGGCGCGTGGGAAGGCCTAAATGGTCGGCAGTCAGCCTGAAAGGGAAGCTATCCGGTGCAGGAGCCGTTCATCCAGTTCGATCAGGGCCCCGGTGGTGGGCCGGAGCGCTTTGCCGCCCCGGCGCGCATGATCGTAGCCTGGGAACCGGAGGAGGTGCCCGCCGCGCTGCAGGCGCTTGGCGCGGCGAGCCGGGCGGGGCTTTGGCTGGCGGGCTATGCCTCTTACGAGCTTGGTTATCTCCTGATGCCGAAGCTGGCGGATAGGCTTCCTTCGGATCGTGATACGCCGCTTCTGGCCTTTGGGGCCTTCCCCGCTACGCCGCAAGGCGCGCTGGGGGCCGAGCCTGCCGGGGCGTTGGCTCCGCTTGCGCCGGTCTGGAGCGCCGACCGCTACGGACAGGCTTTCACGCAGGTGCGCAACTACATTGGCGCAGGTGACATCTATCAGGCCAACCTGACCTTCCCGATTCAGAGCCAGACGGAGGCCGATCCGATGGCGCTCTACCAGCGGCTGGCGGCGCGCCAGCCGGTGCGCCACGGGGCCTATGTGGATTTTGGGATCGGCCCGAAGATCCTGTCGCGTTCGCCGGAGCTGTTTTTCCGCACAGATGCCTCGGGCCGCATCGAGACACGGCCGATGAAGGGCACCATCGCGCGCGGCGAGACGCCCGAGGCCGATGCCGCCAATCGCGCCTGGCTTGCCGAGAGCGAGAAGAACCGCGCCGAGAACCTGATGATCGTGGATCTTCTGCGCAACGACATCAGCCGCATCGCCGAGGTGGGCAGCGTGAAGGTGCCGGACCTTTTCACCATCGAGACCTATGCCACCGTGCATCAGATGACCTCACGCGTGGTGGCGCAGCTTTTGCCCGGTGTCGGGCTTGCCGATCTGCTGGCGGCGCTCTTTCCCTGCGGCTCCATCACCGGCGCGCCGAAGCTGCGCGCGATGGAGATCATCCGCGAATTGGAGGACGCGCCGCGCGGCATCTATTGCGGCGCGATCGGCTGGTGGGCGCCGGACGGGCGCAGCTGTTTCAACGTCGCCATCCGCACGCTTTCGCTGTTCGAGGGCGGCGCGGTGCGGCTGAACGTGGGGGGCGGGCTTGTCTATGACAGCCGCGCCGAGAGCGAATACGAGGAGGCCCTGTGGAAAGCGCGCTTCGCAGACTTGCCCCCGCTGGGCTGATCCTCTTCGAGACCATGGGCTGGCACCACGGCGAGGGGGTGCGCTTCATGGGGCTGCATCTGGATCGCATGTGCGACAGCGCCCGCGCACTGGGCATTCCTTTTGCGCGCCGCGAGATGCACGCGGCGCTTGAGGGTGTGGAAAGCGACGCGCCGCTGCGGCTGCGGCTGAGCATGGGTTTGGACGGCGCGCACAGGCTGGAGCGCTTCCCCCTGCCGCCAACGCCTGCGCGGTGGCGGCTTGGGCTGGCCGAAGCGCGTCTGGAGGCGCGCGATCCGTGGCGGGGGCACAAGACGAGCGAGCGGCAGATCTACGATACCGCGCGCGCCGCGCTCCCTTTGGGGGTGGATGAGCTGCTGTTCCTCAACACGCGCGGGGCCTGCGCGGAAGGCACCATCACCAATCTCTTCGTGGCGGGGCAGGGTGGGGCTCTGCTCACGCCGCCGCTCTCGGCGGGGGTGCTGCCCGGTGTCCTGCGCCGCCACTTGATTGAAACCGGACGTGCGCGCGTGGCCCCGTTGCTGCCGCGCCATCTGATGGAGGCGGAAGCGATCTACATGGGCAATGCGCTGCGCGGGCTCATCCCTTGTGATCTGGCGGAGGATTTTGCCGCCTAGCCGCTTCAGGCAAGGCCAAGGGCGGCGTCACTGGCGGAGGGGCCATATTTGCCGCGCGGTGGCCACGGGCGGCTCTGCCACGGCGGGGAGAAGGCAAAGCTCGATACACTGCGCCCTTCAGGGAGTGCACCGTTTCCGGCCCCGAGCGCATAATCGTAGTAGAGCTTCACCACCTCTTCGCGGCTCACCTGCTGCGCCGCCGGGTGGGCGAGGCAGGCGCTTTGCCATTCCGCCACGCGGCGGTAGTCGGGCGCGTCGGGCAGCAGGAAGCCTTCGTAGTAATCAAGGAACCAGAAGCGCGCGAACATCGGGGTGAAGACGGCTTCCGCAAGTCCAAAATCGCCAAAGAGGAAGGGGCCTTCGGGCGCGTGCTGCTCAAGGAAGGCCCCAAGATCGCGGTAAAGGCCCAAAAGCTTTTCGCGGTGATCCTCGCGCGCGGCGCGATCCTGATTCATAACGAAAAGATAGCCCGCCATGGTAAACGCGCCCTCCTTGCCGATCAGCATGGATTCCACCGCGTGCTCCAGAGGGTCCGCCCGGCGCAGGGGCGCACCGGGCAGCACCTCGTCCAGATAGCGCAGGATCACGAGGCTTTCCTTCAGGATCGCGCCGTCGGCGGTTTCCAGAACGGGCAGGGCCGTGGTGCCGCGCGTCTTGGCCAGAAGCGCCGGATCGCGCGGCTTGGTGATGTCGACCACCTCGAACCGCACCGCATCGGGGGTGCCGCGCAGGGCGAGCAGGATTTCGAGTCGCTGCGAGAAGGGGCAGACGGGGATGTGGTAGACGGTGGGCTTTTCGCTCATGGGCTGGGCTCCAATGGGGGTCCGGTGAAGGTGAGGTGATGGCGCGCGGCGGCCTCCACGATGGCAGGCATGTCGTCGGGGATGCGGAACGCGCCCTGCGCCATCTCTTCGAAAAAGCCTTCAAACCCGCCCGGCGTCAGGATCACGAGGTGGCGGCTTGGCCCCTCTGCGGTGACCTGAAACGTGTGTTCGGTACCGCGCGGAATGAAGACGCTTTCACCGGGGCCGGCGAGCCGTTCCTCGCCCGCGATCCAAACGCGGCAGGCACCGGTGAGCATGACGAAGGTCTCGTCGGCGTCGTGGTGGATGTGCCTAGGCGGGCCGCTCAGGGGTGGGGAGAGGCTGTCCACGATGCTCATGGCGCCGCCGGTGGCGGAGGCGGGCAGGATCGTCTTGTAGCGGACATCGTTCCAGAGGCGGACATCGGGGTCGGTTTCAAGGTCTTTCATCGCAACGCTCCTTGGGGGGAAACTCCGTTTGGGGTGCGAAAGCGCTTTCGGTGGAGGAAGTGTGCGGCAGGGTATGGTATCGTTCAAACGGTTATTTTTGATAATGGGTATCGGACAGATGAATTTCGCGACCTTCGATCTGAACCTGCTGAAGGTGTTGGATGCGCTGTTTCAGGAGGGCTCCACCGTGAAGGCGGGCGCGCGGCTGGGGATGTCGCAATCGGCTGTTTCAGGCGCGTTGGGGCGGCTGCGCCATGCGCTGGGCGATCCGTTGTTCATCCGCCACGGCAACCGGCTGGTGGCGACGGATTACGCCGAGGCCTTGCGCGAGGGGCTGCGGGCGGAGCTTGAGCGGCTGGAGGCGTTGCTGGCCCCGCCACGCGCCTTTGATCCGGCGCAGGCGGAGGGGCAGTTCCGCATCGCGGGCAGCGATTTCTTTGCTGATCTCCTGATGCCGCAGCTCGGGGCGCTTCTGGCGTGGCAGGCACCGGGGCTGAAGGCGCAGCTGGTGGAGCTGGTTCCCACCGACTACATCGCCAGCCTCGAACGCTATGAGGCCGATCTGGTGCTGGTGCCGGACACAGATCTGCCCAGTTGGCTCAAGTCTGCGCCGATGTTCTCCTCGCCGTTTGCTGTGATCGCGCGGGCAGGGCATCCAAGGATCAAAGGGCTGCGGGACGAGGCCGAGATGCCGCTGGATCTGTTCTGCGCCCTGCAGCATGTGCTGTTCTCGCCGGAGGGCAAGCTTGCCGCCATGGGTGATGCGGCGCTGGCGCAGGTGGGCCGCACGCGGCAGGTGGCGATGACGGTGCCGGTGTTTTCGGGCGTTTGCCGGGTGGTGAGCGAGAGCGACCTGATCGCGCTGGTGCCCCTGCAATTGGCGAGGAAAGTGGCCGCGCAGCACGGGCTGCGGCTCTTCGCACCGCCGATGCCCCTGCCTGCGGCCTCCATCATCGGCGTCTGGCACCGCAGGGCCGAGGCCAACCCGCAGGCCGCATGGATGCGCGCGCGGATCTTTGAAGTGCTCAAGCCGTTGGATACAGCGCCGTTGGGGAGACCGCTTGCTGGCGGGAAGTAGCGCTCAGGTTAATGCTTTGAACGCCCGGCGGCACGCCGGGCAGCGCCGACCCGCCCCCATGGGGCGGCGCTTTCGCGCCATCCCGCGGGTCTCTGCTGCCCTTGGAAAACTGCAGTGCAGCCAGGTCTCTGGCTGGCACCTGATTGATCCTAAAGGTTAAACACCCGGCTCGGGTGCAATTCGCCCGATTTGTAGATGCCAACCGCCACCGGTTTGCCCTCATAGGAGGCCCAGGCCTCATCGCCGTATTCCACATCAGAAGCGATCACCATGCCGGGGTTGCCGTTCTTCAGACGGGTCGCCCCTTCCGCCGTCGCGCGCAGTTCGGGCAGCTCATCGAGCCCCACTTCCAGCGGGTGCAGGTATTGATCCAGCTCCGGCGATTTGGCCTTCTCGTTCAACAACTCGAAATCGATCCCGTCCTCGATCTCGAACGGCCCGGACCAGATCCGACACAGCTCGCGCACGTGGCCGTGGCACCCTAGTGCTGCGCCCAGATCCCGCGCGATGGCGCGCACGTAGCCGCCTTTGCCGCAGACCATTTCCAGCGTCACGTGATCGGCATCCTCGCGCGCCACAACCTCCAGCTCTTCCACGTAAAGCGGGCGCGCGGCGATCTCGAAGTCTTCGTCGTCGCGGGCGAGCTTATAGGCGCGCTCGCCGTCGATCTTCACGGCGGAGAACTTGGGCGGCACCTGTTGGATGTCGCCACGAAACGCTGCGAGCGCCTCGGCGATCTGCGCATCCGTGGGGCGCGCGTCGCTTTCTGTGATCACCTCGCCTTCCGCATCATCGGTGTTGGTCGCCTGCCCCAGCCGCACGGTGAAGCGGTAGGCCTTCAGCGCATCGGTGATATAGGGGACGGTTTTCGTCGCCTCGCCCAGTGCCACGGCCAGAACGCCCGTGGCGTCCGGATCCAGCGTGCCCGCGTGGCCGGCCTTCTTGGCGTCAAAGGCCCAGCGGACCTTGTTCACCACCGCGTTCGACGAGATCCCGGCCGGTTTGTTGACAACCAGCCAGCCCGAAATGTCACGCCCCTTGCGCTTGCGGCCCATGTGCGGCTCCTTCGCTGGCCCGCGCGCGGGCCTCTTCACCAGTCAGATAAGGCGCGCCTGCTACAAGCTGCGCGGGGCGGCGTCAACGCCCCGTCAGTTGGAGAGCGCCTCGGCGGACACGACCTTGCCAAGGATCACCCCAAGCGCCAGCCCGGAATCATAGCGCTCCAGCTCCGGCGCGAAGATGCGGGAGACCTTACCGTCGAAGAACAGCGCATCGCGCAGGCCAAGCTCGTCACGGAAGAAACGCGCGAAGGCGTGGAAATTCACCGGATCATCGGCCATCACGAACCACGCCTGCTGGCCGTCCTCGCTCACACCGACGCCATTGCGCAGCAGAAGGCTGTCGCTCTCGGGCAGAAGCTTCGGGTGCAAGTCGCCCCCGAGCACCAGCATCGGGCCGGATTGGGTGGCATAGGTGCAGGCCGGTGGATTGGCCCTGAAAGCTTGGGTCTCGATCACCGAGAGCCGGCCCGGTTCGATGCAGAAGACGCCATTGGGCGTGAGGCCGAAATTGCCGTAGCCGCCGCCATCGGCGATCGGGCTTCGGGTTTCGCCGTTTTCGATAAACAGGCCAACCGGGCGGCGATCGTCGTGATACATGCCCGCATTAGCGGCAAAGGCGAGCCGCTGGCCCTCAGCCTCCAGCGCACGGTTCACCGCCGGGAAGCCGCCGTAGAGCCTGCCTTCGCTGTCGGAATGAAACAGGCGCAGGTCATCGTCCGCGTTGGCGGTGCAGACGGAATAGCGCACCCCTTCAAAGCTTTGCGCCGTGCAGGCCGGGGCTTCGGCGGCAGACACCGCCGGGCCCAGACAGAGCAGAAGGGCAATGCCGAGCGCGCGCAAACCTATTCCTCCTCGTCGCTCCGGCGGGATTCGGTGTCACGGCGCACGCTGTCCTGATTGAGCAGGCGGCGGGTCTCGTCCATCCGGTCGAAGGTCTCGTCCAGCACGAAGCGCAGATCGGGCGCGTATTTCAGCGACATCTGTTTGGAGATCGCACGGCGCAGCTCGCTCTTGTTGCGGCGCAGGATGGCCAGCGCATCCTCGCGGCCCTGCCCGCCGAGCGGCAGCACATAGGCGGTGGCGATCTTGAGGTCGGGCGACACCCGCACCTCGCCCACGGTGATGGACATGCGGTTGAGATCCGGGTCGTGGATGTCGCCCCGGTTCAGCACGTCGGAGAGGGTGCGCCGGATCAACTCGCCGACGCGCAGCTGGCGCTGGGAAGGGCCCGCGCCGGTGTGATGGATGTTCTTTGCCATGGCTGTGAATTACGCCTTGCGCGCAGCCCTTGCAACAGGGGGCTTTGCCAAGCGGGCGAAGAGCCGCTAAACGGAGCGTCACGTTCACGCGAGGAGATCCCACAGATGAGCACGCTTCCCGGTATCGTTGTCACCGGCGCCTCAGGCCGCATGGGCCAGATGCTGATCCGCACCATTGAGGAGAGCGGGAAGGCAAAGCTCGTGGGCGCGCTGGAGCGGCCCGGCCATGATTGGGTGGGCAAGGATGTGGGCATCTGCATGGGCGGCGCGCCCCTTGGCGTGCTGGTGGAGGACGATCCGCTTGAGGCTTTCGCGCGCGCACAGGCGGTGATCGATTTCACCGCGCCGGTCGCCACGGTGGAATTCGCCGCGCTGGCCGCACAGGCGCGCTGCGTGCATGTGATCGGCACCACCGGCATGAGTGAAGAGGAAATCGCCAAGCTCGAGCCCGCCGCCCGCCATGCGGTGATCGTGCGTGCGGGCAACATGAGCCTTGGCGTGAACCTGCTGGTGAAGCTGACGCAGAAAGTGGCCGCCGCGCTGGACGAGGATTTCGACATCGAGATCATCGAAGCCCACCACCACCACAAGGTCGATGCGCCCTCCGGCACGGCGCTTATGCTGGGCGAAGCGGCGGCAGAGGGGCGGGGCGTTGCGCTTTCCGATGTGTCGGACCGGGGCCGCGACGGCATCACCGGTGCGCGCAAGCGCGGCGACATCGGCTTCACCGCCATTCGCGGCGGTGACATCGTGGGCGAGCACGACGTGATGTTCGCCGCCCCCGGCGAGCGTATCGTGCTGCGCCACCTCGCCACCGACCGCGCGATCTTCGCCCGCGGCGCGCTTAAGGCCGCGCTCTGGGGGCAGGATCAGAAGCCCGGCGAATACGATATGATGGACGTGCTGGGGCTGTAGGGGCCTACACGTCAACGCCTCTCGACAGCGCTGTCGACGCGCCACGGCGCCAACACGAGCGAAGCGCTCGACCCGAGGGTGGGCGCATTTCGCGCCCGCCCTGGGGGGCGGGTCGGGCGCGAAGCGGATCGCAAGCGATCCGCGTCATCAAAGAAACGACACACACCCAAACAGCCAATGGTTTGGACGATTTCACTTGCCGGGCCGTGGAATTGGCCCGTCGCCAGCACGGCTTCGCGATCAGAAATCGACGGCGAGGCCCTTCTTCTCCCAGTCGCCAAAGCGCACCGGTTCCGGCCCATCGCGGCCGCCAAGCTCCGTGGGCCGCGCCTTGGCTTCGGCTTGCGCCTTCTCGCGGCGCACCTGCGCTTCGGCCAGCGCGCGCTGGGCGGCGGGCGGCAGATCGGCAGGGGTCTCAGGCGTGTCAGACATGGCGCTCTTCCTTGCTTGGGGCGTGCCCTTGATATACGGCAGGCCATCCCAAGCTCAAGTGACACGAAAGCGCGCCCATGGCCAAACCCGCATCCGACACCCAAGGCATCGCCGCCCGCCGCGCCGCCCTGCGCCTGCTTGACGGCGTTCTGGAAGAGCAGCGGCTGCTGTCGGAGATGGGCGGCGAGGCTGGTCCGATGGGCCGCCTCTCCGCGCCGGACCGTGCCCGCGCGCAGCGTCTGGTCACGGAAACCCTGCGCCAGATGGAGCGGGCTGACAAATTGCTCGGCCCCCATCTGCGCAAACGGCCAGCGCTGCCTGTCCATAACATCCTGCGGCTCGGCACCTATGAAATCTGTGCCGATGGCGCGGCCCCGCATGGCGTGATCAACGCGCTGGTGGAAATCGCGCGCAAGGGCCGCCACAGCCAGCATCAGGCCGGCATGATCAACGCCGTGCTGCGCAAACTCGCAGAAACCGGACCGGCGGACTGGGCCGCGCTGCCGCCGCCCAAGCTGCCCAAATGGCTGCGCAAGCAGATGGTGGCCGACTATGGCAAGGCAGCCGTGGAGGCGATGGAAGCCGCCCACGCAAAAGGCGCGCCGCTGGATCTGAGCCTGAAACCAGGCACGGAGTGGGCCAGTAAACTCATTGGCACGCGCCTGCCCACGGGCTCGCTGCGGCTCACGGATGCCGGGCAGGTCTCCGCGCTTCCGGGCTACACGGAGGGCGCATGGTGGGTGCAGGATGCCGCCGCCGCGCTGCCCGTGCAGGTGCTCGCGCCCAAGCCGGGCGAGAAGCTCCTTGATCTCTGCGCCGCACCGGGCGGCAAGACGATGCAGATGGCCGCCGCCGGGGCGCAGGTCACTGCGCTCGACATTTCCGAGCACCGCATGGCCCGCGTGCAGGAGAACCTCGCCCGCACGCAGCTCACCGCCAGCTGCGTTGTCGGCGATGCGCTGGAGTTTTCCGAAACCGGCTTTGACGCCATCCTTCTGGATGCCCCCTGCACCGCGACAGGCACCATCCGCCGCCACCCCGATCTGCCCCACGCCAAGGACGGGGCCGATTTTCCCGGCCTCTTTGCATTGCAAGAACGGCTTATCGACCACGCGCTCACCCTGCTCGCACCGGGCGGGCGGCTGATCTTCTGCACCTGCTCGCTGCTGCCCGATGAGGGCGAGATCCAGATCGAGGACGCGCTCAAGCGCCACCCCGGCCTGCGCGTCGATTCGGCCGCTTTGGACGTGCCCGGCATCGATCCTTCGTGGAAAACGCCCGAAGGCGGCTTGCGCCTGCGCCCGGATTACTGGGCCGAGGCCGGCGGGATGGACGGCTTCTACATCGCCGCGCTGCGCAAGGATTGAGCCCGTTCGCCGCGCTCGGCGCAAAGCTGCAACGGGCGGGCGTGCAGATCGCGCGCGCCCGGATTAGCGCATGACAGCGCCCCGGCCCGCCGCCTATGATGGCGGGCAACGATAATCGCGCACTTCAAGTTGCAGCTGGGCAGGACGTAAAGAGGCACCATCGGTGGCCACATCCGAGACTTTCCGCGCGCGCCGTCGGCGCTGGATGAACCGCTACACCGCGCGGCGCAGCGCGCTGACGCGCCCGGCCACGGCGCTTGTTTCCCAGCCCGAACCGCGCAGCATCGGCTCCTTCGCGCGGGGGCGTCAGTTGACCAGCGGCAATTTCCTTTTCGCAGGCTACTTGGTGCGCTCGGATGCGGATTCGATCTGGGAGGTGCCGGTGCCCGCGCCGCGCTTCGAGGAGGAGGTGCAGGGCTGCGCCTGGCTCGACGATCTGGCCGCATTGAACGACGCCCGCGCCCGCGAAGCCGCCCGCGCCTGGGTGATGGATTGGGTGCGCCGCTACGGGCGCGGTGGGGGGGCTGGTTGGACACCCGATCTGACAGGCCGCCGCCTGATCCGCTGGATCAACCACGCGCTGGTGATCCTGAACGGGCTGGAGAAACCGGCCAGCGAACAATTCTTCCGCTCCCTCGCGCAGCAGACGGTCTTCCTCTCCAAACGCTGGCAAAGCGCCCAGCCGGGCCTGCCGCGATTCGAAGCCCTTTGCGGGCTGATCTACGCCGGACTCTCGCTGGAAGGCATGGAGCGTTTCGTGCCATCCGCGGTGCGGGCGCTGGGGCGGGAGTGCGCCGAGCAGGTCAACATCGAAGGCGGCATCCCCACCCGCAACCCCGAGGAGCTGCTGGAAGTTTTCACGCTGCTCGTCTGGACGTCGGACGCCCTGCACGAAGAAGGCCGCACGCCGCACCCCGAGCACCTCGCCGCGATCGAACGCATCGCCCCCACCCTGCGCGCGCTGCGCCACAATGACGGCGGGCTTGCACGGTTTCACGGTGGCGGGCGCGGGCTGGAAGGCCGTCTGGATCACGCGCTCTCGGCGGCCGGGGTGCGCCCCAAGCCGCTGGACGGGCTGGCGATGGGCTTTGCGCGGCTGCACGGCGGGCGCGCCAGCGTGATCGTGGATGCCTCCGCCCCGCCGCGCGGCTGGGTCTCGCGCGATGGCCATGCCTCCACGCTGGCCTTCGAAATGACGGAAGGCCGCCGCCCGGTGATCGTGAACTGCGGCTCGGGCGTCTCTTTCGGCGAAACATGGCGGCGGGCAGGGCGCGCCACGGCCAGCCATTCCACGCTGGGGATCGAGGGCTATTCCTCTTCCCGGCTCGGCACCGGCGGGCTGGTGCGCGAGGAGGAGAAGCTCCTGCTCACCGACACGCCCAGCGATGTGCGCTACAGGCTCTCGTCAGGCCCTGCCGGCATGGGGTTTCAGGCCGGGCATGATGGCTACGTGAAAACCCACGGCCTCACCCATATCCGCCAACTCGATCTGCGCTTTGACGGGCGCGAACTGGCCGGGGAAGATACGCTCGCCATCGTCGAGGAAGAGGACAAGGCGCAGTTTGACGCCGTGCTGACACAGAACCGTCTGCAGGGCGTGCATTTCACCATCCGCTTCCACCTGCACCCGGATGTGGATGCGGAGGTGGATCTGGGCGGCACCGCCGTGTCGCTCGCCCTGAAAAGCGGCGAGATTTGGGTGTTCCGCTATCACGGAAAGGCGCAAATGAGCCTTGAGCCGAGCGTTTATCTGGAAAAAACCCGCCTGAAGCCACGTGCGACGAAACAAATCGTTCTCTCTGCCCGCGCAATGGACTATGCGACCCGCATCACGTGGACGCTGGCCATGGCGCAGGATTCCCCCGTGGGGTTGCGCGACCTTGGCCGGGACGTCCCGTATCTGGATGACCTGACCTCTGAGGAAGAGCCCGAATGACCGATCTCACCCCCGTCCGCCGCGCCCTGCTGTCTGTTTCCGACAAGACAGGGCTGATTGAGCTCGCCACCGAACTGGCGGGGATGGGGGTTGAACTGCTCTCCACCGGCGGCTCCGCCAAGGCGATGCGCGAGGCGGGCCTCACCGTAAAGGACGTGAGCGAGATCACCGAGTTTCCGGAAATGATGGATGGCCGGGTGAAAACGTTGCACCCGCGCGTGCACGGCGGCCTGCTGGCCCTGCGCGACAACGACGCCCATGTGGCCGCGATGGAAGAACACGGCATCGGCGGCATCGATTTGCTGGTCGTGAACCTCTACCCGTTTGAAGAAACCGTCGCCAAAGGTGCCGATTATGACACCTGCATCGAAAACATCGACATCGGCGGCCCCGCGATGATCCGCGCCGCCGCCAAGAACCACGGCTTCGTCAACGTGGTGGTGGACGTGCAGGATTACGCCGCGCTTCTGTCGGAACTGAAGGAAAACGGCGGCTCTACTTCCTATCCCTTCCGCCAGAGCCTTGCACTCACCGCCTATTCCCGCACCGCCGCCTATGATGCGGCTGTGTCGGCCTGGATGGCCGAGGCGCTGGCCGAAACCCCGCGCCGCCGCGCCGTGGCCGGCACGCTGGCCCAGACCCTGCGCTACGGCGAGAACCCGCACCAGCAGGCCGCCTTCTACGTGGATGGCACGAACCGCCCTGGTGTGGCCACGGCCACCCAGCATCAGGGCAAGGAGCTCTCCTACAACAACATCAACGACACCGACGCCGCCTTCGAGCTGGTGGCGGAGTTCGCGCCGGAAGACGGCCCCGCCTGCGCCATCATCAAACACGCCAACCCCTGCGGCGTGGCCCGTGGCGCAACGCTGAAAGAGGCCTACCAGAACGCTTTCGACTGCGACCGCACCTCGGCTTTCGGCGGCATCATCGCCCTGAACCAGCCTCTGGATAAGGACACTGCCGAGGAGATCGCCAAGATCTTCACCGAGGTTGTCATCGCGCCGGGCGCATCGGATGAGGCCAAGGCGGTGTTTGCCGCCAAGAAGAACCTGCGCCTGCTCACGACCGAAGGCCTGCCCAACCCCAAGGATGCTGCGCTCACCGTGCGTCAGGTCTCCGGCGGGCTGCTGGTGCAGGACAAGGACAACGGCCACATCGGCATCGAGGATCTTAAGGTCGTCACCAAACGCGCGCCCACCGAGGCAGAGATGCAGGATCTGCTCTTTGCGTGGAAGGTCGCCAAACACGTGAAATCCAACGCCATCGTCTACACCAAGGGCCGCGCCACCGTGGGCGTGGGTGCGGGTCAGATGAGCCGCGTGGACTCCTGCCGCATCGCCGCTCGCAAGGCCGAGGACATGGCCGAGGCGCTGGGGCTGGATACGCCGCTCACCAAGGGCTCCTGCGTGGCCTCTGATGCCTTCTTCCCCTTCGCCGACGGCCTGCTGACAGCCGCCGAGGCCGGGGCGACGGCTGTGATCCAGCCGGGCGGCTCCATGCGCGATGACGAGGTGATCAAGGCCGCCGATGAGGCCGGGCTTGCCATGGTCTTCACCGGCATGCGCCACTTCCGCCACTAAGGACCCGCGATGCGCCTGCTCTGGATCACTGCCGCCCTTATCTTCGTGCTCGATCAGGTCACGAAATACTGGGTGGTGCAGGCGCTCGATCTGAAAACCGTGGGCAGCATCGATGTGCTGCCCCCGTTCCTCAACCTGCGCATGGCGTGGAACGAGGGCATCAACTTCGGCCTTTTCGCGGGCCAGTCCGACACGACCCGCTGGATCCTGATCGCCATCGCCTTCCTGATCACGGGCTGGGTTCTGTGGTGGATCCGCAAGGAAGGCACGCGGCCCATGGCTTTCATCAGTGCGGGCGTGCTGATCGGCGGCGCGATGGGCAATGTGATCGACCGGTTCATCTACGGCGCGGTGGCGGATTTTCTCAACATGTCCTGCTGCGGCTTCACCAACCCCTATGCGTTCAACGTCGCCGATATCGCGATCTTCGCAGGCGCCTTGGGGCTGATCTTTTTCACCGGCGAGTCAAAGCCCGCGTGACGGGGCGGCGATCTTGGGTTAAACAGCCTGGCAAGCGGGCCGGAAATGCAAGGCCGAACAGGACGGGCAAGGAGTAGAGAATGCGCAGAACGGTTGGAGCCATTTCGGTTGCCCTCGCCGCGCTCACGCTGCTGTCGGCCTGTGGCGGCAGCGATCACAAGCTCATGAACATCCGCTCCGAGGACGGCACGCCGGATGAGTTCGGCATCCTGCCGACGAAGCCTCTGGAAACCCCGGAAAACTACGCAAGCCTGCCGGTGCCGACGCCCGGCGCGGGCAACCGCGTGGACCCGACGCCCAAATCCGATGCCGTGGCCGCCCTTGGCGGCAAGCCGTCGGCGCTGGCCGAAGGGCAGGGCATCGCCCGCTCCGATGGCGGCCTCGTGAATTACGCCAGCCGCTACGGCGTGACGCCGGGCATCCGTCAGGTGCTTGCGCAGGAAGATGCCGAGTACCGCAAGGGCAAAGGCCCGCTGCTGTTTGAACGCTGGGCGGGCAAGAACGTCTATTTCGAGGCCTATGAGGATCAGGCCCTGAACCAGAGCGCCGAGTTGCAGCGCTTCCGTAGGGCCGGCGTCAAGACGCCTTCGGCTCCGCCGGAGCTGAAGCAGGACTAAAGTACTGCGAACACAAGCATTTTGCCCTGAACACTGCAGTCCGTGCTCTCTGGATTTAGGCAACGGTAGCGCCGTCCCGAGGGGTGGCGCAAACGCGCCGCCCCGTGGGGGCGGGACGGCGCGGCCCAACAGTGCCTGTTGGGCGGATCCCGATACCGAGCAGACAGCCAATTCATTCCGCCTCACATCCCCGTAACCACGTCTTGAAGCCGCCCCGCTTGCGCGTAGGTTAGGGGAAAGCTGAAAACGGAGGCCTTGATGCGCCGAATCCTTTCCGCCTGCGTGCTGTTCCTCGGCACATGGGCCGCGCCGCTCTTCGCGGACGAGAATGTCACCACCTTCACCCTCGACAATGGCATGGACGTGCTGGTGCTCGAAGATCACCGCGCCCCGGTCGCTGTGCAGATGGTCTGGTACCGCGCGGGCGCGGCCGATGAGCCGCCGGGCACCTCGGGTATCGCCCATTTCCTCGAACACCTGCTGTTCAAGGGCACCGACAAGCTGGAAGCGGGCGAGTTCTCCCGCATCGTGGCCGCCAATGGTGGCACCGACAACGCCTTCACCAGCTGGGATTACACCGCCTATTTCCAGCGCATCGCCGCCGACCGCCTTGAGCTGATGATGGAGATGGAAAGCAACCGGATGCGCAATATCCGCCTCACCGAGGAGGACATCCTCACCGAACGGCAGGTGATCCTTGAAGAGCGCAACCAGCGCACCGACAGCGAACCCGGCGCGCTCTTCGGCGAGCAGCGCCGCGCCGCGCAGTACCTCAACCACCCCTACGGCATCCCGATCATCGGCTGGCGTCACGAGATGGAGACGCTCGACATGGAGGACGCGCTCACCTTCTACGAGCGCTTCTATGCCCCCAACAATGCGATTCTGATCGTCGCCGGGGACGTGGACCCGGAGGAGGTCCGCCGCCTCGCCGAAACCTATTACGGCCCCATCGCGCCGACCGAAGGCCTGCCCGAGCGCGCCCGCCCGCAGGAGCCGCCACAACTCTCCGAGCGCCGCCTCACCTTCAGCGACCCGCGTGTCTCCCAGCCCTATGTGACCCGCAGCTACCTCGCGCCGCAGCGCAAGGCGGGCGATCAGCAGGAAGCCGCCGCGCTCACCCTGCTGGCCAGCCTGTTGGGCGGCAATTCCACCACCTCCGTGCTGGCCCGGAAGCTACAGTTCGAAGAGCAAACCGCGCTTTACACGGCGGCCTTCTACGACGGCGGCACGCTGGATGATGCGAGCTTCGGCCTTGTGATCGTGCCGCAGGAAGGTGTCTCGCTACAGGAGGCCGAAGAGGCGCTGGACGGCGCGATTGAGGCGTTCATTGAGGAAGGCGTGGACCCGGCTCAATTTGAGCGGATCAAGACGCAGATCAAGGCGTCTGAAATCTACGCCCGCGACGATGTGCAGTCCGCTGCCCGCCGCTACGGTATGGCGCTCACCACCGGGCTCACCGTGGAAGACGTGCAGGCCTGGCCCGACGTGCTGATGGCTGTCACCGAGGAAGATGTGATCGATGCCGCGAAGGCGGTGTTTGATAAGCGCAGGGCCGTCACCGGCTGGCTGATGCGCGAAGAAGCGGCGGAGGAGGTCACCCAATGATGATGCGCATGGTTCTGGCCGCGACAGCGGCGCTTGTTCTGGCGCTGCCCGCCCGCGCGGCGGTGGAAATCCAGGAAGTGACCAGCGAAGGCGGCTTCACCGCCTGGCTGGTGGAAGAGCACAGCAACCCTTTCGTCAGCCTTGAGCTGCGCTTCGAAGGCGGGGCGAACCTTGATCCGGAAGGCAAGCGCGGGGCGGTGAACCTGATGACGGGCCTTCTGGAGGAAGGGGCGGGCGATCTGGACGCGCGCGGCTTTGCCGAGGCGCGCGAGGCGCTGGCGTCGAGCTACGGCTTTGACGTTTACGACGACACGCTCACGGTGTCCGCCCAGTTCCTGACGGAAAACCGGGACGAGGCCGTGGCGCTGCTGCGCAAGGCGCTGGTGGAAACCCGCTTCGATCAGGAGGCGCTGGACCGCGTGCGCGCGCAGGTCGTGAGCATCATCCAGAGCGACGAGAAGGATCCCAATTCCATCGCAGCAAGCACCTTCGATGCCCTGGCCTTTGGCGATCACCCCTATGCCACGTCGCGTGACGGCACGCTGGAGAGCATCGCCGCGCTGACCCGCGAGGACATGTTTGAAGCGCGCGACCGCGTGATCGCGAAGGACCGCGTCTTCGTGGGCGCGGTGGGTGATATCACGCCCGAAGAGCTATCGGCCTTGATGGATGCATTGCTGTCGGACCTTCCCGAAACCGGTGCGCCGCAGGTTGGCGAAGCGGAGTTTGCGCTAGAAGGCGGTGTCACCGTTGTGCCCTTCCCGACGCCGCAATCGGTGGTGATCTTCGGCCACGAAGGCATCAAGCGCGACGATGAGGATTTCTTCGCCGCTTTCGTGATGAACCAGATCCTCGGGGCCGGGGGCTTTTCTTCGCGATTGATGGAGGAGGTGCGGGAGAAGCGCGGGCTGACCTACGGCATCTCCACCTTCCTCGTGCCGATGGACCACGCCGAAACCGTGCAGGGGCAGGTGGCCTCGGGCAATGAAGCCGTGGCCGAAGCCATCGAGGTGATCCGTGCGGAGTGGCGACGGATGGCCGAAGAGGGCGTGAGTGAGGAGGAATTGGACAACGCCAAGACCTATCTCACCGGCGCTTATCCGCTGCGGTTCGACGGTAATGGCACCATCGCAAACATCATCGTTGGGATGCAGACGCAAGGCCTGCCGATCGACTACATCGCGACCCGCAACGACAAGGTCGAGGCGGTGACGCAGGCGGATGTGGCCCGTGTCGCCAAACGCCTGCTGGACGCCGATGCGCTGCATTTCGTGGTGGTGGGCGAGCCGGAGGGGCTTGAGACGACGAATTGACCTTCTTTGCCCGGCGGCACGCCGGGCAGCGCCGTCCCGCCCCCATGGGGCGGCGCTTCACGCCACCCCGCGGGACGGCGCTGCCCTCATTCAACTTGAAAACCCTTACTTATGCCCACTGGCAGAATCGCGCCTTCACATGCTACTTCTTGTAGTATGAACTCCTTCACCCCCCACATAAGCGCCAAGAAGCGGCCCGAGATCCGCCAGCTCGATGAAACCGCGATCAACCGGATCGCGGCGGGCGAAGTGGTGGAGCGTCCGGCCTCCGCCGTGAAGGAACTGGTGGAAAACGCGCTCGATGCCGGTGCGCGCCGAATCGAGGTGGCCTTTGCCGATGGCGGCAAGACCCTGATCCGCGTCACCGACGATGGCCACGGCATGGCGCCGGATGATCTGCCGCTCGCGCTCTCCCGCCACGCCACCTCCAAGATCGACGGCTCCGACCTGCTGGACATCCACTCCTTTGGCTTCCGGGGCGAGGCGCTGCCCTCGCTCGGCGCTGTGGGCAGGCTCACAATCACCACCCGCGCCAAAGGCGAGGAGGCCGCGGTGATCCGCGTGGCCGGTGGGCGACTTGAGCCGGTGAAACCGGCGGCGCTCTCGCAAGGCACAGTGGTGGAGCTGAAGGATCTCTTCTACGCCACGCCCGCGCGGCTGAAGTTCATGCGCACCGACCGCGCCGAGGCGCAGGCCATCGGCGACGTGGTGAAGCGGCTCGCCATGGCGGAGCCTTTCGTCGGCTTCACCCTGCGCGATGTCTCCGGCGGCGGCGAGGGGCGAACGGTATTCCGGACCGAGCCCGAGAACGGTGATCTGTTCGATGCTCTGCACAATCGTCTGCGCCGCATCCTCGGCGCGGAGTTCGCCGAGAACGCCCTGCGCATCGAGGCCGAGCGCGATGGCATCGCGCTCACCGGCTACGCCGCCCTGCCGACCTATTCGCGCGGTTCTGCCGTGGCGCAGTATCTCTTCGTCAACGGCCGCCCGGTGAAGGACAAGATGCTCTACGGCGCGCTCCGGGCCGCCTATTTCGACTTCCTCAGCCGCGACCGCCACCCGGCGGCGGTGCTCTTCCTGACCTGCGATCCGCATCTGGTGGATGTGAACGTGCACCCGGCGAAATCCGAGGTGCGCTTCCGCGATCCCGGCATCCCCCGCGGGCTTCTGGTGTCGGGCCTGCGCCACGCGCTGGCGACGGCAGGCCATCGCGCCTCCACCACTGTGGCCGGGGCCACGCTGGGCGCTTTCCGCCCCGAAACACCCGCCGCGCCGCGTGTCTACCAGATGGACCGCCCCTCGCAGGCGGCCCGTTCCTTAAGTTACTTCGCGCAGGCCCCCGCCCCGATGCCGGGCTTCTCCGAAAGCTTCGCGTCCCCCTCGGCCCGCGTGGAAGAGGTGATCGAGCCCGCCCCTGAAAGCGATCCCGCTGCCCTGCCGCTGGGGGCCGCCCGCGCGCAGGTGCATGAGAATTACATCATCGCGCAAACAGGCGATGGCATGGTGATCGTCGATCAGCACGCGGCCCATGAGCGGCTTGTGTACGAGAAGCTGAAGAAGCAGATGGCGGAGAACGGCGTTGCCGCGCAGGCGCTGCTGATCCCGGAGATCGTGGAGCTTTCCGAGCATGACCGCGCCGCGCTGCTGGAGCACACAGAGGAATTGGCGCGTTTCGGCCTCACCATAGAGCCCTTCGGCGGCAATGCCGTGGCCGTACGCGAAACGCCTGCGCTTCTGGGCGAGGTGAATGCCGAAGCCATGCTGCGCGACATTCTGGATGAGCTTGATGACCTTGGCGAAAGCCTCACCCTGCAGGCGCGCATCGAGGCGATCCTGTCGCGCGTGGCCTGCCACGGCTCCATCCGCTCCGGCCGCCGGATGCGCGCGGAAGAGATGAACGCGCTCTTGCGCGAGATGGAAGCCACACCCCATTCCGGCCAGTGCAACCATGGCCGCCCCACCTACGTGGAGCTGAAGCTCGCCGATATCGAGCGGCTGTTTGGCCGGACATGAGGCGGCGCGTCGATTAAGCCTTCGCCCGGCGGCACGCCGGGCAGCCCCCGGCCGCCCCCCCCCCCGGGCGGGGGCTTCACCCCCACCTGGCGGCCTGTGGCTGCCCTCTCCGCGTCTAGCGCATCTGTCCAAAGTCAAAAGACCAAACCCCATGATTCAACTCGGCGACACCACCCTCTCCCTCTCTGATCCGCTCCTGCTCGGCGTGGGGCTCGCCGCGCTGATCGTGCTGGGCCTGCTCATCGCTTCGGTGCGCGCAGCGGGGCGCTCGGCGCGGCTGATGGAGCCGCTGGCCCGGCAAATGGGCCACATGGGCCAGCGCGTGGAGCAGCTTTCGCAAGGCCAGTCCAACCTCGCCGGCAGCCTCTCGAGCGTGTCGCAGAACCAGCAGGTGAGCCAGGCGCAGCTGATGAACCTGATGGAGCAGCGCCTTGGCGAGGTGCAGCTCAACGTCAACGAAAACCTCGCCCGTGTGCAGCGCAGCACCGGCGAGAACCTCGCCACGGTGCAACTCCAGATGCAGGAGAGCCTGACCCAGAGCCAGCTGCAGATGAAGGAGAACCTCGCCAATATCCAGCTCGCCACCTCCCGCAGCCTCGCCGAGGTGCAGGAGAAGATGAACGCCTCCCTGCAGGGCTCGGCCAAGGCCACCGCCACCTCGCTCACCGCGCTGCAGGAGCGTCTGCAAACCATCGACAAGGCGCAGGAGAACATCGAGAAACTCTCCGGCAACGTACTGAGCCTGCAGGACATCCTCTCCAACAAGCAGACGCGCGGGGCCTTCGGGGAGATCCAGTTGACCGACATCGTCTCTAAGGCGCTCCCGAAGGACAGTTTCGGCCTGCAGGTGACGCTCTCCAACGGCAAACGGGCCGACTGCCTGATCCACCTGCCCAACCCGCCGGGCCCCATCGTGATCGACAGCAAGTTTCCGCTGGAGGCCTACGAGGCCCTGCGCCGCGCCGAGACCCCGGCGCAGGTGCAGGAGGCCGCAAGGATGCTGCGCACCTCGGTGAAGAAACACATCAAGGACATCAGCGAGAAATACATCATCGAAGGCGAAACCGCTGATGGCGCGCTGATGTTCCTGCCGAGCGAGGCCGTCTACGCCGAGCTGCATGCGAACTTCCCCGAGTTGGTGCGAGAAGGCTTCGCGGCGCGCGTCTGGATCGTGTCGCCCACCACCTGCATGGCCACGCTCAACACCATGCGCGCGGTGCTCAAGGATGCCCGGATGCGCCAGCAGGCCAGCCACATCCGCAAGGAGCTGAACCTCCTGCACGCCGATGTGGACCGCCTCGGCACCCGCGTCGAAAACCTCGACCGCCACTTCGGTCAGGCCGCCAAGGACATCTCCGAGATCAAGATCAGCGCCGAGAAAGCCGGCCGCCGCGCCGCACGGCTGGACAATTTCGATTTCGAGGAGCTGCAGGCGGAGGAGGCTGTTTCAAACGTTGTGATCGGGCCGGGCGCGTAGCCGGGGATGAAAACCGGGGCCGGATCCTGTAGCATCCTAGGTGATGCCAGATTCCGCCCCGATCCTTGAGAGCGTTCTCACATGCCCTGCCTGCGGCCACCGCACAGGAAACGTCATGCCGACGGACTGCTGCCAATGGTTCTACGAATGCCCCACTTGCAAGGTGTTGCTGAAGCCCAAGCCGGGCGACTGCTGCGTGTACTGCTCTTACGGATCGGTGCCTTGTCCGCCCGTCCAGTCAGGCGATGGCTGCTGCGGCTGACCTGTGTCACGGCTTGATCCGGATCATGGTGCGCCGCTATCCTGCCTGTACAAAACGGACAAAGCGCTCCCGAGGCCTTGTACAGATTGGACAGAATATGCCCCTTCAGATTGCCCCCGAAAAAGTCGCCCAGGTGATCGTGCGGGCGCGCGAGTTTGACTCCAAGGTTGCCCGCTGGGACGGCCCCGGCGACTCGCGCGACAGTGACTCGATCCTTGAAAGCCGCAGCGGCGATGCCACCGAGGCCGAGCTGCGGGAATTCATCCGGGGCCTCAACGAGGACGAGCAGGCGAGCCTTGTGGCCGTCATGTGGATCGGGCGTGACAGTTTCGATGCCAGCGAGCTGGAGGAGGCCATCGCCACCGCGCGGGCCGAGGCCACGGGGCCGACAGACGATTACCTGCTGGGCGTGCCGCTGCTGTCGGACTTCCTCGAAGACGGGCTGGACGCGCTGGGGATCAGCGTGGAAGACGCCGAGCAGGGCATTCTGTAGCCGGCGTTACTCGCCGCAGATCGCCTGCAGGCTGATCCATTGCCCGTCGGTCAGAACGGGCTTTGTGTCCTGACCGCGCATCGGATCGGCCTCGATCAGGGGCAGGGTCGTTTCACCGGAAATATCCACCGCGTAGGCATAGGGCGTGCTGGAGATGCCGCGCGCGGCGAAACGGGCCAGCAGGGCCTCTGTGGGCACCGGATCGGGTTCGGCGATCAGCAGCGTTTCGGCAAATGCATCCAGCACCTCGGGCGCGATGTCGCCGGTTGTCATCAGGTGCAGCGTGGCGCGCAGGCCGGCGGCTTCCAGAAGCTCCTCCATCGTATCCTGCGCGGCGCGGCGCTCGGCCTCGGCCAGCAGGTAGCCCGCCGTCACCGCCGGATCCTCCGGATCCTCCACCAGCGCACGGTTCATCACGATATAGCCGCCGGGCAGATGCACCGTGTTGCGCACACCGCCGGGCAGCACCACGAGCTTGTCATTCGGCCCTAACACGTTTTCGCGCAGCCGGTTCAGCGCCTTGACGCCATAGGTGCCATCGCAGGGCGCGCCCGAGAGCCGCACGAGCCGGTTCAGGAGCTTCTCGCCCACATCCGCGCGCTTGGCGGCGGGCACGATGGTGCCTGCGTAGCGCGTCAGCGCGTCGGGCAGCCAGAAGACGCTCAGCAGCAGGATGGCCAGCGAGAGGCCGCCGATGATCATGCCCCTCAGGCGGCCCGGATGCGGGCGGCTGCGCGCGATGGCCTGCCGCACCTGCCCGATGGCCTCGATCATATCGGCGTCTTCGATCTCCAGCGTTTCGCTGCCCTCGGCATCAGGCGCGTAGAGCGCGGGGCGTTCGCCAGGATTGAGCCGCTCGATGGCCGCAAGGGACCAATGCGTCAGGGGCTGATCGGCGGCGTTGGAGAGCACGAGCGTCGCGTTGCCGAAGGAAACAACCACATCCCGCCGCTGGGCATCGGCGCCGGGTTTCCAGATCCCAGTGGTTTCCAGCCTCTGATATTTGGTGAGGGCCGTCATATGTTGGGTGGTGCCTGCGACTGCTTGTTGTTGGGCGCAGGATAGACGCAACATCTGCGCTTCACAATCCGCCAATCCCGCCAGAGCGCTGCGGATGGCTCTTCCGGGGCGCGTGCGGCTGCTTTACGGTGGCCGCATGATCCTCTCCCGCGGCCGAGGGCTGCTCTTCATCCACATCCCGAAAACCGGGGGCACCTCGCTGGCGTTGGCGCTGGAGGCGCGGGCGATGAAGGACGATATCCTCGTGGGCGACACGCCCAAGGCGGTGAACCGGCGCAAGCGGCAGAAGGGGCTTTCCACCAAGGGGCGGCTCTGGAAGCACTCCACGCTGGCCGATCTGGACGGGCTCATCACCGCCGAGGAGATCGACGCGCTGTTCATCTGCACGCTGGTGCGCAACCCGTGGGACAGGGCGGTGAGCTATTACCACTGGTTGCAGACGCAGAGCTTTGACCACCCCGCCGTGGGGCTGGCGAAATCCCTTGAGTTCAGCCCGTTCCTGAACCACCCGCAGACCCGCGCTTCGCTGCTGCAAACGCCCTATGGCCACTACGTGACGGATGCACGCGGGCGGGAATGTTGCTCCAAATTCATCCGTCTGGAACATCTGGACGAGGATCTTCTGGCGCTCGAAGCCCATCTGGGCTTTTCCCTGCGCCCGCTTCCCTCGGAGAACGCTTCGAGGCGTGGGCGCGACTACCGGGCCTATTATTCCGAAGCCGATGCCGCCCTCGTGGCCCGGCTCTGCGCGGTGGATATTGGACGATTCGGATATGTTTTCACGTAGCGTCACTTGACGGGAACTCACCCGTGAGTTGTGGGTGCGATTGGCGACAATCCCGCCCCTACAGGCGTTTTTACTCCAGAACCGGGCATAATGCCCTTTTTTTGCCAGAGATGGGCCGAAGTTCCGTCCCGACAATCAGGCTTGATGGTTAACGAGGGATGACTGCACCTCCCGATCAAAGGCTACGCACATGTTTGGATTTAAGAAACTGATGAAAAGGACTCCCCTCGGGCGGTCCGACAGTTCCGAAGCCGCCGGTGAACTGGGCACTGCACCTGCCCGCACCGCTGGCCTCGTGAGTGGAACGAAAGTCGCCAGCACGCTCGGCTGGCGCCCCGTCGAGGCAATCGACGTGGGGGACAAGGTACTCACTTTTGACGGCGGCATGCAGCCGGTCGTCCGCGTGGAGCGCGAAACGCTCTGGAAGGGAACGGCGGCCTGCCCGAAAGAGCAGTGGCCGCTGCGCGTGCCCACCGGCGCGCTGGGCAATCAGGATCCGATGTTCCTGCTGCCCGATCAGAACGTGCTGATCGAATCCGACACCGCCGAGGAAGTTCTGGGCGATCCCTTCGCCTTGATCCCGGCGTTGGCGCTGGAAGGGGTGTCGGGCATCCGCCGCATCCGCCCGCACCGGGTGTTGGAAGTGATCACGCTGCACTTCGAAACCGACCAGATCGTTTTCGCCAACATCGGGGCCTTGTTCCATTGCCCCGCCGCCGCGCAAAGCGATCTGCTGACAGCGGAAGGTGAGAACCGCTACGAGCCGCTGCCGCTGACGCAGGCCTGCCTGCTGTCGGATTTCATCGAGCGCGAAGCCGAGGATTTCCGTACTCAGAACGCCCGCCCGATCTAAGAGGGCTCACCGCACGTTTTTCAGGCCCGCGCCCCTCGTGCGGGCCTTTGGCGAGTGCCCGTCGAGCGGATTTTCAGCGCCCGGACCCGGAAAAACCAGGGCCGGGCGTTTTGCATGGCCTGTGCTCAGGCGCGGTCGCCCGGATTGCCGGGCATCAGATCATAGGGTGCCTTCCAGCCCGGCAGGCTGGAGATGTTGGTCAGCCAGCGGTCGATATTGGGCCAATCCGCGCGGTTGAAGCTGAATTCTTCCGGGTAGTAAAGATAGCTGCAGCAGGTGAAATCCGCGATGGTGGGCTTGTCGGCCACGATCCAGTCGCGGCCCTCAAGATGGGCCTCCAGCACCGTGAGCGCGCCTTTCAGGCGGCCCTGAAGAAAGCCGATGACTTCGGCGGGGCGTTTGTCCTCCGGCAGGAAGTTCATCAGGAAGCGCGTCACCCCGGCCTGGCTCGACATCTTGTGGTTGTCCCAGAGGATCCAGCGCAGGATCTCGCGGCGTTCTTCCGGCGTTGCACCGCCGAATTTGCCGGTTTTCTCCACGAGGTAATCCTGAATCACGCCGGATTGCGTCAGGGTGATGCCGGCCTCTTCATCGATCAGAACCGGGGCCTCGCCCATTTCGTTCAGGCCCTTGTAGCCTTCACTGCGGGCCTCGCCGTTGAAGAAATCCACGAACACGGGCTCCCAGTCGAGGCCCGTGAGTTCAAGTGTCAGCGCAGCCTTGTAGGAATGGCCGCTCTCGCCGAAGCAATGCAGTTTCAGTGTCATTTTGGAAAAGTGCCTTTTCGTCAGCTCTTGCGGGAGGCCAGCTCGGCCTGAAACAGGCGCAGCCGGTGGGGCAGCGTTTCCTCGTCGGTCACGCTGTTGAAATTCTCAAGCAGGAAGACGAGCGCTTCGTCCTGGCTCAGCCCGGCTTCGGCCGAGAAGCGGCGCAGGGTGCGATAGGCGGTTTCGGTCAGGGCGACCGGAAAGCGGCGGGTGAGCCGCAGGCGCTTCGGCATGGTTCTTCCCGTTGATCGTTCACCTGCACACTAAAGCCGATGCGCAGGAGAAACGACAGGGGAAAACACGCCGAAGCGGGGCCAAGCAAGTCCGGGCGCTTAGCCGGCGGATTTGGCGTCTTCCTTGGCGAGCTGCGCTTCGCCCCATTCGAGGCGGGCTTTCAGATCGCCGATGGCGGCGGTCAGCTCGTCGCGCTGGGCTTCCATATCCGCAAGGCGGCGGTAGCCCACTTCCATCGTGCGCCGGATCTGCACGTGCTGCGAGTCCGCCACGTTGTAGAGCTCCAGCAGCTGCCGGATCTCTTCAAGGCTGAAGCCAAAGCGCTTGCCGCGCAGGATCAGCTTGAGGCGGGCGCGGTCCGTCTTGTTGTAGAGGCGGCGCTGGCCTTCGCGGTAAGGGGCGAGAAGCTCCTTGGATTCGTAGAAACGCAGCGCGCGCGCCGTCACGCCGAATTCATCGCACATTTCGCGGATGGTCATGAAATCGTCGGTCACGCGGTTGTCTCCCCAATCGTGTGTTTCGGTGGTTTCCCCGAAGTCGTGCACCTTGACGCAAAGGGCAAGATGCCTGCGCCGCCGGTTGCGCGATTACGCCACGTCACTGGGGCGTGACGCTTCGTGCCGAACCCGGCGAAGCCGATGGTTCAGCCGCCAGCCTGCTTGGCAACATCGTCGCGCAGGGCCTGCAACTCGCCTATCGTGGCATCGAGTTGCGCCTTCTGCTCGGCCAGTTCCGCAAGCTGCCTGTCGGCCAGTTCGATCCAGGCCTCCATCTGAGCCCCGGTGCCTTTCTCCTCGTAAATCAGGAGCCATTGGCGGATTTCTTCGAGGCTGAACCCAAAGCGCCGCCCTCGCAGGATCAGCGTCATCCGGGCCACCTCGCGGGGGGTGTAAAACCGGCTTCGTCCCTCTTTTTCCGGGCGCAGAAGCTCGATGTACTCGTAATACCTCAGGGTGCGCGGGGTTACGTCGAACTTCGCGCACATCTCTTTGAAGGAAAGGCGTGTTTCGGTCATAGGCACCATGTCTCCCTGACGCCAACGTAATGGCTTCGCGGCGCGGGTGCAATCGGCAAGGCGCGCCGGATCGGCGGGGCATTTGAGGCTTGCGGCGGTTTTCCGCAGGGCCAATAAATGGGTGGACGTGACGGGAAGGGAAAGGCAGCCGATGGCCTCTGACAGCACAAAACCAAGCCGGGCCGAGATCGCCTCGCAGTTCATCAACGCCATTCCCCATTCGCGCGCGCTGGGAATGGTGATGAAGGATGTTGAGCCCGGCATCGTGCGCATCACCATGCCCTATGATTCCCGCCTTGTGGGCGATCCGCGCACCGGTGTGATGCATGGCGGGGCCGTGTCGGCGCTGATGGACACCTGCTGCGGCGCGGCCGTGATCAGCCACCCGAAAGCGCCGATCACCACGGCCACGCTGGACCTGCGGATCGATTATTTCCGCCCCGCAACGCCGGGGGAAACCCTCCTGTGCGAGGCCCATTGCCACCTGATGACCCGCAGCGCCGCCTTCGTGCGCGCGACCGCATGGGACGCCGACACCTCGCGCCCGGTGGCCGCGGCCAACGGCGTGTTCACGCTCTCCAACGTGAAGGGGAAGAATTGATGAGCCGCAAGCCCGTAGAGCCGCTTCACGTGATCAAGCAGCGCCGCGAGGCCGCGCTGAAGGCGTTGGTGAATGCCATTCCCTATATCGAGTTTCTGGGCGTGGAGTTCGACCGCCACGGCGACGAGCTGACCGGCATCATGCGCTACAGCGATCACCTGATCGGCAACCCGGTTCTGCCCGCGCTGCACGGCGGCGCGACGGCGGCCTTCATGGAAACCGTGGCGGTGATCGAGCTGTCGTGGCGTTTTTTCTGGGAAGACATCGAAAGCGGCGAGATCGACGCATCGGCCCTGACGCCCGAAACCATGCCGCGTCTGCCCAAGACGATCGATTTCTCCATCGATTACCTGCGTTCAGGCCTGCCGCGCGATGCCTATGCGCGCGCCCGGATCAACCGCTTCGGGCGGCGCTATGCCTCCGTTCACGTCGAGGCGTGGCAGGATCACCGCGAGAAGCTCTTTGCGCAGGCCACGGGCCATTTCCTGATGCCCGCGCGGGATGAGTGAGGCAACCGGCAGCCCCAAGGCACCGCTGACCCACCGCCGGGTGCTGCAGATCGCGGTGCCCATCGTGCTGTCCAACGCCACGGTGCCGATCCTTGGCGCGGTCGATACCGGCGTGGTGGGCCAGATCGGCGAGGCCGCGCCCATCGGGGCTGTGGGCATCGGCGCGGTGATCCTTGGCGCGATCTACTGGATCTTCGGCTTCCTGCGCATGGGCACCACGGGGCTGGCCAGTCAGGCTCTGGGGGCCGAGGACAGGCCGGAATACGTGGCGCTCCTGATGCGCGCGTTGCTGATTGGCCTGAGCGCCGGCGTGGTGATGATCTTAGGTCAGGCGCTGCTGTTTGCGGGCGCGTTCCGCGTGGCCCCGGCCTCCGCCGAGGTGGAGGCCTTGGCGCGGGACTATATGGCGATCCGAATCTGGTCCGCCCCGGCCACCATCGCGCTTTACGGTATCACCGGCTGGCTGATCGCAGCGGAGCGTACACGGGCGGTGCTGCTGATCCAGCTCTGGATGAACGGGGTGAACATCGGGCTCGATCTTTGGTTCGTGCTTGGGCTGGGCTGGGGCGTGCAGGGCGTGGCCTTCGCCACGTTTCTGGCGGAATGGAGCGGGCTGGCGCTGGGGCTCTTGTGCTGCCGGGAGGCTTTCGCGGGCCGCGCGTGGAGGGCGTGGGCGCGGATTTTCGATGCCGCCCGCCTGCGCCACATGGCGAGTGTCAACGGCGACATCCTTGTCCGCTCGGTGCTGCTTCAGGCGATCTTTGTCTCGTTCCTCTTCTTCGGAGCCGATCTGGGCGACGTGCCGCTGGCGGCGAACCAGATCCTGCTGCAGTTCCTGCACATCACGGCCTATGCGCTCGATGGCTTTGCCTTCGCCGCCGAGGCGCTGGTAGGGCAGGCGATGGGGGCGAAGGCTGCGCCCCGTCTGCGCCGCGCGGCGGTGATGACGAGCCAGTGGGGGCTGGCCTGCGTGCTGCTGCTCTCGGCCTGTTTCGCGCTCTTTGGCGGGGCGATCATCGACGTGATGACAACCGCGCCCGAGGTGCGCACGGAGGCGCGGATCTACCTTGGCTACATGGTCGCCGCGCCGCTGGTGGGGCTGGCCTGCTGGATGCTGGACGGCATCTTCATCGGCGCGACCCGCACGCGGGACATGCGCAACATGATGATCGTGAGCGCGGTGATTTATTTCGCATCGGTCGCCCTGTTTTTGCCGACACTGGGCAACCACGGGCTCTGGGCCGCGCTGCTGATTTCCTTCCTTGCCCGCGGGCTGACACTGGGCCTGCGCTATCCGGCGCTGGAGGCGGCGGCCAGAAATTGAACGCCTGTTTCGCCAGAAACAGGCACGCGTCCGCCCGCCCCAAGGCGGGCGCGTTCCGCGCCCACCCAGGCGAACGCTCACCGCTTTAGAAGAGCGTCAGCACTTGCTCTGGCGGCCGCCCGATCGCAGCCTTTTCACCGACCACAACGATAGGCCGCTCTAGCAGCACTGGATTGGCCAGAAGCGCTGCGCGCAGATCTGCCTCGGCGCTCTCCGCATTCAGGCCGGCCTCTTTGAAGGCCGCATCCTTCACGCGCATCATCGCGGAGAGCGGCAGGCCAAGGGCGGCCTGCAGAGCGTCCACCTCCGCAGCGCTCGGGCCGTCTTTCAGGTAGAGCCGTACCTCCGGCGCATGGCCGGCCTCTTCCAGCAAGGCCAAGGTCTGGCGGGATTTGCTGCAGCGCGGGTTATGCCAGATGACAACGCTCACAGCCACGCCTCCCGGCCGGTGCCCACGGCCTCGGCCACCGTGGCAAAGCCATCGCGCGCAAGGCAGGCGTCAAGCCCGCGCGCCACCTCGGCCACCAGCCCGAGCCCCTTGTAAACCATCGCCGAATAGATCTGCACCGCAGAGGCCCCGGCGCGGATCTTCTGATAGGCGGCCTCGGCGCTGTCGATCCCGCCAACGCCAATGAGCGGCACCGCGCCGCCGGTCTCCGCCGACAGCCGCGCCAGCACGCGGGTGGATTTCTCAAACAGCGGCTTGCCGGAAAGCCCCCCGGCCTCGTCCTTGTGAGCGCTCGTCAGCCCGTCGCGCGACAGCGTTGTGTTCGTCGCGATCACCGCATCCACGCGGCATTCGGCGGCCACGGCGGCGACATCGGCGATCTCGGCCTCGCTCAGATCCGGCGCGATCTTGAGGAACACCGGGATCGGACGCGCCAAGGCGTCCCGCGTCTCCATCACGCCTGTGAGCAGCGCGGTGAGCGCCGCCTTGCCTTGCAGATCGCGCAGCTTCTCGGTGTTGGGGGAGGAGACGTTGACGGTGGCGAAATCCAGATGCGCGGCGCAATGGGCCAGCACTTGGCTGTAGTCCGCCGCGCGATCCGCGCTGTCCTTGTTGGCGCCGAGGTTCAGGCCCAGCACCATGTCTTTCGGGCGCACGGCAAGGCGACTGCCTATCGCCTCCATGCCCTCGTTGTTGAAGCCGAAGCGGTTGATCACGGCCTCATCTTCGGTGAGGCGGAAGAGGCGCGGCTTTGGATTGCCGGGCTGCGGGCGGGGCGTGGCCGCGCCCACCTCGACAAAGCCGAACCCGGCGCGCGCCAGCGGGCTAAGCGCCTCGGCGTTCTTGTCATAGCCCGCCGCCAGCCCCACCGGGTTCGCCAGATCGAGCCCGGCGAGCCGGGTGCGCAGGCGCTCGGAGGTCACCACGCCGGGCAGGGGCGCGAAGCCGCTGTTGAGCGCCTTGATGGACAGCCCGTGGGCCTTTTCGGGATCCAGCCGGTGCAGGCCCGCAAGGGCGAGTGTCTCGATCAGCTTCATGCCATGCCTTCCGGGAACTGGTGCACGCCATCCACGAGGGGCAGCGGTTTGTGCCAGAGCACATCTTCGATGCGCAAGCTGCGGTAAAGATGCGGAAACAGCGCGCCGCCGCGCGAGGGCTCCCATTTCAACGCTGCGCCAAGGCTCTCGGACTCCAGCGCCAGCAGCCAGAGGCCACTTTCGCTGGCGAAATGCTTCGCGGCGGTTTCGGCGGCCTGCGCGGCGGTGGAGAAATGCACAAAGCCATCGGCCAGATCGACAGGCGCGCCGAGGGTTTGCCCGGCGGCCTCGAAAGCCTCCCATTCGGAGGTGCGGAAGATCTTGTAAATCAGCATGCCCGCCACATGCCCAAGGAACGGGCATCCGTCAAGCGGGGCGGGAAAATGGCGCGAAATTCCCCGCCGGAAAGCGTCACATAGTTTTGACAGGTTGGATGATACGCGTCAGTCTGACCAGATGGACAAAAATAAACAGGGAGTCACCCAAATGCTGTCCCGCATGCTTCTTACTTCCGCCGCCGCGCTCGGCCTTTCCGCCGGGATGGCGGCTGCGGATTATTCGCTGACCATTCTGCACACCAACGATTTCCACGCCCGCTTCGAGCCGATCTCCAAATACGACTCGGGCTGCTCCGAGGAAGACAACACCGCAGGTGAATGCTTCGGCGGCTCCGCCCGCCTCGTGACGGCGGTCGCGGACGCGCGCGCGCGGTCCAACAACTCCATCCTCGTGGACGGGGGCGATCAGTTCCAGGGCACGCTCTATTACACCTACTACAAGGGCAAGGTTGCCGCCGAGATGATGAACAAGCTCGGCTATGACGCAATGACGGTGGGCAACCACGAATTCGACGACGGCCCCGAAGTGCTGCGCGGCTTCATGGACGCGGTGGAATTCCCGGTGCTGATGTCCAACGCCGATATATCGGGCGAACCGGCGCTGGCCGATACGCTGATGAAATCCACGGTGATCGAGCAGGGCGGCGAGAAGATCGGCCTGATCGGCCTCACCCCGCAGAACACCGATGAGCTGGCCAGCCCCGGCAAGAACATCACCTTCTCCGATCCGGTCCCGGCCGTTCAGGCCGAGGTGGACAAGCTGACGGCGGAGGGTGTGAACAAGATCATCGTGCTGAGCCACTCCGGCTACGGTGTCGATCAACGCGTGGCCGCCGAAACCACCGGCGTGGACGTGATCGTGGGCGGCCACTCCAACACGCTCCTGTCCAACACCAATGATCGTGCGGCGGGCCCTTACCCGACGATGGTGAACGGCGTGGCCATCGTGCAGGCCTATGCCTACGGCAAATTCCTTGGCGAGCTGAACGTGACCTTCGATGACGACGGCAACCTGACCGAAGCCGTGGGCGAGCCGCTGGTGATGGACGGCGCTGTTGCGGAAGATGCTGTCACCAAGGCGCGCATCGTTGAGCTGGGCGCACCGCTTGAGGAGATCCGCCAGAAGGTCGTCGGCGCAGCCGGGGCCGCCATCGAAGGCAACCGCGATGTCTGCCGCGCGATGGAATGCGCCATGGGCAATCTGGTGGCCGACGCCATGCTGGAGCGCGTGAAGGATCAGGGCGTGCAGATCGCTTTTGCGAACTCGGGCGGCCTGCGTGCCTCCATCGACGAAGGCGATGTGACGATGGGCGAAGTGCTCACGGTGCTGCCGTTCCAGAACACGCTGTCGACGTTTCAGATCAAGGGTGCGGGCCTTTTGGCCGCGCTTGAGAACGGCGTAAGCCAGGTGGAAGAGGGCGCAGGCCGCTTCCCGCAGGTTTCGGGCATGAAGTTCACCTGGGATCCGGCCGGTGTGGCGAGCGAAAGCCGCATCACCGAGGTGATGGTGGCCGATGGCGACGGCTTCGTGCCGCTCGATCCCGAAGCGACCTACGCCGTGGTGACCAACAACTACGTGCGCAACGGCGGCGACGGCTACAAGATGTTCTCCTCCGATGGCATGAACGCTTACGACTACGGTCCCGATCTGGCCGATGTCGTGGCCGAGTACCTGACGGGCAAGGGCCCCTACGCGCCCTACACCGACGGGCGCATCGCGCAGAAGTAATCGGGCCTTTTGGCTGGAAGGGAAGGGCGCTCCATCGGGGCGCCCATTTCTTTTATACAACAAGCGGTGAGCGTCCGTCCGGGTGGGCGCGGAACGCGCCCGCCATGGGGCGGGCGGACGCGTGCCTGTTTCTGGCGAAACAGGCGAAGTGATCGGCAACTTCGCTCCGGGCTTCTGCTGCCAGCTCAAACCCGCTACCCTCCTCCCATGGACCACCCGCTGATCGACCTCATCAACCAGAAGATCGCCGCCGCCGAAGCCGAAGGGGCGTTTGACAATCTTAAGGGCGCGGGCAAGCCGCTGCCCAGATGCGACGATCCCGAGAACGCGCTGCTGAACCGTCTGGTGAAGGAGGCTGGCGGCGTGCCGGAGTTCGTCTCGCTCTCCCGCGAGCTGGCCCGCCTGCGCGAAGAGCTGCGCGACACGGGCGATCGCACAAAGCGGCAGGCGATCCTCAAGGATATGTCCATGGTGGAAGCGAAGATCGACATCGCCCGCAAGGCGGGGCGCTAGCACGCCATGTGCGGCCGTTTCGCGATCACCCTACCCACGGACGCCATGGCGCAGCTCTTTGACGCCGCGCCCGCCAATGCGCTGCCAGAGGTGCCGAATTACAACGTCTGCCCGACGACGCAGATCCATGTGATCACGGGCCGTGAGGGCGAACGCCGCCGCCTCGGCGCGATGCGCTGGGGCTTCCTGCCCTCATGGTACAAAAGCCCCACCGACGGCCCGCTGCTGATCAACGCGCGGGCGGAAACCATCGCCGAGAAACCTGCCTTCCGCGCCGCCTGCCGAGAGCGCCGCTGCCTGATCCCCTGCTCAGGCTTCTATGAATGGACGAAGGACGAAAGCGGCGCGCGGCTGCCGTGGTACATCCAGCGCGCCGATGGAGCGCCGCTTGTCTTTGCGGCGATCTGGCAGGATTGGGGCCAGGGCGAGGATCGCGCACCCACCTGCGCCATGGTCACCACCGGTGCGAACGACGCAATGGGGCGCATCCACCACCGGATGCCGGTGATCCTTGAAGAGGCCGATTGGGGCCTCTGGCTCGGCGAAGAAGGCAAGGGCGCGGCGCGGCTGATGCGGGCGGCAGGCGAAGAAGTACTGCGGTTCCACCGGGTCGACCCGAAGGTGAACTCCAACCGCGCCTCCGGCGCAGGGCTGATCGCACCGATCCCCGCTTGATTGCGCCCGCCTGCCCCGGCACTCTGCAGGGTAAGGGGCTTGGGAGGGCTTTCATGAAAGACAAGATCGTCACGGCCGAGGCCGCCGCCGCGCTGATCCACGACGGCGACACGATCACCACATCCGGGTTCGTCGGTATCGGCGTGCCGGATCTTCTGCTGAAAGCCGTGGCCGAGCGCTTTGAAGGCACCGGCGCGCCGCGCGATCTGACGCTGGTCTTCGCGGCCGGGCAGGGCGATGGCAAGGCGCGGGGGCTGAACCGGCTGGGGCAGGACGGGCTGCTCAAACGCGTCGTGGGTGGCCACTGGGGCCTGATCCCGCGCGTCGGCGCTCTGGCGATCGACGGGCGTATCGAGGCCTACAACCTGCCGCAGGGCGTGATCAGCCAGATGTTTCGCGACATTGCCGCTGGCAAGGCGGGCACGGTGAGCCATGTGGGGCTCGGCACCTTCGTGGACCCACGCGTGGAGGGCGGAAAAATCAACGCCGCCACCACCGAGGATCTGGTGGAGCTTGTGCAGCTTGGCGGCCGTGAGCAGCTCTTCTACCACGGCTTCCCGATCCATGTGGCCCTACTGCGCGGCACCACGGCCGATCCTTTCGGCAATGTCTCGATGGAGCGCGAGGCGCTGGTGATCGACAATCTTTCCCAAGCCATGGCGGTGAAGAACTCCGGCGGGCTCGTGATCGTGCAGGTGGAGCGCATCGCCGCGCGCGGCGGGCTTAGCCCGCGCGACGTGGTGATCCCCGGCGCGCTTGTGGATGCCGTCGTCGTTTCGGACGCCGAGCACCACATGCAGACCTACGCCACCGCCTATTCGCATCTCTTCGCAGGACAGTTCCGGGCACCGGAAGGCACAAAGGCGAAAACCCCGCTGGACGCGCGCAAGATCATCGCCCGCCGCGCGGCTTTCGAGCTGCCCGTGAACGGCGTGGTAAACCTCGGGATCGGCATGCCCGAAGGCGTGGCCGCTGTGGCCGGGGAGGAGGGGATGCTCGCCCATGTCACTCTCACGGCAGAGCCCGGCGTGGTGGGCGGGCAACCGGCCTCGGGGCTGGATTTCGGTGCGGCGATCAACACCGATGCGATCATCCCGCAATCCCAGCAGTTTGATTTCTACGACGGCGGCGGGCTGGATCTGGCGGTGCTCGGCATGGCGGAAGTGGACGGCAACGGCCATGTGAACGTCTCGCGCTTCGGCACACGGCTGGCCGGGGCCGGGGGCTTCATCAACATCTCCCAGAACGCGCGGCGGGTGGTGTTCACCGGCACGTTCACTGCAGGCGGGCTCGACATCGCGCTGGAAGGGCGACGGCTGCGGATCCTGCAGGAGGGCCGCGCGCAGAAGTTCCTCGACCACGTGCAGCAGATCACCTTCTCGGGCGAGGGCGCGCGCGCCAAGCGCCAGCCGGTGCTCTACGTGACGGAGCGCTGCGTGTTTGAGCTGCGCAGCGAGGGCGTCGTGCTCACCGAGGTCGCGCCGGGGATCGATATCGCGCGCGACATCCTTCCCCACATGGGGTTTGCGCCCATCATTGGCGATGTGATCGAGATGGACGCCCGCATCTTCGCCGATGAGCCGATGGAACTGGCCCGCGACCTGCTGCATCTGGACATGGCCGACCGCATCGCGCTGGGCGATGGCGGCAGGCATCTGTTCATCAACTTCGAGAAACTCCGCCTGCGCTCGCAGGAAGAGGTGGCGCAGATCCGGGCGCGGGTGGAGGAGGTCTGCATGCCGCTAAACCGCCGGGTGGATGTGATCGCTAATTACGACGGGGCACGGATCGACGAGGATGTGGAGGCCGATTTCGCGGCGATGGTGAAGGAGATGGAGGATCGCTTCTACGGTACCGTCACCCGCTATTCCTCCTCGGCCTTCATGCGCATGAAACTGGGCGAAACCTTCCGCCGGGATACGGCCCCCCATGTGTTTGAAACGGCGGCGCAGGCAAAGGACTTTCTGACCCGGCGCGGCTGACTTGCGTGACTGCAGAACGGCAACAAGCCCGATCCGGGGACCGGGCTTGCGCGGGGCGCAAAGCGCCTTGGCTCAGTGGGTGTGGGCGGCGGGCGCGGTGATCAGAAGCCCCGGTGCAGGGGATTTCAGATCGTGGCGCGACTGGCCCTCCGCCGGGATCTCGACCCAAGCGTTCTCGCCGGTGGTGCATTCCTGAACCGTGGCGAAATAGAGCGTGGTGTCGGGCGCGAGCGAGCCGTCCAGCTTGGCGCGGAAGACGAATTCGTCGTAGTGGGCATCTTCGAGGGTGCCGGTCCAGACGATCTCTTTCACCCCTTCGGTGATGGTGCGGCCGTGGGAGTCGTAGGTGTTGGCGTAGGGTCCGGAGACGGTTTCAAGGCTCCAGCCGGCTTTCGGCATCGGTTTGACCGAGATCACGCCTTCCGGGATCGAGATGCGGACGGTCTGCGTGGCGGCACCATCGCAGCCATGGCCAATGCGCATGACGGCCTTGTAGTAGCTGCCGCTGGCGGCTTCCTGCTGTTCCAGCGTTGCATGGGCGAAAGCGCCCGTGGCGAGAGAGGCCGCTGCCGCGGCGATGAGGGCGAAACGGATGGGGTTCATTTTTTTGACCTTTCACATGAGGGGGTGCGCCGGATCTGCCCGGCGCGCGGATGTCATGTGAAACGGGGTGGCGCGCGGGCCCGGTGCCGCTCGTAGGGGGCGCGGCGCACGACATGGTCCGGCGGCGGCATCTCTGCGCGCCGACCGATGGAGTGCCGGACCAGGCATGTGGGCAACAGCGGTGTGGCCGCGGCCTGTGCCAGCGTGCAACTGGGGCACGTTCCGGAATGGGCCTCTTCGCCGCCGCAGATATCGGCGGGGGAAAAGGCGGATAGAGCGAAATCGGGGCCTGTGGCGATCGGGCGGGCAGCGTGGAGGCTGGTGAGCAGGGCAAAGCAGAGCGCCGCCGCCAGAAGGGCGATTGGCCAAGCTCTCCATTTTCCTGTGCTGCGCGGCATTTACCTATTCTTTTCATGCGGTTCGCCCGGCAGCGGCAGGGCCGATGCGGGTGATCTATCCCGGGCCCAGAGATGACGCAAGGGGTGTTGGCCTTCTTTGATGCGGCGCAAATTCACGGAAGGTTTGCAGGCTCCGCCTTTCAGGCGAAGGGGATCAGCGGCGCGCCTGCCGACGCAGATGCCAGCGGTAGATGATCGGGGCGAGGATGTAATCGTAGCCGAAGCAGGAGATCTGGAAGATGCCGGGCAGGGCCACGAGCTTGGCAAGCCAGCGATAGCGGGGCATTTCGCGCCAGAGGATCAGGAAGGCCGGGATGCCTGCGGTGACTTTGCCATCTTTGAGCACATGCAGGCGGCGGGCGGCCTGATCGGCGGTGATACCGAAGGCGGCGAACTCATCGCGGTTGAGATCCTTGAAGGTGAGCGGCAGGGCTTCCTTGCGGGCATAATCCGCGTAGTGGCTGATCTCGAAATTGCACACGGGGCAATCGGCGTTGTAGAGGATCTCGGTTTGCTCGGGCATGGCTTTGCGCTCCTTCACGATGAAACGATAGAGCAGGGGCGTTGGCAGAAAAGGCGGCAGTTTGGCGCGGGTTTTGGGTGCGGCGTGGTTGGCGATCCTGTAGATCACTTGGAAGGGCGCGAGCGGCAGAAAGGACAAGCCAATGGCGGAGCCAGAGATCAAACCGACCGTTGCGGCCGATATCACGGCCTTGCAGGGGGTGCTTGACCAGACGGGGCTTTTCCCCAGCGAGATGCTGCCTGAAATGCTGGCACCGGCGCTGGCTGGGGAAGGCGAAGCGTTCTGGCTCACCTGCCATATGGGCGGCGCGGCCGTGGGCCTGTGCTACACGGTGCCGGAAGCCATGGCGGAGGGCACGTGGAACATGCTTGCGCTCGCGGTGCGGCCGGATCTTCAGGGGCAGCGGCTTGGCGCTAAGCTGGTGGCGGCGGCAGAGGCGCGGCTGCGACAGGCGGGCCAGCGGATTTTGATCG